>NZ_JAAFHA010000010.1 GCF_010365055.1 Rhodoferax sp.
TTGTGGGGCCGGTAGCTCAGATGGGAGAGCGCTGCGTTCGCAATGCAGAGGTCAGGAGTTCGATCCTCCTTCGGTCCACCACCCAAATCAAACCGTCGGCGCCACCCTAGACGATGCTCTGGCTGAAGCACTGCACAGGGCGTCGATAGCGCGTCACCCGCCGGGCCAAGAATTAGGGCACCCGCCATTCCCATGTATTGACGCCAAACACCGCGCGGCGATGGCCGCTGTGACCGAGTTCCAGCCAGTCTATATGCTGAACCTGCGCAGTCAGCACAGCAAGGTGGTGCATGGTCGTTTGCGTGCCGGAATTTCCAACCCCAGCGCTTGAGGCACCCCGTGGGCCCCCAAAGTGGCGAGCACCGGCGTGCGCCATTCGTGGTGCCGGTCGTGCGTGGCGAGTTGCAATTCACGCCAAATCTGGTGGCGCAATTCGGCCTCGGTCTGGAGTGGGGCTTTCATGGCGTGATGCGGCCCAGCACCTTGAGATCACGCCCCCGCAGCGCAATGACAACACCTTCACCGGAGTTCGGCACGACACCGGTCAGGGCCGTGATGTTGGCCTGATGGGTCACAACCACCATCACCCCCGAACCGCGCCATGAGGCCAGCAAGTCCAAGGCTGCACGGGTCTGTGCGGGCTCCCGCTCTGGCCTATTAAAAAATGAGTTGAACAGGGCTTGGTCAGTGCGCTTCGCAGGAAAAGCCAGGTCGGCGGTTTCACGTGTACGGCACCACTGGGAGCTCCAGACGGTTGTGACTTCTATGCCACGGCGTTGAAACGCTTCACCGATGCGCAGTGCCTGGGCCCGCCCATCAACGCTCAGGTTGCGTTGTGTCGCGCAGTCGTTGAGTTGAAAGCCTGCCGGGTCACCACCACCCGGCGCCAGCGCGTGGCGAAACAGCACAACGGCACCGGGGGTGACGCTTGACCACGCGTCCATGGCACTGACTGGCACGGCACCAAACGCGACCACCCATGCCGCAAAAAGACAGCGCACCATGCGGCGCCAAGTGTGTGCGTCAGCCATGGCCTTGGATCTATGCCTTATTTGGGCATGACGACGGTGTCGATGACGTGGATGACACCGTTGTCGGCCACGATGTCAGTTTTCACCACGTTGGCGTTGTTGACCTTGACGCCGTTCATGGTGGTCACTGTCAATTCGGAGCCTTGAACGGTCTTGACGTTGCCAGCCTTGACATCAGCAGCCATGACTTTGCCTGAGACCACGTGGTAGGTCAGTACGGCCGTTAGTTTGGCCTTGTCTTTGAGCAAGGCGTCCAGATCAGCTTTAGGGATTTTGGCAAAGGCCTCGTCCGTGGGCGCAAAAACGGTAAATGGCCCTTTGCCCTTGAGCGTGTCTACCAAGCCCGCAGCCGTCAATGCCGTGGTGAGGGTCTTAAAACTGCCCGCGCTTATGGCGGTGTCAACGATGTCTTTTGCTTGAGCAGAAAGTACAAAGCCAAGAGAAAGCAAAGATGCAATGAGGGTCTTTTTCACAATGTTCTCCAGATGTGGATCAGGTTATCAAACTCCGCCAAAAATGTGGCGCAACCGAACTTTACCGGCAATCGATAACACTTAAAACTTTGTGGTATTAAAAAATACCAATCGGTAAGTTTTTAGCCTCGTATGGCTACCACGGGTGGTCATGGGCACTGTAGCGCGAACTGGCGCAGTTGCTCAGGGGGTGCCTTGGCACGCGTTGCCTGCGTGTGCACAGGCGCTGCAACCCCCGACATGATCGCGTCTGCGTACCGCCCCATGGGCTCAATGGGGAATGATCAATGCGCGGGACGTTCGGGAAATTTGGACAGCCAGTCGCAGGCATCCTCTCGCCATTGCCGCAGCGCGGCAAAGTAGCATTCCCACACTCCGCCATTGCAGCCACGTCCAAAGCCGGCGCAAGGGGCTGTGGGCGCAGGACGCAGCACCGTGTCAAGCGCCACGCCGCGCCTTTGCGCCAACCCCATCAGGTGGGCCACCAGGGCTTGTGCGGTGGGCAGGTCTGCCAGCACCACGTTCAGGATGTCGTGGCGCACAAAACGGGGCTGTGTTTTGCCCTGAAACGCACCAATCTCAGCGAACATGGCCGCTGGGCGCACCCATAGACCAAAGCCGCCGTAAAGCGCACGGTATAGCGTCATGCCAGTCAGGGTTTCGCTGCACCGCACGGTGTCAAGCACCTCGTACCAGCCGCCTTTGTAATGCTGGTAAAGCCCTGGCGGGCTGGCGTTGAGCGGGGGCAGCTCGAGGTCATTGGGTTGGAGCGTGCGCATGGGGTGCAGATTGTCCCCCAAGCTGGCGCGTCGTTTGGGTGTGGTGCTTTTACGGCCGGGGCTGGGTGGCCCGGTGGCGCAGCACCTTGGCATCGCGCAAGGCCGCCTGTTTGCTCACGCGAGAAATATCGGCCGCCGTCAGGGGTGACATGACCGTGCTTGCGTTGCCCATCAAACAAACCTCGTTGATTGACACAGTGAGCCCCTTGAATTGGCGCCTTGCAATGCCTTTATTCAGCTACCAGCGCAGCCGCTCACCGGCGTATGAAAAAAAGCCGCCGGTGTCGACAGGCGTCAACTGCGCCAGTGCGTTGAGCATGTCGCAGGCGGCATCCGGGGCCGCGCGGCCAATCTGCGCACCCTTGAAAGGTTTGGACAGCCCGGTATTCACCGTGCCGGGGTGCAGGCTGACCAGCACCGCCTGCGGGTTGCTGCGCTTGACCTCGATGGCGGCTGTTTTCAGCAGCATGTTCAGCGCCGCTTTAGAAGCCCGGTAGCTGTACCAGCCGCCCAGGCGATTGTCTTCAATGCTGCCCACCTTGGCCGACAGCAACGCCAGTACGCCACGTTCAGCACCAAGCAATGGGGCGAAGTGGCGCAGCACCAGGGCCGGGCCAAAGGTGTTGGTGCGAAAGGTGGCTTCCAGTTGGGCATAACTCAGGTCGCCCAGTTTTTTCTCGGGCATGAAGTTGCCACTGTGCAGCAGGCCAGCCGCATTGATGATGAGGTGAAACTTGCCGCCCGCCTGCACAGCCTCTGCGGCGCTGGCAATGCTGGCCTCGTCGTCAAAATCAATGTGGGGGCTGGAGCGGCGGTGCAGGCCAAGCACTGCCGCGCAGCGCGGCTCGTTGGCCAGGTGCTGCACCATGGCCTGCCCGATGCCGCCACTGGCTCCGATGACCAGGGCGCGAAATCCGCTGGGAAACGAAGACAGGTCCGGGGCTTGGGCGGGTGCTGGGCTTGGGTCCATTGATTTATTAAGTCTCACAAGTCGTTGATTCTTAACCGCTTTCAGGGCAAGCTTGCGTGGACCAGCTCAAGCCCAGCACCACCAGCAGGGTCAATAGCCGCCAGGGCCAGCTTGGCCCGCGGCCTTGCCTGAATAAAAAACCAATCTCAGTTCAGCGCGGCGCGCACGTCGTCCTTGTAGGTGTAGAGCGTGACGCTCGGCGTGGTCAGTTCGCCCTTGGGCGTGAATGCGATGTTGGCGGTGACACCCTTGTAATGGGTCTTGCCGATGAACGGGACATAGGCCTTGGGGTCCACCGAGTTGGCGCGCTTCATGGCGTCCACCAGCACAAAAGTCGCGTCATAGGCATAGGGGCTGTAGATCTGGAACTGGCCCGGAAAGCGCTCGTCGTACTTCTTCTTCCAGGCAAGGCCGCCCTGCATCTTCTGCACCGACGCGCCGCCGGTGGCGCAGGTCACGTTCTTGAGCGTGGCAGCCTTGGCCGACAACTCCGGCAGCTTTTCGGTGCACAGGGCGTCGCCACCGAAATATTTGACGTCGGCCATGCCCAACTGCTCCATCTGGCGCAGCATCGGGCCAGCCTGGGCGTCCAGGCCGCCGTAGAAGATCGCGTTGGGTTTCTTGCTCTTGATGGCGGTGAGAACGGCCATGAAATCGGTCGCCTTGTCGGTGGTGAACTCCTCGGCCACGACGCGCATGCCTTTTTGCTGGGCCGTGGCCTTGAACACGTCGGCCAACCCCTGGCCATAAGCGGTGCGGTCGTCGATGACGGCGACGGTCTTGAGCTTAAGCGCGTCGTGGGCAAAGTACGCCAGCGCCGCGCCCAGCGCGTTGTCGTTGGCGATCAGGCGAAACGTGGTGGGGTAGCCGTGCTTGGTTACGTCCGGGTTGGTGGCCGCGGCCGTGATATGCGGCAGGCCGCACTTGGCGTAAACCGAGGAGGCCGGGATCGTAGTGCCCGACTGCAGGTGGCCGACCACGCCCGCCACCTTGGAGTCGCACAGCTTCTGCGCCACCGTGGTGGCCTGACGCGGGTCGCCGGCGTCGTCCTCGGCGGCCAGTTCAAACTTGATCTTCTTGCCGCCAATCACCAGCGCCTGCGAATTGAGCTCGTCGATGGCGAGGCGAACGCCGTTTTCGGTGTCCTTGCCGATATGGGCAATGCCGCCCGACGTGGGGCCGGCATGGGCGATGCGGACAATCTGGACCTCCTGAGCGAAGGCCCCCGCAGCGGTCAGGCCCAACGCGGCCACAGCCGTCAGGCGAAGTGAAATGGGGCAAAAGGTGGCAAGTTTCATGGTCATTGATCCGGCTTTCAAATAGGAAAAAAGATATCAGGGTTTACCCTGATTGAGTCATGTTACTACCTGCCACTCTGGCGGTGCTGCATCCTCAATCGACGTGCAAGCCAGTGCCGGCCTGTGCGCTCAGGCTTGCCGCAAGCTGAAGCTGTCAAACATGGGCGCTATTCGGGCCAGCAGCTCGGCGCCGGGGTAGCCCAGGGTGGAGGCAGCCGTTAGCCGGGCGTCGCGAGAGCCGGTTGCACGAAAAACCTGGAGCGCATAGTGACGAACGCCCATCGCCTGCAGGCCTTGCGCCAGCGCCAGGATGTCGGCTTCGCTGTGGAGAGCGGGATGCACCGTGGTGCGACATTCGTACGCCACGCCGCTGGCCAGCACCCGCTCTACGCCAGCGCGCACTTGACGCGCACTGTCAGAGATGCCGGTGATGGCGTCATAGCCCTGCCATGAGGCCTTGACGTCCAGGCCAAGCCAATCCACCAGGGGCAACACCTCGGCCAGGCGCCGCGGGTACATGCCGGCGCTGTGTAAGCCAACACCAAATCCGAGCGCACGCACCGCGCGCACGGCATCAAGCAGGGCGGGGTCCATGGTGGGCTCGCCGCCGCTGAAGACCACGGCATCGATCAGCCCGACGCGCCGCTGCAACAAGGCCAGCACGTCGCTCCAGGGAACCGGGCTGCGCGCGGTGCGGGGCTGCAAGTGCGGGTTGTGGCAGTAGCCGCAGCGCCAGGGGCAGCCTTGCACAAACACCACTGCAGTGAACTGGCCGGGGTAGTCGGTGGCACTGAAGGGCGTGACGCCGCCTACTTTGAGGGTGAGGGCTGGCGCGCTGGGCGCCAACCCGCCGACCCCATCAGGCGCCGGGTTGAGTCGGCTGACAGGTGCGCTCGTCAAAGTAGGTACGCTCATGGAACTCGCCCTTCTTGCCGGTGTTGAAGGACGCCATCGGGCGGTGGTAGCCCATGACGCGCGTCCACACCTCGCAGCGTTGGCGTTCGTCGTCGCGCAGAATCACGGTCTTGGGGGCGAGATCTTGTTGTTGGCACAGGTCGGTCATATTGTTTCTCCTATTGTTAATGGATCGCTGTCAAGCGGCCTGCAGTTGCTTGCGTGCAATGAGGTCGGCGTCGCACTTGGGGCAAAAGTCATGGCGCCCGCCAAGGTAGCCGTGTTTCGGGCAGATCGAGAAGGTGGGTGTCACGGTGATGTAGGGCAGCGAGAAACGCGACAGCGCGCGCTTGACCAGCTGGCGGCAGGCCTCGGCACTGGAGAGCGGCTCGGTCATGTACAAGTGCAGCACGGTGCCGCCGGTGTACTTGCGCTGCAGATCGTCCTGCAGTTCCAGCGCTTGAAACGGATCGTCGGTGAAGCCCACCGGCAATTGGCTGGAGTTGGTGTAGTAGGGCATGTCCTTGGTGCCCGCCTGCAAAATGCCGGGAAACTGCTTGGCATCTTCCTTGGCGAAGCGGTAGGTGGTGCCTTCGGCTGGCGTGGCCTCCAGGTTGTACATGTGGCCAGTCTGGTCTTGAAATTCGAGCATACGGGCGCGCACATGGTCGAGCAGGCGCACCGCAAAGGCATGACCCCAGTCGCTGCTGATGTCAAACTGGTCCTGCGTGAAATTGCGGATCATCTCGTTGATGCCGTTGACGCCGAGCGTGGAAAAATGGTTGCGCAGTGTGCCCAGGTAGCGCTTGGTGTATGGGAACAGGCCGTTGTCCATGTGGCGCTGGATCACCTTGCGCTTGATCTCCAGGCTGTCGCGCCCCAGGTCCAGCAGTGTGTCAAGCGCGGCCAACATAGCCGCCTCGTCGCCCTGATGCAAATACCCCAGGCGTGCGCAGTTGATCGTAACCACACCCAGGGAACCCGTTTGCTCGGCCGAACCAAACAGGCCGTTACCGCGCTTGAGCAGCTCGCGCAGGTCGAGCTGCAGGCGGCAGCACATGGAGCGGATCATGTTCGGCTTGAGTTCCGAATTGATGAAGTTCTGGAAGTAAGGCAGGCCGTATTTGGCGGTCATCTCGAACAGCAGTTCGGCGTTCGGGCTGTACCAGTCAAAGTCTTCGGTGATGTTGTAAGTGGGAATCGGGAAGGTGAACACCCGTCCTTTGGCGTCTCCGGCCATCATGATCTCGATATAGGCCCGGTTGATCATGTCCATCTCGGGCTGCAGATCGCCGTAACTGAATGCCATCTCTTTTCCGGCAATCACGGGAACTTGCTCGCGCAGGTCTTCCGGGCAGACCCAGTCAAAGGTCAGGTTGGTAAACGGTGTTTGGGTGCCCCAGCGCGAGGGCACATTCAGGTTGTAGATCAGCTCCTGCAGGCTCTGGCGCACCTCGTCATAACTCAGCTTGTCCTGCCGGATGTAGGGAGCCATGTAAGTGTCAAACGAACTGAAAGCTTGGGCACCGGCCCATTCGTTTTGCAGCGTCCCCAGAAAATTGACAATCTGGCCAACCGCGCTCGACAGGTGTTTCGGTGGCCCGGATTCGACCTTGCCCGGCACGCCGTTGAGCCCTTCATGCAAGAGCGTGCGCAGCGACCAGCCGGCGCAATAACCGGCCAGCATGTCGAGGTCGTGAATGTGCAGGGCGGCACTGCGGTGCGCGGCACCCACTTCGGGCGGGTAGACGTGATTCAACCAGTAATTGGCAATCACCTTGCCTGACACGCTGAGGATTAGGCCGCCGAGCGAGTAGCCCTGGTTGGCATTGGCGTTGACGCGCCAGTCCAGTTGCTGCAGGTACTCGTTCATGCTCGCCTCAACGTCGACCAGGGTCTTGCGATCGCTGCGCAATTTGTGGTGCTGCTCGCGGTAAACGATGTAGGCGCGCAGTGTTTTGGGGTAGCCGGCATCAAACAGGGCGGCTTCCACCGCATCCTGAATTTGCTCAATGTGCGGCATGACATGCCCTTGCACCTTGATCTTCGGGCAAACCAGGTACTGCGTCAGGCGCTGCGCCTCGACGCAATCGAATTCGCCACTGACTTGCGCCGCGCGCTCCAGTGCCTGTGCAATTTTTGTAGCATCAAACGGCTTGATGCCGCCATCGCGCTTGATGATGTGGGTGAAAACTGCTTGTTTTGTTGCGCTCATCTTGTCCCCTCCAAACACTATAGGTAGTGCGGAACAAGATATTAACCACTAACTGTAGTGTTTTTGTGTTTTTGTCCTGGTCACAAATTTCATTATGTCTGCGGTTGATCTACATCAGCAAATGGGCAAACCGCGACCTGGCCGAGGTCGGGGTCAAGGCTGCGCACTGTCGAACACCGCGTGCCACAGTGCCAGCACGGCATCGCGCTCAGCCTGCAATTGCGGCAGTCGAACATGGTAGGGCTCGTCATTCAAGCGGGCGCGGTGCTGCACCTGGCGCAGGGTGCGGTAGGCGCTGGCCGCCGCATGCCCCACCCCGACGGGCAGCAGTCCCATCACCTCTGCGCGTTCCAGCAGGGCGATGTTGCCCAGGTTGGCCAGCAACTCGGGATGCTGCGCTGACTGCGACAGCACCAAATATTGCATGACAAATTCCGCATCAATCATGCCGCCGGGGCTGTACTTGACGTCAAACAGGCCATCCTTGTCAGGGTGGGCGCTGCGCAGCTTCTCGCGCATCGCCTTGATTTCAGCTTTTAAGTCCTCGGCCTGGCGCGGCGCAGCGATCACGGCGGTGCGAATGGCATCAAAGCGCTGGCGCAGCGTGTCGTCACCCAACACAAAGCGGGCGCGCGTCATGGCCTGGTGTTCCCAGGTCCAGGCCGTGTTGCTGCCCCGGCGCTGCTGGTAGTTGGCGTAGGCGTCAAAACTGGTAATCAGCAGGCCAGCGTTGCCGTTGGGGCGCAAGGCGGTGTCAATCTCATACAGGTCGCCCTCGCCGGTCTTGACGGTCAGCCAGTTGATCAGCTTGCGCACCAGGCTGGCATAGACCTCCGGGGCGCGCTCATCATTGTCGTCATAGACGAACACAAGGTCCAGATCGCTGCCATAGCCGAGCTCTTTGCCGCCAAGTTTGCCGTAGGCGATGATGACAAATTGCGGAGTCTCGCGGTGTCTGTTTTTCAGGCGACTCCAGCACCAGCGGGTGGTCACACGCAGCACCGCCTCGGCCAGGGAGCTCAGGTCGTCGGCAACAGCCTCAACCGTCAACTTGCCCTCGACATCGCGTGCCAGGGTCCGAAACACCTCGGCGTGGTGGGCGCGGCGCAGCAGGTTGAGCAGGGTTTCGTCGTCGTCTTCGCCGGTGCCCGCCAGCGCGGCCCGCCGGTGGTCGAGTTCGTGTTCGAAGTCGCTGGCGGAGAAGCGCTCGTCCAAAAAGTCGGCACTGGCCAACTCATCAATCACGCCAGGGTGCAGCAGCAGATAGCGCGCCGGCCAACGCGCCGCGTCCAGCAGTCGCAGCAAGCGCTCGTGCACATTGGGGCGCTCCAGCAACAGGGCCAGATAGCTTTCGCGCCGCAAGAGCGGCTCCATCCAGTCCACCAGACGCACGGCCGCGGCCTCGGTGGCCCGGCCCTCGCGTACCCACTGCGCGGTGCGCAAAATCAGCCGCAGAAGCCGCGTGCGCGATTCTTCTTTCAAAGCGAGCACCCTGGGGTGCTCGCGCCAGTTGGCCACCCGCTGGCGAAACTCTTCAGGCAGTTGCGCCAGCACATCGTCAAAGCCCGGCGCGACGCTCGGCTTGTGGCTATTGCCCCCGTTGCCGCCATTGCAGCCCTTGCATTCCTGCTGCGCGCCACCGCCGAGCAGCTTGTCAAATTCTTCAGCGACCACCTCGCGGTGGGCATCGAGCTGATGCAGAAGCTGGCATGCGGTGTCAAAGCCCATGGTGCTGGCGATCCAGGCCAGATCCTGGTCCTGCGTGGGCAGCACATGGGTTTGCTGATCGTCCAGGTACTGAATCCGGTGCTCAACCTGGCGCAAAAAAACATAGGCATCGGCCAGCGCCTGTGCCGTCTTTGGCGGCATCAGGCCGGCTTTGACCAGCCGCGGCAGTGCACTCAGGGTCGCCCGCGTTCGCAGTTCGGGGAATTGCCCGGCACGCACCACCTGCAGCAGTTGCACGGTGAACTCGATTTCGCGGATGCCGCCGCGTGACAGCTTGACATCATTGGCGCGCTCCGGGTGTCCGGCACTGCGTTTGCTGGCATGCTCGCGAATCTGCCGGTGCAGCACGCGCAACGCATCAAACACGTTGTAGTCCAGATAGCGCCTGAATACGAACGGCATCACCACGCTGCGCAAGGCCAGGGTCGAGCCATCATCCACACAAGCCGCTGGGGCCACCACGCGACTCTTGAGCCAGGCAAAGCGTTCCCACTCGCGACCTTGCACATGCAGGTATTGCTCCAGTGCGTCCAGCGACACGGCAGGCGGGCCGGAGTTGCCGTTGGGACGCAGCGCCAGATCGACCCGGAACACAAAGCCATGTTCAGTGGTGTCGCCCACCAGGCTGTAGATGGCACGCACCGCCTTGGCAAAATACTCCTGGTTGGAAATGCGGCCACGCCCTTGGGCGTCCCCAGCCGTTTCACCATCTTCGTCGTAGACGTAGATCAGATCGATATCGCTCGACACGTTGAGCTCACGCGCACCGAGCTTGCCCATGCCGACAATCCAGAGTTGCGCGCGCCCACCCGCTGCGTTGGTGGGCGCACCGTGGGTCTGGTCGAGCGCCAGTTCAACCTCGGCACAGGCGGTGTTCAGCGCAAACTCGGCCAGGTCGGTCATGGCCTGCGTCACCTGCTGCAAAGGCGCTTGCTGGTCGCAATCCAGGCACAGCAGCCTCTCCAGCACCAATTGGCGTGTGGTGCGCAAGGCGCTGGCGCTGTCCATCCCCAGCGCGCGCAAGGCGTCACAGGCCTGCGCCATCGACGCCGGACTGGGCAAACCAGGGGGCAATAAATGCAGCTGACTCTCAAAGCGGCGTCGCACACGCTGACCAAAACGCGAGTGCCCTGATAAAGCGGGGCCGGTCATAATTCCTGTCATATTTACAAGCTCACAATGATTGACTTGACGCCCGCCCCATCCTCACTGCTGAAAACCTGGTCCACCGTGGCCCGCTGGTCGTTGGGTGTGGTGTTGGCTGCGTGGTTTGTTTTTGGGCTGGCCTGGGGGGCGTTGCATTGGCTGATTGTGCCGCGAATCGGCGAATTTCGCCCGCAGCTGGAAGCCTACGTCGCGCAGGCACTGGGGGTGCCGGTGCGCATTGGCGCCATTGCAGCCACATCGAGCGGCATGATGCCGTCCTTCGAACTGACCGATGTCGAGTTGTTTGACGCGCAAGGCCGCAGGGCCTTGCGGCTACCGCGCGTGCTGGCTGCCCTGTCGCCGCGCTCGGTCTGGCGGCTGGGCTTTGAGCAGCTTTATGTCGAGCGTCCGGAGCTCAGCATCCGGCGTGCGCCGGATGGAAAAATTACCGTCGCCGGACTCGATTTTTCCAAAACCGGCGACACCGGCAGCAGCGCGACCGACTGGTTTTTTTCGCAACTCGAGTTTGTCATTCGCGACGGCAGCCTCCTGTGGACCGACGAATTGCGCGCTGCCCCGACCTTGACGCTGCAGCAGGTAGACCTGGTGGTGCGCAATGCGGGCCGCCACCACGACCTTCGGTTCGATGCCACGCCTCCCGAACTGTGGGGTGAGCGATTCAGTGTGCGGGGCCTGATGACGCAGCCCTTGTTATCACGCCACAGGGGCCATTGGCGGGACTGGCAAGGCCAGCTCTACGCCGCCTTCGCGCGGGTCGACCTGTCGGAGCTGCGGCGCTACGCCGATGTCGGCGTCGATCTGCGCCAGGGCAGGGGCGCACTGCGCGCCTGGGTCGATGTCAGCCGAGGCGAGGTGACAGGCGGCACCGCCGACGTGGCCTTGTCGGAGGTGAACGTCACCCTGGGCGCGCAATTGCAGGCGCTGGAACTGCTGTCAGTCAGCGGGCGCCTGGGTGGGCGCTTGCCGGCCAACGGTTTTCAGTTTTCCACCCAGGCACTGGCATTTGACACCCGTGACGGCTTGCGCTGGCCGGGTGGCAATCTCTCAGTTGATTACACCGCTGCCCAAGGCCAGACGGCCGCGCACGGCGAACTCAAGGCGGACAAGCTGGACCTGCAGGCCCTGTCGCAAATTGCCGACCGCTTGCCAATTGACCCAGTGACGCGCGCAGCGCTGCTGGCCTATGCCCCCAAGGGGCTGGTGGAACGACTCCAGGCCAGTTGGCAGGGGCCAATGGGCGACTTCAGCCAGTATGCGGTGAAGGGCCTGGTCAATCAGCTGGAACTGGCAGCGAACGCCCGCAAAATCGCGCCCACCCAAGAAGTGCCCGCGACGGACTCAGCGGGCGTGCGCGGTGCCCGCATTGATTTTGACTTCAACCAATCCGCTGGCAAGGCCAGCATCAGCCTGCGCAACGGCGCCTTGCTGTTGCCCGGCATATTTGATGAGGCGCTGATACCAGTTACGCAGTTGTCCACTGACGCCAGGTGGCAGATCAAGGGTGAGCATATTGCCGTGCAACTGCCCAACCTCAAGTTCAGCAATGCCGACGCCGAAGGCGAGGCGCAAGTCAAATGGGAAACCAGCGATCCGGCCCATTCCAGCGGCCGCGCCCGGTTTCCAGGCGTGATCGATCTGCAGGCCACCCTGAGTCGCGCCGATGGCACGCGCGTGCACCGCTATTTGCCCAGCCTGATTGGACAGCCGGTACGCGACTATGTGCGTGAGGCGGTGACAGCCGGGACGGCCAGCGGCGTCAAGGCCACGGTCCGGGGAGATCTGAACAACATGCCCTTTCGCGACCCAAAGGAGGGGGAGTTCCGGATTTCAGCCGATGTACAAAATGCCACCCTGGTCTACGTGCCGCGCAGCATCCAGGACCCGCAAGCCCTGCCTTGGCCACCTTTGACGCAACTTAGTGGCGAGTTGGTGTTTGACCGGGCGCAACTGCAGGTCAGGGGGGCACAGGCGCGGATGGGTGCGGCGTCTAGCCTGCAGGCCACCAAGGTCGAAGCCCTGATCGCCGATTTGAACGCCGCCACGGTGACGGTGACAGCCGATCTTCAGGGCGCGTTGGCCGAGGGACTGGGTATTGTCAAGGGCTCCCCCTTGGGGTCAATGATCGGCAACGCACTGGACCGGGCCGTGGCGAGCGGCAGTGCCGATTACAGGTTGAAGCTGACGCTGCCCATCGCAGCCTTGGAGAAATCAACGGTCCTGGGCAGCGTCACGCTGCGCAATAACGACCTTCAGATCACACCGGATACGCCCAAATTGGCCCGGGCCAGGGGTGTCGTCAATTTCTCTGACAGTGGGTTTTCGATTGTGGGCGGCCAGGCGCGGCTCCTGGGCGGCGAGGCGCGGCTGGAGGGGGGCTCGATGCCAGTAGCGGGCGCCAATGCCAACCGCACTGCGGCCCCCGTGGTGATACGCGCCAGCGGCACCGTGTCAGCGGAAGGTTTGCGCCAGGCCCAAGAGCTCGGCTTTGCGGCGCGCCTGGCACAACATGCCAGTGGCAGCACGGCTTACAGCGCGGTGCTGGGCTTTCGCGGCGGCGCACCTGAGCTCACGGTCAACAGCAATTTGCAGGGGCTGAGCCTGACTCTTCCCCCTCCCCTGAACAAGAGTGCGGACGCGCTGCTGCCGTTTCGCCTGGAGACGATGCTGATGGGGGACCCTTTGCTGCCGGCCCCGGTCGCGTCACCGCCCTTGCGCGACCAGTTGACCGTGAGCCTGGGGCGGCTGGCCTCGATCAGCTATGTCCGCGATCTCTCAGGGCCGGAACCACGCGTGACGCGCGGCAGCCTGGGGGTTGGCTTGACGCCGCAAGAGTCAGTCCCTATGCCCGATGAAGGGGTGGTGGCTAACATCAATCTGAGCACCGTGAATCTTGACGCCTGGGGCCGTGTACTTGAACAAGCTGCGGGCAGCTCGCTGGCCGACGCGGCGCTGGCCACCGCAACTCGGCAACCAACGGCCGGGGCAGCGAGCGCGACCTTGAGCTACCTGCCCACCCGCATGGCTGTGCGGGCACAGGCCTTGACTTTTGGCGGGCGCACGCTGCACAACGTCGTGGTCGGCGGCTCGCGCGAGGGCTTGCTGTGGCGGGCCAATCTGGATGCCACTGAACTCAACGGCTACGTGGAATACCGCCAACCCTCGGGCTCCGGGGAGGGTCGCCTGTATGGGCGGCTGGCCCGGTTGACCATTGCACCCAGCACCGCCAGTGACGTGGAAGCGCTGCTCGAAGAGCAACCCGCCAGCATTCCGGCGCTTGATATCGTGGTGGAGGATTTTGAGTTGCGCGGCAAACGGCTCGGGCGCGTCGAGGTGGAGGCGGTCAACCAAGCTGCCGTTGCGGCGACGCCAAAGGGTCTGGCCCGCGAGTGGCGACTCAACAAATTCAACATCACGACCCCAGAGGCGGTGCTCACCGGCACAGGCAACTGGGCCGCGTTGTCCCCGCCGGGCCTGAACGCGCGCCGTCGCACGGTGATGAATTTCAAGCTGGTCATTGCCGACGGCGGCGACCTGTTGACGCGTTTTGGCATGCCGGGCGTGGTCCGAAGAGGGCGCGGCCAGATGGAAGGGCAAGTGGCCTGGATGGGCTCGCCGATCAGCCTTGACTACCCGTCCATGACGGGCGCGTTCACTGTCAACATGGCGTCGGGCCAGTTCTTGAAGGCCGACCCGGGCATGGCCAAGCTGCTGGGCGTCCTGAGTCTGCAAGCTTTGCCGCGGCGCTTGACGCTTGATTTCAGGGACGTCTTCAGTGAAGGCTTCTCGTTTGACTTTGTGCGCGGTGATGTCGCCATTGAACAGGGCATTGCCAGAACCAACAATTTGCAGATGAAGGGGGTGAATGCAGCGGTCCTGATGGAGGGGCAGGCCGACATTGCCAAGGAAACTCAGGATCTCAAAGTGGTCGTGGTGCCGGAGCTGAACGCCGGCACGGCGTCGCTGATTGCCTCCGTCATCAACCCGGCAGTCGGCGTTGGCACCTTTTTGGCCCAGCTGTTTTTGCGCAAGCCGCTGACCGAAGCCGCGACCCAGGAGTTTCACATTGACGGCAGCTGGGCCGACCCCCGGATCACCCGCGTGCAACGCAAGACCGGGAGCACGAATGACCCGCCGCGCTGACGATCATGGATTGATGCGGCCGGCCATGACCGGCTGCAATCAGGATTTATCAGCCGCGGATGGTGCCGGCGGCACAGCGTCATCGGGCTCAATGGCCGCAGCAGGCAATTCCCCCCGGCGACGCCCGGAAAACATGGTCCACCAGACAATCAGCACCAGCACCAGCAGAGCACCCAGCGCTTCAAGCAAGAGCAAACTCATGAATCGACTCCGACGTAACGTTTTATATGCCTCGATTGTAGGGATGCTGGTCGCGTGCAGCAGTGCGCCGATGCTGCCTCAGCAGGCCGCCCCGGCCACTGAATGGGACGCGCCGACCAGCAGCACGCGGCCCGATGACGAGGGGCCCTTGCCCGGGACCATCACCCGCGCCAAAAGCCGCTGGACGGCCGTGACTTGGGCAGAGTTGCCGGGATTCGAGAATGATCCCTTGTTTGAGGCCTGGAACGCCTGGATCAAGAGCTGCGAGCGCCCTGGCCCGGTGTTTGCGCCCTTGTGCGGCGAGGTGCGGCGCTTGAGCATAGGCGACGAGACGCAACGCCGGGCCTGGCTGCGGGAGCGCCTGCAACCGTACCGGGTCGACACGCTGACGGGTGACACCGAGGGCTTGCTGACGGCCTATTTCGAGCCGGTGCTGGACGCCGCGCGCAGCGCCAGTGCCGAGTTCAGCGTTCCGCTGTACCAGCCGCCCCTGGGCCTGGCGCAAAACCTGCCCTGGTACACGCGCCAGCAGATTGACAGCTCGGCGCAGGTGCAAGCGACCTTGAAAGGCCGGGAGATCGTGTTTCTGGCCGACCCCATCGATGCCCTGGTGCTGCAAATTCAGGGTTCCGGGCGGGTGCGCGTCAATCAGCCCGACGGCAGCCAAACACTGGTGCGGCTGGCGTACGCGGGCTCCAATGGTCAACCGTATAAAAGCGTGGGCCGCTGGCTGCTCGATCAGGGCGAGGTCCGCGATGCCTCGTGGCCCGCCATCAAGGCCTGGCTGGCGCAAAACCCGGGTCGCGTGAATGAATTGCTGTGGAGCAACCCGCGCACCGTGTTTTTCCGCGAAGAGGCGATGTCGGCGCTCGATGCGGCCTGGGGCCCCAAGGGCGCCCAGGGCGTGCCGCTGACGCCTGGGCGCTCAATTGCGGTCGACCCGGGCAGCATTCCGTATGGCACGCCGGTGTGGCTGGCCTCGCGTGGCGCCAATCTCAGCCTGCAAAAGCTGGTGCTGGCGCAAGACACCGGCAGTGCCATCGTCGGCGGCGTCCGGGCCGACTACTTTGTCGGCTGGGGCAACGACGCTGCCGAACTGGCCGGTCGCCTCAAACAGCCCTTGCGCCTGTGGGTGCTGTGGCCCAAATAAGCCGCCCGCAAGTTACCATGCGTGCCAGCGATCTCTTTTGCGCCCATACCCCCCCAACGAATGAATTTATGAACAAAGCAATGCGCGATATTGACGAGCGAACCAACCTGACCGGCAACAGCATGTTTGAGTTGCTCTTGTTTCGCTTGGGCCGCGCCCCAGGATCGGAGCGACGCGAGTTGTTTGGCATCAACGTGTTCAAGGTGCGTGAGATCATGGTGATGCCCGAGGTCACCGTCATGGTCAATGCACCGCCTTCGGTCATGGGGGTGGCCAATATTCGGGGGCAAATGATTCCCGTCATCAACCTGTCGGCCGTGGCCGGCTGCAATCCGACCCAGGGATTGGGCATTTTGCTGGTCACGGAATTTGCCCGGACCACCCAGGCCTTTGCGGTGGAAGAAGTCAATGAGATTGTGCGACTCGAATGGAAGCATGTGCTGTCGGCCGAGGGCAACGGCGGGGGGCTGGTCACCAGCATCGCCCGGCTCGACGGTCACGCCGAGAACACCCGATTGGCGCAGGTGCTCGATGTGGAACAGATCCTGCGCGACGTGTTCCCGCCTCCGCCTGCGACCCAGAACAATGACGCCATGCAGCCCAAATTGCAGCTACCGCCCGGCACGGTCATCTTGGCCGCCGATGACTCAGCGGTCGCCCGGATGATGATTGAGCAGGGACTCAAAGCCATGGGCGCGCCCTACATCATGGCCAAGACCGGCCAGGAAGCGTGGGACCGGCTACAGGCCCTGTCGGTGCAAGCTGTGGCTGAGGGCAAGACCGTCCAGGACAAAGTGGCGCTGGTCCTGACCGACCTGGAGATGCCCGAGATGGACGGCTTCACGCTCACGCGCAACATCAAGCAAGACAGTCGTTTCAAGTCGATCCCCGTCGTGATTCACTCGTCGCTGACCGGCAGCACCAATGAAGGGCATGTCAGGAGCGTGGGCGCCGACGCTTACGTGGCCAAGTTTGTCGCCGAAGAGCTGGCCGCCACCATTCACCAGGTGCTGACGCACCAGTGACGCGTTGACGGCCCACGCCGTGTGTCATCCGGGTGCGCGCTTGGCCCGGTTGGCCAGGGTCTGTGCCAGGCGCGCCTTGGCTTCGGGGTAAACCAGGGATTCTTCCAGGGCGATATGGTCCTGGCATAAGGTCAGGAACACCTCGACGCCGTGCACAAAGTCGGCGGTGTCGAACCAGTTATTGCCCAGCGTAATGGCGCGCAACTGCGGCCCCAGCTCAATCCAGTTTTCTTCGATCCAGCCATGATCCTGTTGCAGGGCTTGCACAGCCGCCACCAATTCGGTGCTGCCGCTCGCCAACAGGTCTGGAAACACGTTTTTTTCTTCCTCGGCATGGTGCTGGCGCGCGGTGCTGGAGAAAAAGGCTTCGATGGCCCCGGCCTGGCGTTGGGCCTTGGCGTCCACGCCGGAGGTTTCCATCTGACGCGCCAAGGCCGCCAACTCAGCCAAATGCATCTGCATTTGCTGGTGACACGCATCCAGCGCAACAAAGCTGAAGGGTTCGGGGAAGGCGCTCATGGTTCACATCCTGGTTGGTCAGTTGGGGGCAAAACTTGTGGCTGCGTCACTGCGGGCGAGCCCGCAAGAGGTTTGGCTGGCGCTGATTATCAACACGGCCCTGATCCATGGTTTGCGCCACGTCAAGTGCTTGCCCGATTGGCAAACCACTGAATGCCCGCCACTGGCTGGCTGGCGTTTCAAGGGCACAATCACCCGATAGAAACCGAGCATCGCTCCAACCTTCGAGGACACCCCATGGCATCCGGAAAAATACTCGTCGCGCAAGGCGGCGGCCCCACCGCAGTGATCAACCAGTCGCTGGTCGGCGTCGCGCTGGAGGCACGGCGCTTCAGCCAGGTGGCCCACATTTATGGCGCGCGCCATGGCGTGCGCGGCATCGTCGACGAAGAATTTGTCGATCTCACCCAGGAAACCAGCCACAACCTGGAACTGGTGGCCAACACGCCTTCAAGCGCCCTGGGTTCAACCCGCGACAAGCCTGATATTGCCTACTGCCAGGAGATTTTCAAGGTGCTGCAGGCGCATCAGATCGAGCACTTCTTCTACATCGGCGGCAACGACTCCAGCGACACGGTGCGCATTGTCAGCCAGGAAGCGCAAAAAGCGGGCTACCCGCTGCGCAGCATTCACATCCCCAAGACCATCGACAACGACCTGGTGGGCAATGACCACACGCCGGGTTTCCCGTCGGCGGCGCGTTTTGTGGCGCAGGCCTTTGCCGGCGCCAACCTGGACAATGCGGCGCTGCCCGGGGTCTATGTCGGTGTGGTCATGGGGCGGCACGCCGGCTTTCTGACGGCCGCGTCCGCCTTGGGCAAGAAATTTCCGGATGACGGCCCGCACCTGATCTACCTGCCCGAGCGCACCTTCGATCTGAACAAATTCCTGCTTGACGTCAAGGCCACTTATGAGCGCTTTGGTCGCTGCGTCATCGCCGTTTCCGAAGGCATTCACGATGCCCGCGGCACGCCCATTACCGCGCTGCTGGCCAAGGAAATGGAGCACGACGCGCACGGCAACGTGCAGCTCTCGGGTAACGGCGCGCTGGCCGACCTGCTGTGCAACGAGATCAAGGCCAAGCTCAACATCAAGCGCGTGCGCGGCGACACCTTTGGCTACCTGCAGCGCTCGTTCATCGGCTGCGTCTCGGACGTCGACCAGCGCGAAGCCCGCGAGGTCGGCGAAAAAGCCGTGCAGTTTGCGATGTGGGGCGGGCACGACGGCTCGGTAGCGATCAAGCGCACCGGCTTCTACTCGGTCGACTATGAATTGCTGCCCCTTGACGCGGTGGCTGGCAAGACGCGGGTGATGGAAGACGAATTCATCGCCGCCAGCGGCACCGATGTCACCGACGCGTTTCGCATGTACCTGCGCCCGCTGCTCGGCTCCGGCATGCCCGACGCCTTCCGGCTGCGGCACAACCCGGTGGCCAAGGTGCTTCATAAATGCTTGTAAATCCTGGACAAAACAGCTGTCCCAGGCAGCATTAGCGCTGCCTGGGTATGGCGGGCTGGTCGCGCGCTAGCGATTGGTCGGAAAGCTGAACACGGCGCCTTCGCGCACGCCCGCTGAGGGCCAGCGCTGCGTGATGGTCTTGCGCTTGGTGTAAAAGCGCACGGCATCGGGCCCGTAGGCCGAGAGGTCACCAAACAACGAACGCTTCCAGCCACCAAAGGAGTGGTAGGCCACCGGCACCGGCAGCGGCACGTTGATGCCGACCATGCCGACCAGGATGTGGTCTGAAAAATAGCGCGCCGCTTCGCCGTCGCGGGTGAAGATGCAGGTGCCGTTGCCGTATTCATGGGCGTTGATCAGCTCCATCGCGTCCTGCAAGGTGGCTACGCGCATCACGCCCAGCACCGGGCCGAAAATTTCTTCCTGGTAAATCGTCATGCCGGGTTTGACATGGTCAAACAGGCAGGCACCCATGAAGTAGCCAGCCTCATGACCCGGCACTTTGATGCCGCGGCCATCAACCACCAAGGTGGCGCCCTCGGCCACGCCTTGATCCACATAACCCCTGACCTTGTCCAAGTGTTGCTGGGTCACCAGCGGCCCCATGTCGTTGGCGCTGTCGATGCCCGGGCCGACTTTCATCTTGGCGATCTCGGCCTTCAAGCCGGCCACCACCGCGTCGGCGGTGGCGTCGCCCACCGCGACGACCAGCGGAATCGCCATGCAGCGCTCGCCACACGAGCCGTAAGCGGCGCCCATCAAGGCGCTCACGGCATTGGCGATGTCGGCGTCGGGCATCAGCACCGCATGGTTCTTGGCACCGCCCAGGGCCTGCACGCGTTTGCCATGGGCACAGCCGGTGGCGTAGATGTACTCGGCAATCGGTGTGGAGCCGACAAAGCTGATGGCCTGCACGCGCTTATCTAGCAGCAGCGTGTCCACCGCCTCCTTGTCACCGTTGACGACATTGAGCACGCCTGGCGGCAGACCCGCCTGCAGCGCGAGTTCAGCCACCAGCAGCGCACTGCTCGGGTCGCGCTCGGACGGCTTGAGCACAAAGGTGTTGCCGCAGGCAACCGCCATCGGCCACATCCACAGCGGCACCATGATGGGGAAGTTGAACGGTGTGATGCCCGCGGTGACGCCCAGCGGCTGGAACTCGCTCCAGGAGTCCATCGCCGGCCCGACGTTCTTGCTGTGCTCGCCCTTGAGCAGCTCAGGCGCATAAGAGGCGTATTCGACGTTTTCAATGCCGCGCTGCAACTCGCCCATGGCGTCGGACAGCACCTTGCCGTGCTCGGCCGTGAGCAGCGCACAGAGTTGCTCTGCGTTCTCTTCGAGCAACACCTTGAGCCGGCTCATGACGCGCGCACGCTTCAGGGGCGGCGTGGCGCGCCAGGCCGGGTAGGCGGCGTGGGCCGAGGCAATCGCCTGTTCGACCGTGTGTTTGTCGGCCAGAAGCACGCGTTTTTCAGCCAGGCCGGTCGCCGGGTTGAACACGTCTTGGGAGCGCGTGCCTCCAAAGACCAGCTGGCCGTCGATCAGGTGTTGAATTTGAGGAAGCGTTGATGCCATGCGAAGGCTCCAGAATAATGAGTTAAATAAGGCTCTAGCCCTTATAAAACGGGCGTAAGCAGCTATGAATAAAAGAGTCTTATGAGGCGGCTTGGCTCACGCGGTGGCATTGCAGGTCTCGCCCAGCGCGTTGACCAGGCTGTCCAACTGGGCCGGGGTCGAGATGAAAGGTGGCGCCAGTTGGATGGTATCGCCACCGTAGCGCACATAAAAGCCTTTTTTCAGCATCGCCATGGCAATCTCGAAGGGCCGCTTGGCCGGTTCCCCGGGCAAGGACGCGATGGTGAAACCCGCGGCCAGGCCGAAGTTGCGGATGTCGGTGATGTGCTTGGCGCCCTTGAGGCTGTGCACCGCGTTCTCGAAATGGGGCGCCAATGCCTTGACCTTGTCGATCATGTTTTCTTTCACCAGAATGTCGAGCGTCGCCAGTGCCGCCGCGCAGGTCACCGGGTGCGCCGAGTAGGTGTAGCCGTGGGCAAACTCGAGCATGTAGTCGGGCCCGCCAGCGGCCATGAAGGTGTCGTAGATATCCTTTTTGGCCAGCACCGCGCCGATCGGTTGCGCGCCATTGCTGATCTGCTTGGCCACATTCATGATGTCAGGCGTGACGCCAAAGGCCTCGGCGCCGGTGTAGGCGCCCGCTCGGCCAAAGCCGGTGATGACTTCGTCAAAAATCAGCAGGATGTTGTGGGCGGTGCAAATGTCGCGCAGGCGCTGCAAATAGCCCTTGGGCGGAATGATGACACCGGCCGAGCCCGAGAACGGCTCGACGATGACGGCCGCAATATTGCTGGCGTCGTGCAGCGCGATCACGTTCAGCAGATCATCGGCCAACTCCACGCCCTGGTCGGGCATGCCGCGCGAGAACGCATTGCGGGCCAATTGGGTGTGCGGCAGGTGGTCGGCCTCAATGCCTTGGCCAAACATCTTGCGAACGCCGCCAATGCCGCCGACCGAGACGCCGCCGAAGTTGACGCCGTGGTAGCCTTTTTCGCGACCGATCAGCCGTGTCTTGGTGGCCAAACCTTTGCTGCGCCAGTAGGCGCGTGCCATCTTGAGCGAGGTGTCGGCCGACTCCGAGCCGGAACCGGTAAAAAACACGTAGTCGAGTCCGGCGGGGGTGAGTTCTTTGAGCTTGTTGGCCAACTCGAATGACAGCGGGTGACCAAACTGAAAGGCGGGCGAGTAGTCCATGGTCGCCATTTGCTTCGTCACGGCTTCGGTGATCTCGCTGCGCCCATGGCCCAGGCCGCAGCACCACAGGCCCGACAGACCATCAAAAATCTGCTTGCCATGCTGGTCGGTGTAGTAGCAGCCCTTGGCTGCGACCATCAGGCGCGGGTTGGCCTTGAATTCACGGTTGCCGCTGAAGGGCATCCAGTGGGCATCAAGCCAGGCAGCGTCCGTGCGCGGTGCGCTCAGGGCTTGGGCGTCGTTGAGGTTCATGGTGTCTCCTTGTAGGGTGATTGATCCGGCCCAGAAGACTTGAACTGTTCGCCCTGAGCTCGTCGAAGGGCTTGGGCAGGCTCAGCCCCAACGGGGCTCATCAACAATCTGGGTCAAAGGCAATTGGCGATTCTGAGCCGCTCTGTTACTCTTATAAATGTCTAAGTATCACCACCAAGTTGGCAATCCATGCAAGTAAAGAGCCGGGCCGTGCTGGGCCAGTTGAGCGATATGGACATTCGCCTGTTGCGCGTGTTCAAAAGCGTGGCCGAGTGTGGCGGCATGGCCGCAGCCGAGCTGGAGCTCAACATCGGCGTCTCGACCGTGAGCCGCCACATCAAGGACCTCGAAACCCGCCTGGGCCTCACCTTGTGCCGGCGTGGCCGGGCCGGCTTTGCTTTGACGGCGGAGGGCGAGCAAATCTACACGGAGACCCTGCGCCTGCTGGCGGGAGTCGATGCCTTTCGTACGCGCGTCGATGAAATCCACCAGCGCATGGGCGGTGAGTTGCACATTGCGGTGTTTGACAAGACCGCCACCAACCCCGCCGCAAAAATTGCGGCCGCGATGGCACTGTTTGTGGATCTGGCGCCCGACGTCAGCTTGCATCTGCATGTGGCGCCGCTCAACACGATCGAGCGCGGCGTGCTCGACGGCCAGTTCCAGGTCGGCATCATTCCTGGGCACCGCAGTTCCGACACGCTGGCCTATGAGGAGCTGTTCACCGAGACCATGTTTTTGTATTGCGGCGCCGAGCACGCCTTGTTCCCGGACGGTCAGGCGGTGCAGGAGCCTGCTGACTGGGACGCGCTGCGCGCGCATGACTTTGCCGGTCTGGGCTACCACTCGCCCAACATGGAGG
Organism: Rhodoferax sp.; assembly: GCF_010365055.1. Taxonomy (GTDB): domain Bacteria; phylum Pseudomonadota; class Gammaproteobacteria; order Burkholderiales; family Burkholderiaceae_C; genus Rhodoferax. The sequence goes on from NZ_JAAFHA010000010.1 coordinate 22,932, forward strand.
TCAGCCAGCAGGTGCACCTGGTGCGCAAGGCCACCGGCTACGACCAGGAGTCGATTGCCACGCTGATCCTGTCGGGCAAATTCCTGGGCTTCTTGCCGGACCATTACGCCAACGGCTTTGTGCAGAGCGGCCAGATGCGCGCGCTGCAGCCGGCCCTGTTTCGCTACAGCTGCAGCTTTTTCAGCATCGTGCGCGCCTCACCGCAGCCGCCCCGTGTAGCGCGTGCGTTTCAGGACTGCTTGCGCAGTGCCCACCAGGGCATCAAAGCAGGCGCGGGCTGACACAGGGCGGCCCTGCGCGGCGCAAGACGGCAAGCCGTTTTGGCAAATAGCTTGGTCAAATTGACCGGTAGCCCCCGTCCCTCATGCCTGAGCAGCTATGTAAATGATAGTTTTTGGCGTATCAGCCGGCGTTGACGAGGCCTGAGGCAGTCGACCCAGCGCCTTAGCGCGGCGGCGGCTCGGCGTTGCCGGTCTGACCCGCCTGCGCCGCCTTCTTGGCTTTTTTGACGGTCCAGACCACATTGGCCGCGGCGACCACATTCACCAGGCCGACGATCACGGCGGGCCACAGGGGCAGGGCTTGGCCGGTGACGGAGCCGTACAACAGCAGGCCGCCAAGCGCGGCGCCGCCGATCAGGATGCCGATCATGTCACCCTTGATAAAACCGAGCTGGGTGTGAGTCAAAGCCAAATTCTCCAAGGCAGACGAAAGCCGGAATTTAGCATGGTGCCTGGCGCGCCAGCCGCTTGCCGTGCGGCAGCGTCGCCAATTGCGTGAACATGCGCCGGCAGTAGCCTGTGACACGCAGGCATTTGTTGATCTCGTCGACCGGCAGCGGGCCGGACACCACCACGATGTCGTTGGCGCTGGCCAGCGAGCCGGCAGCGCGCAGGCGGCGCCGGGCGGTGGTGGCCCAGGAATGAATCCGCGCGGGGTTGCCATGCTCGTGCAGCACGCCGGTGCTGGCGTCAAAGGCAATCGCCACCGTGTCGGTCGTGAGCTTGAGCCGGTGCTGGCCGGTGACCTTGCTCGCGGGCGTGCTCAGGTCGTACAAATGGTAGTTGCCCGCCTTGAGTTGGTACTGCAATGTCATCGGATCTCCTGGAATTTGCTTGTTTCCGACAATTATGGGCGTGCCCACCGTTCAGTCACGGCAAAGAAAGGGCCCAAAAACCCGCTTGTTTGAGTCCATTGGCCCTCAAGCGGCCTTCAGCTGCGCTTGGGTGGCTGTGCGTCGCCCAGCCCGATCCGAAATTTTTCCAACCTGGCCTCGTAGTCGTCGGCGTCGCCAAAGGCCAGAAAGCGGGCGTAGCGTGAATGCGCACCGAGCATCTTGCGCGCATGCTTGATCGGGCAAAAATACTCTTCGGTGCGCCCGATGATCTCGCTGACAAAGGCGATCAGGCCATTGCCGTAGGCGCAGTAGGTGCAATGGAATTTCTCGATGAAGTTGAGGTAGCCCAGCTGCTGGCGGTCGAACACGATGTAGTCGCCCCGGCGCACCTTGGTGATGCCGTAGATCGGGAAGCAGGTGGCCTGGTAGAAACTCACACACAGGTCCAGCAGGAGCATCGGCACGATCATGCTGTAGATGATCGGTCCGGTGATCAGGTTCTGCGGCCGGTACGCGACCAGCCAGCGCAAGACGCCGGTTTTGAGCTTGCGGTGCGCCTGGCGCACGGCGGCCTCGAACTCGACGCGCTTGCCCTTGATCTGGTAAAGGGCGCTGGCTTCTTGTTCCTGCACCTCGCGGCGCAAATCGTCTTCAAGCGCGCTCATCTGGTCGAGCAATTGGCGGATTTTTTCATTCATATGGGCTGCATTGGAACATCAAGGCTGCGGCGCCTCGTCGACAATGGCGGCTTCACCCCCTGGAGTCGCCGCAAATCGTGCTCAATCCTTCCATGCTGACGCGCGATCTGCGCCGGGCCGGCGCATGATCCCGGACCATGACGCGCTTGACTGGGGCGTGGTCGCGATTTTTGTCACGGTCTACCTCGGCATGATCCTGGGCGGCCTGCCGCGCCTGAAACTCGACCGCGCGGGCGTGGCGCTGCTGGGCGCGATTGGCGTCATCGGGCTGGGCGAGATGAGCAGCGCGCAAGCGGCCAGCGCGGTGGACTTGCCGACCATTTTGCTGTTGTTCTCCTTCATGGTGCTTTCCGCGCAGTTGGGCATGAGCGGGTTTTACGTCGCAGTCACGCAGTGGCTGGTGGCCTTGCCGCTACGCCGCAACGGCTTGCTGGCGGCACTGATCGCCGTGGCGGCGGCGCTGTCGGCGGTGTTTTCCAATGACATCGTCTGCCTGGCGATGACGCCGGTGGTCGCCCGGCTGTGCCTGCAGCGCCGCCTGGACCCGGTGCCCTTTCTGGTCGGCCTGGCCTGCGCCGCCAATATCGGCTCGGCCGCGACGCTGATCGGCAACCCGCAAAACATGCTGATTGGCTCGGTGCTGCAGCTGCCCTTTGGCGCTTATGTGCGCCAGGCCTTGCCGCCGGTGCTCTTGAGCTTGGCGGTGCTGTGGGCCTGGTTGGTGTGGGGGCCGCAGGCGCGCAGCCACCTCTTGCCTACAGACGTTCCGGTTCCAGGCGATGTCGAGTTGCGCGCGGCGCCAGCCTACGATGCCTGGCAAACCGGCAAGGGCCTGGTGGTTGCCGCAGCGCTGCTGCTGGTCTTTTTGTTCACCGACTGGCCGCGCGAGGTCGCCGCCCTGGTCGGCGCGGGGGTGTTGCTGCTGAGTCGGCGCTTTCATTCCTCGCGGGTCATGGGGCTGGTTGACTGGAATGTGCTGGTGCTGTTCATGGGCTTGTTTGTGGTCAACCACGCCTTCGAGTCCACCGGTCTGGCAGCGCAAGCGGTTGCCTGGTTGGGCGCGCAAGGCGTGCATCTTGCGGACCCCGGCCCGCTGTTCGTGGCCGGCGTGGGCTTGTCGAACCTGCTGTCCAATGTGCCAGCGGTCATGCTGCTGCTGCCGCACCTCCAGGGCATGCAAGCGGGTGTGACGCTGGCGCTGGTCAGCACGCTGGCGGGCAACCTGCTGCTGGTGGGCTCGATTGCGAATCTGATCGTGGTGGACCTGGCGCAGCGCAGCGGAGTCACGATCGACTGGCGCGCCCATGCCCGGATCGGCATCCCGGTCACCCTCGCCACGCTGGGCATTGTGTGGTTTTGGCTGCGCTGGGGCGTGTGATCAGGGGGCTCGCCCAAGCGCGATCCGGCCAGGCTCGGCGGCAAGCCTGCCGTGGCAATGACGTATCATTCCATGCTTACGTGCTGATGTATTTCTTACACGGACGTCAAATTCTTAATTCAACCACGAGCCCCGCCATGAAACCTTTCTCTCTTCTCAAAGCCCTCTTGAGCGCCACCGCCATGAGCTTCTTGATGGCCGGCGCTGCCCAAGCGGCCGAGCAAGGCACAGCCGCCGAAGCGGAAGCCATGGTCCATAAGGCCGCCGCCTTCGTCAAGGCCAATGGCCCGGAAAAGGCTTTCGAAGAATTCACGAACGGCAAGTCATTCAAGGACCGCGATCTGTACATTTATGCGTACGACATGACCGGTAAAAATGTGGCCCATGGTGCCAACCCGAAACTGGTCGGCAAGAATCTCATCGGCTTGAAGGACCCGGACGGCAAGCTCCTGCTTCCGCCGCTGGTAGAGCTTGCAAAGACCAAAGGTTCGGGCTGGTCGGAGCCTTTCAAATTCAGGAATCCGACATCGGAAAAAATGGAAGAGAAAGTCGCCTACATTGAACGCGTCGGTGACATTTTTGTCGGCTGCGGCATTTACAAGAAGTAATTTTCCCCGTGTGCCCCAAGCATGGGGCACGGTATTGACCCCCTGATCACCCCACGTTGGAGCGTTCTGATGAACTTGCGCGACATGAAAATCGGTCTGCGCCTCGGCCTGGGCTTTGGCTTGATTCTGCTGGCCGCCAGCGTGATGCTGGTGGGCACGCTCATCAACAACGGCGCCAGCCGGGCCGCTCTGCTGGAGACGATGCAGCGCGCGACGGCCCATCAGGACCTGGCGGCGCATATGCGCCATACCTTGCTCAGTAGCGCGGTCGCGGTGCGCAACATGGGTCTGCAGGCCACGGTGGAAGGCGTTCAAAAGGATGAAGCCGAAGCCAAAAAGCAACGTGCGGCCTACCTGGTCGCCAAAGGCAAGCTGGAGGCCACCGACCTCGGCCCGAAGGAGCGTGAGCTGTTTGGCCGCTTGGCCGACATTGACCGCCAGATGGATGCGCAGTTCAAGGAGGCCGTGGACTTGGCCTCCCAGTTCAATACCGAGCAGGCCGGCGCCGTCATCACCGGCAAGATCGATCCCCTGCTGACCAAAGCCTCGGATGAGTTGGCCGCCTTCATCGCCATCCAGAAGCAGCGCACCGACGACGCCACGGAACAAGCCAATGCCAGCAACCGCGCCACCGTCAATGTGATCAGCATCGCCGCTGCGCTGGTGCTGGTGCTGGCCGGCCTCATGGCCTGGCGCCTGACGACGAGCATCACCCGGCCGCTGCAGACGGCACAGGAGGCGACGGCGCGCGTCGCGTGCGGTGATTTGGTGAGCGATATCCAGGTCGATGGCCGCGACGAGGCGGCACAGCTGCTGGCAGGCCTGCTGGAGATGCGCAATGGCCTAGCCCGCATGGTCGGCGAAGTGCGCACCGGGGCCGAGAACATTTCGACGGGCGCCAACGAAATCGCTTCCGGCAATGCCGACCTGTCACAGCGAACCGAAACCCAGGCCAGCAATCTGGAGGAGACGGCGGCTTCCATGGAAGAACTCAGCTCTACGGTCAAGAACAACGCTGAAACCGCACACCAGGCGAATCAAATGGCCGGTTTGGCCAGCGCGGCGGCGGTGCAAGGCGGGCTGGTGGTGGGCCAGGTGGTCAGCACCATGCAGGACATCACCGTCGCCTCACGCAAGATCGCAGACATCATCGGCGTGATTGACGGCATCGCATTCCAGACCAACATTCTGGCGCTCAACGCGGCAGTCGAAGCGGCCCGCGCCGGCGAGCAGGGGCGCGGTTTTGCCGTGGTGGCCAGCGAAGTGCGCAGCCTGGCTGGACGCTCCGCCGAAGCGGCCAAGGAGATCAAGAGCCTGATTGGCGCCAGTGTCGAGAAAATCGAAGCCGGCAGCAGCCTGGCGGGCGCGGCCGGTGCGTCGATGAACGACATCGTCACCCAGGTCCAGCGCGTGGCCGGTCTGATCGGTGAGATCAGTGCCTCGGCCAATGAGCAGACCAGTGGCATCGACCAGGTCAATCAGGCCATTACCCAGTTGGACAACGTGACCCAGCAGAACGCCGCCTTGGTGGAAGAGGCCGCAGCTGCAGCCGACAGCTTGAACCAGCAGGCCGAGCGCATGGTTCAAGTTGTGAGTGTTTTCAAACTGGCCGAAGGCCGTGCGCAGAGGAACGTGCTGCGCGTCATGGACGCTCCACCGGTGGCTGCGCCGGGTCTCGCGCCCAGGCAGCTCACCTGAAGTCGGCTTGCCGCTGGTGCTGCGGCTGACACGGGGGCCCGCTGTTGTGGCCGACCCGGTCACGGCGGCTCGGAGCAACTGGCAAGTTGCCTGCTTTATATAACTAATTGGCCTGTAGCCCGCGTATATACTGAATAAGTAGCTATTATTTAAATAGCTACTTTGTGTGGAGCACGTCATCGTGGCTTGAGAAAAACAAGGCTTCAAGACTCATATTGCCTAGACTGGATGCATCCAGCAGCACGATTGCCAGTTGGAATGGACCCTGCCGTCAAGCAGGAAGGTGGTATGACTTCATTTCGGAGTGACCCATGAAAAGCGCGCGATTCCTGGCTTTTTTTCTGCTGCTTATGTCGGCTCTGGTCGGCTGTACCACCACCGGATTTGGCGGGGGCCAGTTGGTAGGTCCCGGCGCACAGGAGGAAGCTGTTGCGTTCAGTTGGACCAGCACCGATGGCGGCATTTCGGGCACCATGACAGCGGTGCTGCCCAATGTCAGCTACCAGGGCCGGTTCTTTCAAATTACCCAACAGACGCGGGGCGAAGTGCTGACGCCCTTGTGGATGCACTGGAACCGCGGCTGGTACGACTGGCCGTACTGGAGCGGCCCGGTAGCGCCGCCGTACCCGGCCACCCAGTTCATCACCTATTACTCCGGCAAGGTGGTGGCGACCCTGGAGGGACCGGACAACCAGCGCATGCGTTGCCGCTTTCATCTGGTTGACCCGGCCCGTGGCATGTCCGGCGGCGGCGAGGGCCAGTGCCAGCTCTCTGATCGCCGCGTGGTGCGGGCGGTTTTTCCAGGGAAATAGGCGTGATTAGGGCTGATCGGCCAGCGCTGAGCGCCAGCAAAAGTTGAGGCGAAGAGAAAAGAATGAACACACTGACCAAGATGGCGCTCGGCTTGATCGGGCAGCTGAAACCGCAGCCTGCCGCCGGCGATGCGGCCAACACCCTCTATCTGCCAGCGGCCCATACCACTGGCGGCTTGCCGCTGATGCAGGCGCTGGCGCAGCGGCAGTCCTTGCGCGAGTTCGACCCTGCAGCGCTGCCGCTGCAGATGTTGTCCGACTTGCTGTGGGCAGCGGCCGGCATCAACCGTCCCGAGTTGGGCGGCTGCACGGCGCCCAGCGCCATGAATGCGAGGGAAGTCGATGTCTACGTGGCCCTGGCCGATGGCCTGTACCGCTACGCCGCGCCCACCCAGACGCTGCATCTGGTCAGCGCCACCGACGTGCGCCGTGTCACCGGCTACCAGGATTTTGTCGACACGGCGCCGCTTGATCTGGTGTATGTGGCCGACCATGCGCGGATGAAGCTGGTGCCCGCAGCCCAGCGCGAGGCATATGCCTTTGCCTGCGCCGGGGCCATGGCGCAAAACGTTTACCTGTATTGCGCATCAAGCGGTCTGGCCACGGTCATTCGCGCCTGGTTGGATCGCCGTGCGTTGGCGCAGGCCATGGGGCTGACCAACGACCATCAGGTGCTGCTGTCACAAACGGTGGGACGACCCAAGACCGACACGAAGCCCTGACCCCGGCTATTTCAACCGGGCCTGCAGGTAGTCCACCACGTTGTCGAGCGACACCAGCCCGGCGTAGTCTGCTTCTGGGATGGTCACCCCGAAGTGCTCATGCAGGCTCATCAGAAAGTTGAGCCAGTCCATCGAGTCCAGATCCACCTGCTGACGCAAGGGGCGCGCGGGTGCCAGTGTCTCGGCTTCCACTTCCGGGGCGATGGCGCGCAGCAGCGCCACCACAGTGGCCATCAGTGTGGGTCGGTCGGTGCTCATGTCGCGTTTCCCTGCGTGCTTGCGGCTGGGCTGCTGGCATCCGCCAGTGTTTGCGGCTGCTGCAATAACTCACGCAACTCCGCCAGGAACAGGGCGCCACGGTGGCCGTCCGAGGCGCGGTGATCGGCGGCCAGCGTCGCGCACAGCAGCGGCAGCGCACGCACCTGGCCCGCCTCGACCCAAGGACGAACGTCGATGCTGCCCAAGCCCACCAACGCGACTTGCGGCGGGTAGATGACACCGAACACCGATTGCACGCTCTGCTCGCCCAAATTGGTGACGGTAATGGTCGGGTCGCTCATCTCGGAGCTGCGCAGGGAACCGGCGCGTGCACGCTTGACCAAATCCGCCAGCTCTCGCATCAGTTGCGCCAGCGGCTTGGCTGCCACATCGTGGATCGCCGGCGCCACCAGGCCGCCACCGCGCAAGGAAATTGCCACGCCCGCGTGCACGGCCGCGCTCGGCTCGAACTGCCCATCGCGGTAGAAGCCGTTGAGCTCGGGCGTGCGCCGCAAGGCGGCGGCGACCGCCTTGAGCAAGAGCGCAGCGGTGAGGATGCGGTCGGTGATCGGCAGACCTTCGTTGCGCTGGCGCAGCCAGTCCAGCGCCCGGTTCATCGAGATCGTCTCGGACAGGTAGTAGTGTGGAATTTCGCGTTTGGAACGGCTCATGGCGGCCGCAATCGCCTGGCGCATGGCTTTCTGGCGTTCAATGGCTGCAGCGGGCGCCGCCGCTGCGGCAACAACCGTCGTAGTTTGGGGCTCAGTTCTGGCTGCTGCGTGCGCCGCCGCCGCCTCCACGTCCGCCAGCGCGACCGAGCCCTGCGCGCCCGTGCCGCGCACCGTGTCGGGGTCAATGCCGAGTTCCTTCGCACGGCGGCGCGCGGACGGCGACACAGGATGGCGTGCCGCAGCGACGACCTTGTCGGTCGGCGGCGCGGCAGGCGCTGGCGTTGAGGCCGTCGCGGCCGCCAGTTCAGCCAGCGGCTCATGGACTGCTTTTGGCGCCGGTTCAGGTGGTGCAAGCGCAGTTGCCGGCAGCGCTGGCGCCGCTTCGCCCGGCGCCAGCAGCGTCGCCAGCACCGTGTCCACCGGCACCTTCTCGCCGACTGCTACCAGTAGCTCATGCACCACACCGTCGTGCCAGATCTCGACATCCACCGCCGCCTTGGACGTGTCCACCACGGCCACCACCTGGCCGCGCTTGACCGCATCGCCCGGCTTGACCCGCCATTCGAGCAGCGTGCCTTCGTCCATGTCGGCGCCGAGAGACGGCAACTTGAATTCGATCATGCCGCGGCGCCCATCACCGCCTGCACCGCCGCCACGATTTTCGTCACCTGCGGCAGCGCCGCCTCTTCCAGGTGCCGGGCGTACGGGATCGGCACCTCTTCGCTGCATACGCGTGCCAGCGGCGCGTCCAGGTCAAAAAACGCCTGCTCGCTGATGCGCGCCATCACCTCGGCGGCCAGGCTGCCCGAGCGCCAGGCTTCCACGACCAGCACGGCGCGGCGGCACTTGCGCACCGAGGTCATGATGGTCGCGTCGTCCAGTGGACGCAGCACACGCAGGTCAAGCACCTCGGCAGAAATTCCAAGACCGGCGAGTTCGTCAGCGGCCTGCAGCGCTTTGGGCAGGCAGCCTCCGTAAGTGATCACGCTGACATCCGAACCCGTGCGGCGCACGCGGGCGCTGTCAATGTCCACCGTCCGCGACTCATCGTCGGGCAATTCGCCTTCGCTGTTGTAGAGCTGCGCGTGCTCGAAGATCAGCACCGGGTCGGGGTCAGCCAGCGCGGCTTTCAGCATGCCGCGCGCATCCTCCACCGTGGCAGGGGCCAAGACGCGCAGGCCCGGCACATGCGCGTACCAGCCCTCCAAGCTGTTCGAGTGCTGGGCCGCGACCTGACGCCCGGCACCGGTGGCCATGCGGATCACCAGCGGCACTGAAAACTGTCCGCCCGACATGTGGTGCAACATGGCCGCGCTGTTGACGATCGGGTCGAGCGCGAGCAGGCTGAAGTTGACTGTCATGATTTCCACAATCGGGCGCATGCCGCCCAGTGCCGCGCCCACACCGGCGCCGACAAAGCCGAGTTCTGACAGCGGCGTGTCGCGAATGCGTTCGGTACCAAATTCTTCCAGCAAGCCCTTGGAGACGGCATAGGTGCCGCCGTAGCAGCCCACGTCCTCCCCCATCAGGAAAACGCGTGGGTCGGCTTGCAGCGCCTCGCGTAGCGCCTCGCGCAGGGCATCGCGGTAGCTGATGCGCCGCCCCATCATGCCGCTCCCGCCGCAGCTGCCGAGGCGACTGCCGGCTCCGCCGACGTATGCACGTCGCGCAACAAATTCTCTACTGGCTCCCAGTCCGATCCTTCAGCAAAGGCCACGGCCGCCTCCACCTCGGCAACAGCCGCAGCGTCGAGCGCCAGAAACTCGTCTTCCGAGAGAAGTCCTTGCGCCTTGAGGCGGGCGGTGTAGGTGTGGATCGGCCCGCGCGTCTTCCAGGCTTCAATCTCTTGCTTGGCACGGTACAGGTCGGGGTCAAACATGGAGTGCGCGCGAAAGCGGTAGGTGCGCAGCTCCACAAACATCGGGCCGCTCCCGTCACGCACCTTTTGCGCCCCAAAGTGCATCGCCTCATGCACGGCCACCACGTCCATGCCATCAACCGTCATGACGTCCACGCCGTAGGACGCCGCTTTGACGCACAGATCGGTCTGGGACTCGGAACGCGCCAGCGCCGTGCCCATGGCATACAGGTTGTTCTCGCAGCAAAACAGCACCGGCAGCTGCCACAGCGCGGCCAGGTTCACGGCCTCGTGGAACGCACCCTCGGCCATCGCGCCTTCGCCAAAGAAGCAGGCGCTGAGGGCCTGTCGTTTTGACAATTTGTCAGCCAGCGCCAAGCCGGCGGTCAGGGGCAGACCGCCGCCCACAATACCCTGCCCGCCAAAGAAGCGCCGTGCCCGGTCAAACAGGTGCATGGAGCCCCCGCGCCCGCGTGAGCAACCGCCCTGCCGCCCAAACATCTCGGCCATGATGGCGTCCATCGTGAGGCCGCGCAAGAGCGCGTGACCATGTTCGCGGTAGGTGGCCACGACGTTGTCATCCGCGTTGAGCGCACGCAGGGCGCCGGCGGCCACCGCTTCCTCGCCGATGTACAGGTGCAGGAAGCCGCGAATTTTTTGCTGGCCGTAGAGCTCCGCCGCGCGTTCTTCCATGCGGCGGATGCGCAGCATGTCGGCGAGCATGCTCAGGGCAAATTCTTTTTGCCATGGCACCGGGCCATGGGGCGGGGCCGGCACCTTCATCTTGTTCATGCGCCGGCCTCCAGGGTCGAGATGTCGCCTTCGGGCAGCCCGAGTTCCCGCGCCTTGAGCAGGCGGCGCATGATTTTGCCGCTGCGCGTGCGCGGCAGCGTGGGCAAGAAAGCGATTTCCTTGGGCGCGACGGCGGCGCCGAGCCGCCGGCGCGCGTGGGCCGAGATGTCCAGGCGCAAGGTCTCGCCGGCTTGGTAGCCGTTCTTGAGCGAGACGAAGGCCTTGACCACTTCACCGACCACCGGGTCCGGCTTGCCGATGACCCCGGCCTCGGCCACCGCCGGGTGCTCCATCAGCACGCTCTCGACCTCGAACGGCCCGATCAAGTGGCCGGCCGACTTGATGACGTCGTCAGCGCGGCCGACGAACCAGTAGTAGCCGTCGGTGTCGCGTTTGGCGAGATCGCCGGTCAGATACAGTTCCCCGGCAAAGCACTTGCGGTAGCGAGCCTCGTTGTTGAGGTAGCCGCGAAACATGGACGGCCAACCTATTTTGAGCGCGAGCTCGCCTTCCACATTGGGCACCTCAACGATGCGCACCTGCGGCGGCTCACCCTCGGCCTCCAGATGCTCGACGATGAAGGCCTCGACGCCGGGCAAGGGGCGACCCATGGAGCCGGGCTTGATGTCAAAGGCCGGTGTGTTGGCAATCATGATGCCGCCGGTCTCCGTCTGCCACCAGTTGTCGTGAATCGGCAAGCCCAGCGCCTCCTGGCCCCACCAGACCGCCTCTGGGTTGAGCGGTTCACCGACGCTGGCGATGAAGCGCAGGTCCGGATAACTGTGGCGCTGCGCGAGCTCCGTGCCGGCTTTCATCAGCATGCGGATCGCGGTCGGGGCGGTGTACCAAACGCTGATGCGCTCCTGCGCCAGCAGCGTGTACCAGCGCTCGGCGTCAAATTCCTCGCGGTCGATCAGCGAGGTGACGCCCTGCAGCAGCGGCGCGATGATGCCGTAGGAGGTGCCGGTGACCCAGCCCGGATCAGCGGTGCACCAGTAGCGATCCTGCGGATGCAAATCAAGCGCGTAGCGCCCGGTCGCAAAGTGGGTCACCACGGCCTCGTGCACATGCAGTGCGCCCTTGGGCGTGCCGGTGGTGCCGCTGGTGAAATGCAACAGGGCCGGGTCGTCCGGCTGCGTCTGCACCGTCTGAAAGGTGCTGGAGGCCGCTGCCATCAGTGTGCCCAGGTCCAGCGTGTCGGGCTCATGGGTCAGGCCGCCATCCTCGGCCACCAGCAGCACATGCTGCAGCGTGGGCGTCTGCGCGCGAATCTGCTTGACCTTGCGTTGGTAAAGCGCGTCGGTGGTCACCAGCACCTGACCCGCGCCCAGCTGGAGGCGCGCGGCGATCGGCTCCGGGCCAAAGGCCGAGAACAGCGGGGTCACCACGCTGCCGTTCTTCAGCGCGCCGAGCACGGCAATGTAGAGCTCGGGAATACGCCCGGCGAGCACAAACAGGTGATCGTTTTTTCCCACGCCCAGGCCCTGCAGCACATTGGCAAAGCGATTCGTTTGCTGCGCCAGCTCAAAGTAGCTCAGGTCCAGCGCGGGCGCGTTGCGCGCGACAAAGCGCAGCGCGATATGGTCACGCAGCGCGCCTGTGCCCTGGCGGTCTACCGCTTCAAAACCTAGGTTCAGGCCGCCACCGGGCAGGCCCTGCAAGGCGCGCCTGGCCTCGGTCCAGACGTCAATGCGGCGCTCCGCCTCGTAATCCACCCAGTTGGGCGGCGGGTGCAAGTTCGACACAAGCTTGTGAATGACGGCAGGTCTCTCCATGCGCCTCCCTAGTCTGAACGCGGCGAGGTCCAAGCGGTCGCCGCCTATTCCCGCTCGCTGATTTCCCGGTCTCGGGCGCCGGCCAGTCCGGCAGCCAGATTGGCCAACTCGCGAGCCAGCAGCTCAAGCACGTCTTCCATCGTGACGATGCCCACCAGACGGCCTTCGTCATCGTTGATCACCAGGCGGCGCAGGCGATGCGTTTTCATTAGTTGCACGGCTTCCAACGCGTCCATCTCGGGTGTTGCCGTCACCAGATCAACCGACATGATGTCGCCGGCGGTAAAAATCGCCGGGTCCAAGCCTTCTGCCATCAACTCAAGCACCAGATCGCGGTCCGTCACGATGCCGACTGGGCGCGTCTTCTCGTGGGCATCGACCACCACCAGGGCGCCAATGTGGTGTTTGCGCATGAGTTGTGCGACCAGCAGCGTGGGGGTCTCGGGCTCCACGACGGCGACCATCGAGGTTGCGAAGTCCCTCAGTTGGCTGGCCATGGCAGTGCTAGGCCTCAACCGTCAACTGGTTGTTGACGCGGCTCACACCGGGTGCCGACCAGGTTGCGCCTTCGGCCGCATTGCGCTCGGCCCAGGAATGCACATGCCCACGCAGGGTCACCACGCTGCCGTCCATCGATATCTCTATTCGCTTGGCTTCACGCTGGGCCTGGCGGGTCAGCGCATCCTGAATCCGGTTCGACAGGTTGGCGGGAATGGGCATCGCTTTCAGGGTGATGTTGTCGATGATCCCGGCCACGCCTTTGAGCGGGCGGATCATGCGTTCAACTGCCCGGCGCTGAAAATTCCAGTCCAGCTCGCCACTGAGCGTCACCCAGCCCTTTTCCACCGTCACCTTGATTCGGTCTTGTGGCACGGACGTGTTCCAGCTCAGCGCATGTTCCACCGCCGCCGCAATTTCAGTGTCGCTGCGTTGGTGCAAACCCGCCGGGATGACGTCGAGCTCGACCGCAAGCGCCTTGACCCCACTGACGCGTTCAACCGCACGTTTGGCGGCCACTTTTTCAGCATAGGTATCGAGGTGCCCGGTCAAGGTCACGACGCCGTCGGTGACCGAAACACCCACGCGGGCTTCGGGAATTAGGGGATCCCACATCATCTCTGCCAGTACGTCTTTCTTCAATTCTGAATCTGTTTTCATGGCATCTCCTGATAAGCGCTTCAACACAAAAAACTTCCATTTCAGAATAACTGTGGCTTTCTGCGCCACGTTGCGAATAATCAAGTTTCAATCCCGGCAGACAAGGAAACTTCAAGTGGACAAGGCAAGGGTTCTTCATTTTCAGGAGACAGATCATGAAACAGTCGACAGCGTCATTGCCAGGCCTTTGGGTGGCGCTGGCCGTGGTGAGCAGCACAAGCTTTGCACAGACCAGTGTTGACTTTGGAAGGAATGAGTACATGGCCAGTTGTGCCAGCTGCCATGGTGTCTCGGCCAAAGGCGATGGTGCGGTGCGCATGTACCTGACCAAGGCACCGACCGATCTCACCATCATGGCCAAGCGCAACGGCGGGGTGTTTCCGACCCAGTATGCGTGGGAGGTGATCGACGGCAGAACGTCGGTCGTCATTGGGGCGCACGGCGCGCGCGAGATGCCGGTCTGGGGCTATGTTTACCGGGCCGAGGACACGCAGCCGGCTGACCTGCACGCGCGTAACCGCATCAGCTCGCTGCTCGATTATCTGGCGCGGATTCAGGTGAAATAGCATGCGGGCTGGCTTGCATCATGTTTCGTGACCGCGATGAAGCGGCCAATCGGCTGGCCGAGCGGCTCAAGGCCTACAGGGGAAAAAATCCCTTAATCCTGGCGATTCCGCGCGGTGCGGTGCCGATGGGCAAAATCATCGCCGAGACGTTGGGCGGTGAACTCGATGTGGTGCTGGTGCGCAAGCTGCGGGCGCCGCACCAGCCGGAACTGGCACTGGGCTCGGTCAATGAAGGCGGCTGGACTTATCTGGCCGATTTCGCCCAACTCTATGGCGGCAGTGCCGACTACCTTGAGGCCGAGAAACGGACCCAGATGGAGACCATTCGGCAGCGCCGCGCCCAGTACACGCCGATCCGCCCTTCCATCAGCCCCGCGGGGCGCATCGTCATCGTGATTGACGACGGTTTGGCCACGGGTGCCACCATGATTTCTGCACTGCACGGCTTGCGCGCCATGAAGCCCGCCAAACTGATTTGCGCTATTCCCGTGTCGCCGCCGGACACGCTGGCCAAAGTGGCTGATCTGGCGGACGAGGTGGTGTGCCTTGAAGCCCCGGCATTTTTCCAGGCGGTGGGGCAGTTCTACCAGCACTTCCCGCAGGTGGATGATGATGAAGTGATTGCGCTGTTGCGAAAGGCCTGAGACCGGCCTGACAAACTGACCCGGGGTTCCCGCCATCACCGTCAGCGCCGCAACGGGCTGGCGGGTCCGTATCAAAGACCCACACACCTATGCCCAATATCGAGGCCAAGTTGACGTTCTTGCAGTCGCCGGCCAGCTACGGACCCTTGAGCCCGCAGGTCGAACTCATCGAAACCCATATGTCATGGGTCTTCCTGCTGGAGCAGCGGGTCTTCAAACTCAAGAAACCGGTTCGCTTCCCGTTTCTCGATTTCACCACCTTGCAGGCGCGCGAGTTCTATTGTCGCGAAGAGGTGCGACTCAATGCGCGTCTGGCGCCGGGTGTCTATCTCGGTGTGGTGGCGTTGCAGTGGCAGGATGGCGTTTTTGCGCTGGTGCCCGATGCGCAACTGCCCGCCCCCGGAGAAACCGTCGACTGGCTGGTTGTGATGCGGCGCCTACCCCGGCAGCGCATGTTGATTGAAATGGTGGCAAGCCACAGTGTGGCAGACAAGGATATCGATGCGCTGGTTGCGTTGCTTGGCGCGTTCTACCGGGCGGCGCCGGCGGCTCCCATCAGCGCGAACGACTATCTGTCGCGCTTGCGCCATGAGCAGACGCTGAATCGCGAGGTGCTGCTGCGACCCCAATTCGGGCTCCAGGATGTGCGGCTGGCCATCGATCGTCTGGACGCGGCACTGGCGCAGTGCGACGACTTGCTGCGGGCCCGCGCATCGCACGGTCATGTGCTGGATGGGCACGGTGATCTGCGACCCGATCATGTTTGCCTGCTTGAGCCCCCGGTGGTGATTGACTGCCTGGAGTTCAACCCGCAACTGCGGCAAGTGGACCCCTTTGATGAAGTGGCCTACCTGGGCCTGGAATGCGACATGGCGGGTGCTCCCTGGATTGGCCCGCAGCTGGTCGCGGGCATCGTCGACGCGCTGGGTGACCATCCTGGGCCGAGCCTGCTGCATTTTTATACCGCGTACCGTGCCATGTTGCGCGCGCGCCTGGCGATGGCCCATCTGCTCGATCCCAGGCCGCGTTCGCCGGAACGTTGGCCAGCGCTGTCCGAACGGTATATTGCGCGGGCCCTGCTGGCACTGGATGCGTTCAATCAGACCCAGACCCTGCAAGCAGAGACGCCTTGATGGCCCGTGCAAACAAGGGTACTGCGGAGGCAATGGCCAGCTTGCGGCGCACCGCGCAGTCCATCGGCAGGCGAAAGGGCGGAACGCTGTCGGTGATGATGATTCTTTCAATGCTGTCGTCGGCCAGCACCTGCGCCGACGAGCCGGTGAAAAGTCCGTGCGCAACACACGCCAGCACCTCGCGCGCACCTGATCGCCGCAACGCCAGCGCCGCGCGCCGCATGGTCTCGCCACCGGCGATGAGGTCATCCAGCAGCAAAACCCGCATGCCCTCGACCTCCCCGGCCACCAGGTTTTCACTGCTGACAACGCCGGCGCTGCGACGCTTGTCCACCATGGCAAAGCCAACCGGGCGCAGCAGTGTTATTTCCAGTGACTCGCGCCAGAGTTGCGCCCGTTTGACGCCACCGGGATCGGGGGACGCCACCACCAACCGGGCGTCCCCTGCCAACTCAAGCAGCATGGTGTTAAACGCCTGGTGTGCTTCCAGGTGGATGGTCGGGCAACGAAAGGCGTTCTGAAATGCCGCCACGTTGTGAACCTCCAGCACAATCAACTGCGCCGTGCCGACGGCCTCAAACAACTGTGCGACATAGCGCAAGGAAAGCGGGTCGAATGGTTTGGTTTGCCGGTCCTTGCGGGCGTAGGCCAGGTAGGGCACGACCGTCGTCACCCGCGCCGCAGCATGATCGCGCAGCGTGGAGATGAACATCAAGAGCTGGCATAGCTTGTCGTGCGGGCTGTCCTGCGCATCACCGTGCAGACTGTGAACGACGAAGGCGTCACTGCCGCGTGGGTCCAGCAACGGCCTGAGCTTGTGTTCGCCGTCTTCAAAGCGGCGGTACTCATGAGGCGCAAGCGTGACGCCCAGAGCTGCAGCCAAGCCTTGAGCAAAGGTGTCATCCGAGTCGAGCGAGTAGAGCAGCATGGGGGGCGAATTCATGACTGGCCGGCGATTGTGTTGGCGTCAGCTTTTCAGGTACTGGCCAAACCAGACGGCGGCCTGGCGCGCCACTTCTTCCAGTGTGCCGGCTTCCTCGAACAGATGGGTGGCACCGGGAATGATGCTCAACTCTTTGGTGCCGGGCAAGCGGGCATAGGCCTCGCGGTTGAGTTCAATGACGTCCTCATCGCGCCCACCCAGCAGCAGCAAGGTGGGCGACTTGACCAGCTCCAGGCTCTGTTTGCCCGCCAAGTCTGGACGCCCGCCGCGCGACACCACCGCGTGAATGTCGTCCCCCAGCGCTGCAGCGGCCTGCAGCGCTGCAGCCGCGCCGGTGCTGGCACCAAAGTAGCCGATTGGCAGCTGCCGCGTGGCCGCCTGCCCTCTGACCCAGCGCGTGGCCACCAGCAGACGGTGCGTCAGCAGGGCAATGTCGAAGCGGGTCTGGTAATCCAGGTCTTCAGCCACCGTGAGCAAGTCCATCAGCAGCGTGCCAATGCCTTTGTCGTGCAGCACGCGGGCCACGTAGTTATTGCGCGGGCTGTGACGGCTGCTGCCGCTGCCATGCGCAAACAGCACGATACCCTGGGGCTCGGGGGGCAGTTCCAGCAGGCCCTCGATGTGGACGTCTTCCACCGGAATATGGACCAGTTGTGTGTCATTGGGTTTCATCAGGACACCTGTGCGCCGCTTAGATGCCGATCGCAACCGGGATGCGCTGGCGGCCAAAGTCGCCAGCTTTTGCGTCAAAGCGCCCGGCTATGGCCGCGCCGCAGTCCGGGCAGTGGCCGGCGGCGTCCAGCCGGTATTGCTTGATCTGGTACCAGTCACGCACGATCAGCGGCGCGTGGCAGCCCGGGCAGAAGGTGGTGTCGCCTTCGATGTTGTGCACGTTACCGGTGTAGACGTAGTGCAAGCCCTCTTTGAGCGCGATGTGGCGGGCGCGTACCAGCGTGGCCGGTGGTGTGGCGGGCACATCCGGCATCTTGTGGTCCGGATGAAAGGCCGAAAAATGCAGCGGCACATCCGGCCCGAGCTCCCGCATGAGCCAGCGGCACATGGCCGTTATTTCCTCGTTCGAGTCGTTGTGACCCGGAATCAACAGGGTGGTGATTTCGAACCACACCGGGGTTTCGTGTTTGAGGTAGACCAGGGTGTCGAGCACGGGTTGCAGGTGCGAGCCGGTGAGCTTGAAATAGAAGTCGTCGGTAAACGCCTTGAGGTCGACATTGGCCGCGTCGATTTTGGCGAAAAAGTCACGCCGGGGCTGGTCGTGGATGTACCCGGCGGTGACCGCCACCGTCTGCACACCGCGTACGTGGCAGGCATCCGCCACATCCATGGCGTATTCGGCAAAGATCACGGGGTCGTTGTACGTGAAGGCAACGCTCTTGCAACCGTATTTCACGGCCTCCATGGCAATGGCCTCGGGCGAAGCCTGGTCCATCAGACGGTCCATGTCGCGTGACTTGCTGATGTCCCAGTTCTGACAAAACTTGCAGGCCAGGTTGCACCCGGCCGTGCCAAACGACAGCACGCTACTGCCCGGGTAGAACTGGTTAAGCGGCTTTTTTTCGATCGGGTCGATGCAAAAGCCCGAGGAGCGGCCGTAGGTGGTCAGAATCATCTGCTCGCCCTGGCGCATGCGCACAAAGCAGGCGCCGCGCTGGCCCTCGTGCAAGCGGCAGTCGCGCGGACACAGGTCGCACTGCATGCGGCCGTCATCGAGCCAGTGCCAATAACGACCGGGGTAGCTGGATTCCTGCATCAGGCCTTCTCCTTGACCGGCGCTTTGGCGCTGGTGGGCGGCAGGTCAGATTCCTTGAACTTGCTCACGCTGTAACGCTGCAAGCGCACACCCGTGGCCCAGAAGTCGGGCGGCAGGCCGGCTTTGTGTTTCAGATGCGCCATGAACTCGGGCACGCTGGGCAGTTGCTCCCACACCTGCGGCAAGAACGTGCTGCGGTAATGCGCATATTCAAACACCACGCCATCCATGCCGGGCTGCAACTGGGCCAAGGCGTGGGCTTCACTTTCGAACTGCATAACCTGCATCGCCGACAGCAAGGAGATTTCTATCTCGGTGTGCTCCAGTTCGACTGCGGCCAGCGGCGAAAAACGCGGGTCGGAAAAGGCGGCGGCCAAGGCGTTGGCTTTGACATCGGCCAGCAGGGTGCGGCGCGCCTCCAGCGTGCCGATGCAACCGCGCAGCTGACCGCGCTGCGTCAAGGTGATAAAGCACGCCCCCGACTCTTGCAGCCAGGGCTCATGTTCGGCTGCTTCCAGCGGGCGCCCCAAGGCCGTCGAGATGCTGGCGCGGGCGATCGGCAGCAAGGTGTGGCCCTTGGCCGGGGCGCCATGCGGCGCGCTGGGCGCCGCTGGCTGCGACTTAGTGTGAGATTTGGACATCGGCAGACTCCTGTCTGAACGCCAGCGCGGCGTAGCCCACCACCCGGTTCTTGTCGCCGGCCGTGTCACCCGAGTTGCACAGCTCGAGCAGTTCCGGTTGCAGCTGGTGCTGACGCGCTGCCAGCAGCAGGCCATTGACTGGCGTGCCACCGCAGGCCTGGTGGTGCGTGAGGCTGCTGTTGAGTTGCATCATGTGTTGCACCGTGTCGCGGTCAACGGTTTGTGCTGTGCCGTAGGGCAAAAAATGCGACAGGTCAGAGCTGATGACCAGCAGCGTCTCAGGCCCACCCCAGAGTGCTTCCAGCACTTCGGCCACCTGCTCGGGCGTCGCATTGCCCACCGCCAGCGGCACCAGTTTGAAATCATCGAGGACCGCCTGCAAGAACGGCAATTGCACCTCCAACGAATGCTCCTGGGCGTGGGCCGCGGCGCTGACCACCACTTGCGGCATGTGCGCGATGGCAGCGACGGCGTCCTGATCCACTTCGATGCGGCCCAGGGGCGTGTCAAAGGCGTCAACACCTGGCAACGCCAAGCCCCTGACCGGCACCCGGTGGACCGGGCCCAGCAAAACCACACGCCGGATGCTGGAGCGCCCATGGGCGAGCCTTGCATAGGCCCGCGCGGCGGTGGCGCCTGAGTACATGTAGCCGGCATGGGGCACGATCAACGCCTTCGGGGTAGAAGCGTCCAGGTCGGCACCAAGGCGCGCCTGGGCCAGCAGGGTGGTGACATCGTTCAGTAACACCGACGGCTGCCCAGGATAAAAAGTGCCAGCAACAGCCGGCGGCCGCACAGAATTCATGGTGGTATCTCCGTTCTTTTAGAGCTTAGGCCTGTGCATCGCGTGCTGACTTGTGGTTTATCAATTCAGATCGTGCGGTTTTCAGAAATCAGCACGGACGCCATCGTGGGCAGTCAGTGAAGCGGTATTAGACTAGCTAATATGAAAACGTTTGACCCGGATGCCTTGGAGTGTCTCGCCGCCATTGTGGAAGAGGGGGGCTTTGAGCGCGCCGCCGTGCGCCTGTCGATCACCCAGTCGGCCGTGTCACAGCGCTTGCGTTCGCTCGAAGTCCAGGTGGGCACGGTGTTGATCGTGCGAAGCCGTCCCCTGAAGCCAACGTCGGCCGGCCGACTGTTGCTCAAACACGCCCTGCAAACGCGGCTGCTGCGAGCTGACTTGGCGCGTGACCTGAAAGACCTGGCACCGGGGGGCGTCGGCAGTGGCGGCGATGTGGAGCGGATCTCCATTGCGATCAACGCCGACAGCATTGCCACCTGGGCGCTGGGCGCTTTGAGCGAACTGGCGCGGCGCGGCCTCGGGCTGGAAATCATCACCGATGACCAGGACTTCACCATTGAATGGCTGCGCGAGGGCCGGGTGCTGGGTTGCGTGACGACGCTCAAACAAGCCTTGCGCAGTTGCAAGATGGTGCCCCTGGGGGCGATGCGCTACGTGGCCGTTGCCGAGGCGGGCTACGCGGCAGAACACTGCCCGGATGGTTTGTCGCCGCATAATTTTAGAAACGTGCCGTTCGTTGCGTTCAACCGCAAGGATGACTTGCAGGGCGAGTTCATTGCCCATGCCTTCAATCTCAAACACGTGGCCCTGAGCCAGTTGTACGTGCCCAGCTCGCAAGGGCAGGTGAGTGCCGTGCTGGCGGGCTGGGGGGCGAGCGTGGTGCCAGAGTTGCAGGTGCGCGAGCATCTGCGCAGCGGCCGCCTGGTTGATGTGGCGCTGGGGGAGACACTGCCGGTCGAGCTGTATTGGCATTGCTGGAATCTCGACTCGGTGGTGCTGGATGCGCTGACGGCGGCCCTGACCGACGCCGCTGCCGTGGCCCTGCGCTGACGCGCGACCCTTTTAGACTGACTGGTATTAAAACAGTCAAGGCATGCGTATTTTGACGCCCTTGGATAAAATCCGGGCATGAAACCCACCGCCGTCGTCAGATCGTCCTTCAAACAGCAAATGCTCAAGGCCCGTGAAGAGGCCATCATTCAAACCGTCAACCGGCTGCTGGCTGAAAAAGGCTTTGAAGCCATGACGGTCGATGAGGTGGCGTTGCAAGTGGGCATTGCCAAAGCCAGCCTGTACAAACACTTCGCCAGCAAGGAAGAGCTGGCGGCGGCCGCGATGGTGCGGGTGATGCGCCGGGCGCAGGATTTCATCCATGCGCTGCCTGAACAGGCGCCGCCGCTGGAGAATCTGCGCGCCGTGGTGCGCTGGACACTGGAAGTCAAGCTCGCCGGCGATATGCCGTCCTTGCCGAGCCAGAACTCAACGCTGCGCGTTACGCTCATCGGCAACCAGGACTACATGGAGGGTCTGATGGAGGTGAGCGACCGCCTGGGCGCGTGGATCGAGGCCGCGCAGGCCGCCGGGGCGCTCAACCCGGCGCTGCCGGCCATTGCCATTTTGTACACCTTCTTTGCGCGCGCCTGCGACCCGGTGCTGGAGTTCCTGAAGATGGGCGGCTTGTACCAGGATGAGCAAATCGTGACGATGGTGCTCAGTACCTGCTTTGAGGGTCTAAACGCCCGCTAGCCCTTGATTCAACAGCACCTACAGCTATTAAATAAATAGCTGAAGGCAGCCCTGCCAGCAAGCGGCTCAACGCACCAGCAGAATTGGCACTTGGCAGTGTGCCAACACCGCGGTGGCCACCGAGCCCATCACCAGGTTGACCAGGGTGCCGTGGCCATGCGAGCCCATGACGACCATGTCGAACTTGCCGCTGTCGGCGAACTGGGCAATGGTCTCGCCGGCGTGGCCGATCTTCCAGGCGCTTTTGGCGTCGATGCCATGGCGCAGCAAGAACTTGGTGACCGGCGCGAGCACTTTTTCGGCCTCGTCCAGATAGTATTTGTCCATGATTTGCTTGCCCACGGCAGCGCGCGCCCGCGCCGGTATCACCGGCTGGACCGTGAACACGATGTACTCGTTGCCCGGGCTGAATAACTCATCATGCGTGGTCAGGTAAGCCAGCATTTTTTTGGTGTAGGCACTGCCGTCGACGGCGAGAAGAATTTTCATGGGAGGACTCCGTTGGTAAGCGAACGAGTGTACTCACGGCCGGGGTCGGACAACTGTCGAATGTCAAGAAGAAGCCACGATTTTTCGGATGACCAGCGGCGCCAGCGCCACCCCTAAAACCGGGCATCAAGCCACCTCTTGAGCTCAACAAAAACGGGCGCGGCGTCGAGCTCGTTGAAGAGTTCGTGGTAGAGCCCCTCAAAGCAATGGGCGCTGACCACCGCCTTCGGTGCGGTTGCGGCAAAGGCGCGACTGCCGGCCGGGTTGACTAGGCGGTCGGCCCCGGCATACAGCAATAGCGTCGGCACCGACCAACGGGACGCCTGCGCCAAGGCCGCCGGTCCACCCTCGGCAATAAAGCGCGCCAAACGCGCTGATATGCGGTCGTGCACCAGTTTGTCGGCGCGGTAGGCGGCCACCACGGCCGGATCGTGGGATATGAGTGAGGGGTCCAGTCCATTGCCGACGCGCAGATTAGGCGCGATCCTGGGCAGCACGGCCAGCAGCAGTTTCTGAACCGCATTGAGGCCCGCATCGAGCGCTGGCGAGGACAAAACCAGCGCCTGCACCGGGCGCAGGCCCAGGGCCACAAAACGCGCCGCCACCAAGCCGCCCAGGCTGTGGCCGAGCAAAATCAGCGGCGTGTTTTGGCCGATGCGCGCGCGCGTGCTGTCCACGATGTCGCTCAGATCGTCGAGCAAACGGGTGTCGGTGGGCAGACCGCCGCGCGGCCCGCCCGACTCGCCATGGCCATATTGGTCGTAGCCGCGCACCGCAAAGCCCCAGCCGTTGAGCTGGCGGGCCAGACGCTCGTAGCGCCCGGCATGTTCGCCCAGGCCATGCACCAGCAGGACCACACCGCGCAAGGCCTGGCCCGGTGCCCGCGGCCAGTCCTGCACCGCCAGGTTGTCGCCGTCCAGGGCGACAAAGGTCGACAGCGTGCTGTCGGTCATCCGGGCACCTGGGCGATCACCTGCGCCACGGCGGCGGTCAACTTCTTGGCATAGGGCACCTGCAAGAACTCGTTCGGACCGTGCGCGTTGCTCTTGGGACCGAGCACGCCGCAGACCATCATTTGCGCCTTCGGGAAGCCGGTGGACAGCATGTTCATGAGCGGAATGGTGCCGCCCTGGCCGATGTAGCCGCAGGGCGCGCCAAAGTAGTCTTGCGAGGCGCGTTGCAGCGCCTGCTCAAACCAGGCGGCCGTGCTGGGGGCGTTCCAGCCGGTGGCGTGGGAGTCGGGCACAAAGCTGACCCGCGCCTGGTACGGGGCGTTGTCTTCCAGCAGCGCTTTGAGCTGCTGCACGGCTGGACCCGCCTCCACCAGCGGCGGCAGGCGCAGGCTGAGCTTGAAGGCGGTAAAGGGGCGCAGCACGTTGCCCGCGCTTTTCAGATCGGGCAGGCCCTCGGCGCCCGTGACGCTGAGCGTGGGCGCCCAGGTGCGGCTTAGCAGGGCCTGCAGCGGGTCGGTGCTGGTGGGCAGCATGGTCTGGCTGGCGCCGCCGCAGTCCGCGTGCGCCCAGGGGAATCGTTTGTAGAGCTCTTCGCCCAAAATGGCGGCGGTGGCTTGGGCTTGGCGCAACCTGTCGGCCGGAACTTCGCAGTGAAAGGGTGCGGGCAGCAGGCGGCCGCTGGCGCTGTCTTCAAGCCGGTCCAGCAGGTGACGCAGGATCCGAAAACTCGACGGCACCAGACCGCTGGCATCGCCCGAGTGCACTCCCTCGGTCAGCACCTGCACCTTGAGCGTGCCGCTGGCCATGCCGCGCAGGCTGTTGGTGAGCCAGAGCTGGTCGTAATTGCCCGCGCCCGACTCCAGACAGATCACCAGCGCCACATCGCCCAGCCGGGGGCGCAGCAGGTCAAGGTAGGGCGGCAGGTCATAGGAGCCGCTTTCTTCGCAGGTCTCGATCAGGCCGACGATGCGCGGGTGCGCCACACCTTGGCTCTTGAGCGCCTGGACGGCGGTGATGGCGGCATAAATGGCGTAACCATCGTCGGCACCACCGCGGCCGTAGAGCTTGCCGTCTTCGTACTTGGGGCTCCAGGGCCCGAGGTCACTGCGCCAGCCGGTGACCTCGGGCTGCTTGTCCAGGTGGCCGTACATCAGCACCGTCTGGCTGGGCGCGGCCTGGTTGGCGCTGCCGGTGGACGCCGCCACTTCAAAAAACAGCACCGGCGTGCGATCGGGCAGGCGGATGACTTCCAGGCTCAGGCCGGCGACCTTTTGCGACTCGACCCAGGCGGCGGCGTTGCGCACCACGGTGTCAATGAAGCCGTGCTTGACCCAATCGGCATCGAACATGGGCGACTTGGCCGGGATGGCGATGTAGTCGCTGAGTTGGTCGACCAGGTCATCGTCCCAGGCTTGGGCGACTTCGTTGAGCGCCTGGGCGGCGTTCAAGGCCGAGGCGGGGCTGCGTGCATTCATACAAAATTCCTTGCGTGGTTGGGCCACAATGGCCGTCATCATGCCACGGCGCGCCGCCCTCCAAATGGGCACGGGGCGCCTGGGGGGCCGGTTGCGGTGCACCTGCGCGGCCACAGCGTTTCAAACAATCTGAGCGTGCTTGAGCGCGTCAAGCGGCGCACCGCCCATGCTCAGGCAGATTCTGCGATATTGTAAGCAAAATAGGCCTCTAGCCCTTTATTTATATGGGTATATAGCTATATATTTAATAGTAATTATCGCATGCAAAGTCCCACCATGAAATCAATCATTGACACTCTCAACCGTCGTTTTCGAATGGCGGGCCAACTTCAATTTGTGGACAACGGCAACGGCCTGCCGGTGGCTGACATCCAGACGCCGCAAGCCAGCGCACGCGTGGCGCTGCAAGGCGCGCAGGTGCTGGCCTGGCAGCCGGCCGGGCACAAGCCGGTGATCTGGTTGTCGCAGGCGGCGGTGTTTGAACCGGGCCAAGCGGTGCGCGGCGGCGTGCCGGTGTGCTGGCCGTGGTTTGGTGCGCAGGGCGGCCTGCCCGCCCATGGCTTGGTACGCACCCGCCTGTGGGCGCTGCGCGAAGCCGCGATGGATGCGGCCAGCCAAGTGGTGCTGCGGTTCGGGCTGGGCGACGACGCAAGCACCCGCGCGCTCTGGGACTTTCCGTTTGATCTGGAACTGGTGGTCACGGTTGGCGCTACCCTGGCCATGGCCCTGACGACCCGCAACACCGGGGAGAAGCCCTTCACCATCACGCAGGCCTTGCACACGTATTTTTGTGTGGGCAACATCGGGCAAACATCAGTGCAGGGGCTGGACGACACCGACTACCTGGACAAGGTGCAAAATTTTGCTCTGGCCAAACAATCGGGCGCGGTTGAGTTCACGGGTGAAACCGACCGCATTTACATCAACACAACGGCCGATTGCCGGATTGAAGACCGCGCCTGGCAGCGTACCCTGCAAATTGCCAAAACCGGCAGCACCTCCACCGTGGTGTGGAACCCCTGGCGCGAGCGCGAAAAAGCCTTGCCTGACATGGCGGCAGGTGAGTACCTGGGCATGCTGTGCGTGGAAACCTGCAATGCCGGGCCGGATCAGATCACCGTTGCCCCGGGCCACGCGCACACTTTGAGCGCGCGCCTCTCGGTGGCTTGAAGGCAGCGGCCTTCAGGCGCCCTTCAAAGCGGGGTAGTCGGTATAGCCCTTGGCGCCGCCGCCGTAGAAGGTATTGCTGTCCCATGGGTTGAACGGGCCGCCTACGCGCAGACGTTTGACCAAGTCCGGGTTGGCAATGAAGAGCCGGCCAAAGGCCACCAGGTCAGCACCGACGGTAATGGCGGCTTGCGCCAACTCTTTGTCCAGGCCATTGTTGACCATCCAGGCGCCTTTGCCACCGGCGGCCCGGTAGGCGCGGCGCAAACCGGTGTAGTCGAACGGGCGGTCAGGCAGTTCGCGGGCACCGCCGGTGGCCCCTTCAATGATGTGCAGGTAAGCCAGCTTGAACGCCGCCAGTTCGCGCACCACGTAGTCAAACAAAGGTTGCGGATCGGGGTCAAAGGCATCGTTGGCCGGGGTCACGGGCGACAGGCGAATGCCGACGCGCCCAGCGCCCACGGCAGCGGTCACGGCCTGCACCACTTCGAGCAACAGGCGGGCGCGGTTTTCGATGCTGCCACCGTAGTCGTCACGGCGCAGGTTGGAGCCTGCCTTGAGAAACTGGTCCAGCAAATAGCCATTGGCCGCGTGAATCTCGACCCCGTCAAAGCCTGCGGTCTGCACCGCGTTGCGCGCGGCCGCCTGGTAGGTGTGCACGATGTCGGGCAACTCATAGGCCTGAAGCGCGCGGGGCTCCGAGGTGTCGACAAAGACCGGCACGTCGTCTTGCAGCAGCACGGTCTTGGTTTTGGCTGCGATGGCCGACGGCGCCACCGGCTGGCCGCCCTCGGGCTGCAGGCTGGTGTGCGAGACCCGGCCCACATGCCAGAGCTGCACCACGATCTTGCCGCCGGCGCCGTGCACACTGTTCGTGACATGCTTCCAGCCTTCGAGTTGCTCTGAGCCATACAAGCCGGGCACGTCGGCATAGCCCTGACCCTGGTGGCTGATGGCGGTGGCTTCAGAAATGAGCAGGCCGGCGCTGGCGCGCTGGGTGTAGTACTCGGCCATCAGCGCCGTGGGGATGGCGTCGGGCGCGCGGTTGCGCGTCAGCGGCGCCATCACGATGCGGTTGGCAAGCGTCAAGTCGCCGGCATGAACCGGGTCAAACAGGGTAGCGGTGCGGTGTGGCATAGGAGGCAGTCATGGTTAACGGGTTGGATGAACTAGCTGGGGGCAAAGGCGCGAAATCAAAGGGACCAAAAAGCTCGGCCTTATCTTGACAGCTTGTAGACCGAGGTGCCGGCCAGCAGATTGGGCAGTCGGCGCACCACCTGGCCGTTTTGCAGGCCAAAGCTATCGAGCACCGTCAAGCCGTTGCGCCCGGCCAGAATACCCAAATCAGCATGGGTGCCGACGCGAATATTGGGCGTGTCAAACCACTGGTACGGCAAGCGGCGCGTCACCGGCATGCGCCCGGTCAAAATGCTCAGGCGGTTCGGCCAGTGCGCAAAATTGGGGAAAGCCACCACGCCGAAGCGCCCGACGCGCACTGTCTCGCGCAGCATCACCTCGGCATTGCGCAGGTGCTGCAGGGTGTCGATCTGCAGCACCACGTCAAAGGATGCGTCTTCAAACATCGACAGACCCTCATCCAGATTGAGCTGGATCACATTGACCCCGCGCTTGACGCAGGCCAGCACGT
The DNA here is from genome assembly GCF_010365055.1 of Rhodoferax sp. Lineage (GTDB taxonomy): Bacteria > Pseudomonadota > Gammaproteobacteria > Burkholderiales > Burkholderiaceae_C > Rhodoferax. Next base: position 50,455 of record NZ_JAAFHA010000010.1, read on the forward strand.
TGGCGTCGTCAATCTCGATGCCGTAGCCGCTGCAGCCGCGTGTGCGCTGCAGGTGCGCCAGCATGGCGCCGTCGCCGCAGCCCAGGTCGAGCACCCGGGCACCTTCCGGCACCAGCTGGGCCAGCGCGTCCATGGTTTGCAGGTCGCTCATGCCGATACCTCGACACTATCAAAGTAAGAGCGAACAACGCTGCTGTAGCGGGGGTCATCGAGCAAAAAGGCATCATGACCATGGGGGGCGTCGATCTCGGCATAGCTGACATCGCGCCGGTTGTGCAAAAGCGCCTTGACGATCTCGCGGCTGCGCTTGGGCGCAAAACGCCAGTCGGTGGTGAAGCTCACCAGCAGAAATTTGCAGCGGGCGCGCGCCAGCGCGTGGCTCAGGTCGCCGCCATAGGTGCGGGCCGGGTCAAAGTAGTCCAGCGCGCGCGTGATCAAGAGGTAGGTGTTGGCGTCAAAGTACTCGGCGAACTTGTCGCCCTGGTAGCGCAGGTAGCTCTCGATCTGGAACTCCGCCTCCAGCGTGCTGAACAAATAGTCGGCGCCGCCGCCTCTTTGGCTGGCGGCAATCAGCTGGCGGCCAAATTTTTCGTTCATCACGTCATCGCTGAGGTAAGTGATGTGGCCGATCATGCGGGCAATGCGCAGGCCGCGTTTGGGCACGGTGCCGTGCGCGTAAAAATGCCCGCCATGAAAGTCGGGGTCGGTCGCGATCGCCCGGCGCGCCACCTCGTTGAAGGCAATGTTCTCGGCCGTCAGGTTCGGGGCGCTGGCAATCACCACCGCGTGCCGCACGCGCTCGGGGTACTGCAGCGTCCAGCTCAGCGCCTGCATGCCACCCAAGGAGCCACCCATCACGGCGGCGAGCGTCTGGATGCCCAGGGCATCGAGCAGGCGGGCCTGCGCGTTGACCCAATCCTCGACCGTCACCACCGGAAAATCCGCACCATAGATGCGGCCGGTGTCGGGGTTGGTGTGCATCGGGCCGGTGGAGCCAAAGCAGGAGCCCAGGTTGTTGACGCCGATGACAAAGAACTTGTCGGTATCGAGCGGCTTGCCCGGGCCGATCATGTTGTCCCACCAGCCCTCGGATTTGTCCTGGCCGGCGTACACGCCCGCCACATGGTGCGAGGCGTTCAGGGCGTGGCAGATCAGCACGGCGTTGGACCTGTCAGCGTTGAGTTCGCCGTAGGTCTCAAAGCTCAGCGCATAGTCACGCAGCGAGGCACCACTTTGCAGGGGCAAGATGCTATCGAACTGCATGGACTGGGGGGTAGCGATCATTTTCATCGGTTGGGGCGGGCCAGGTAGGCGTCGCCTGACTCTAGGCGATGCCACATCTTAATCAGTTGGGGGCAGACCCTGCTCAAGGTCTGCCAATTGCTGCTCCACCCAGTGCCGCACCTCGGCATACGGGTGCTGTTCCAGCGCAGCGAAACCCGCCAGGCTGCGCGCCTTGAGTTGGCTCAAGAGCGGCGCGGCCACGCCGCACAAGAAACGCGTCAGACTGTCGGCGCTCATCGGGCTGGGGCTAAGTGCACGGTGGCGAGCCATCAAGTCGCCACACAAGGCCCGAAAGTTCTGCCCGGCCAGCGCTGCCCGTGGCGCGGGTTCTGGCAAGCGCGCGACCTGGCCGTGGCAGACCGAACAATGCCCGCAGCGCAGCGGCCCGGCGTTGTCGCCAAAGTAAGCGGCGAGGCGCTGGCTCAGGCATTGCTCGCTGGCGAAAAAAGCCAGCATGGCGTGGATGCGTGCAATTTCACTGACCTCCTTGGCCTGAAAATACGCTGCCAGCTCCCCGCTCAGCGTTTGCGCATCAAAGCCCGGCGCCAGCACCGTATAGACCTCGGTCATTTGCTTGGCCTCCAGTTCGATCCAGCCTTGGGTCGCCAGGTAGTCCAGCGCCGTGACCACCCGGCTGTGTTCGGCCGGGTAGGTCTGGTACAGCGCCGCAAAGTCCAGCGTGCACCAGGTGCGTGCCTGTTTGGCGCAGCGCAGGATGGCCTGCACAAATTGCTGGCGCTCGCCTTTGAGATGCGCCAGCAGCGCCTCGGGCTCAATCAGGTATTTGAACCGGTACTCGGCAAAATAGGCGTAGCGCGCGGCCAGGACGCCGCGCAGCTCCAGTTGCACCAGCAGGGTTTTCAGCGGCAACAGGCGAATGTTGCTTTGCTCTGAGAGGGCATTGAGCATCAGTTCCCAAGGTTGACCGGGCGCCACCACCAGAATCTCATCGAGCACCCAGCGGATGCCCGCAGCTTCGGGCGTGTCGCCATAAACAAAGTTCTCCAGCACCTGCAGGCTGTCGCGGTTGGCCAGCGCCAGACAGTCGGACGGCAGGCCATCGCGGCCCGCACGACCAATCTCCTGGCTGTAGCCCTCGATCGATTTCGGCAGATCAAAGTGCACCACGTTGCGGATGTCGCTTTTGTCAATGCCCATGCCAAAAGCGATGGTGGCGACGATGCAGTGGATGTGCCCGGCCATGAATTGTTTTTGGACGGACTCGCGCTGCTCGTGCAGCATGCCCGCGTGGTAGGCGTGCGCGGCAACACCGTGCTGAGTTAGCTGCTGCGCCAGCTGCTCGGCGGTTTTTTGCAGGGTCACATAGACAATGGTCGGCTGCTTGGCGCGCACGGCCAGCCACTTCACGAGCCGCTGCAGCTTGTCGCGGCCGCTGACCGGCTCCACCCGCAAATTCAGGTTGGCGCGGTAAAAGCCGGTACAGACCACATCAGCCGCAGCAATATCAAACTTGGCTTGCATATCGGCCACCACAGGCGGCGTGGCGGTCGCGGTCAGCAGCAGGGTTTGGGGAACAGCGAACTGGCGCTGGTAGTCCGGTAGCTTGAGGTAGTCCGGCCGGAAGTTATGGCCCCACTCCGAGATGCAGTGCGCCTCATCGACCACCAGCAGCGAGATCGGAATTTGCACGATGAAATTGCGAAAGCGCTCGTTTTTGAGGCGCTCGACCGAGATCATCAAGATCTTGAGCTGGCCGGCGCGGGCTTGCGCCATCACGCTTTGCGTTTGCTCGCGACTTTGCGCCGAGTCGATGCTGGCTGCCGCAATGCCATGGCGTGTCAAAAAGGCCAATTGGTCTTGCATCAGCGCCAGCAAGGGCGACACCACCAGCGTCAGGTGCGGCAGCAACAGCGCGGGCAACTGGTAGCACAGCGACTTGCCCGAGCCCGTGGGGAAAATCGCCGCGGCGGATCGGCCCGCCAGCACCGCGCTGATCACCGTCGCCTGGCCGGGGCGAAACTGTGGATAGCCAAAAACGCTCTCTAAGGTTGGCAGCATGGCAGGAGTCAACGGTCGCATGGCTTAATTCAAGTGTTCAGGGGCTGCGCGCACAGCTGCCAACCATAGCATTCATCGGTGCCGCAAAGCGCCTGGCCTGCGGGAGGCTCGTCAATGACGTCGCAGAAACCCCATTGCTGACGTTCATGCGCAATTCAATGCAGCGCTCGCTGGCGATCCGGTTGCAGTCCGCAGAAATAACTGTCAACTGAAAAAGGGCGGTGCTGCAGCGCGCTCGCTTGACTCTTCTCAAACAAATATTCTTCATGGCGCGTAGCCTGACCAGCGTGGACATTACTGCAAACGGAGGAACATGATGAAACACAAAGTGCCAGTCACGGGCGCTGTCAGCGAACCAGCATTTGCCCAAAAAGAGTCGGACCCAGACAGTGAAATTGAACGGATCATGGCGCGACCGGATGGGTATTATTGGCTGGCCCTTGATGGCAAACAGGAGTTTGGTCCCTTCGAGAGCCTGGAGCTCGCCCAGGCCGATATGGCGGCATCTGATGAGCCGGATGCGGGGCCAGGCGAAACGCTGCAGGAGGCCGAGGAAGAGATTGGAATCTCCACCTGGATCGACCCAGAAACGGGAGAACCTGCCGAGGGGCAGTCGCCGCCACGACTGGAAGAAGAGTGACGTTGCCCTGCGAGTCTGCTGCTCGTGGTGGGGTTCGAAACGAGGAGAAAAGGATGACACTGCTGGCACAAATTGCTATCAATATAGCAGCTGCTTGAGCAATTTAGACGGGGGCTAGAGCCTATTTTTATAAATCGTGCCGCTCAGCTCTCCAGCCCCCGTTTCAGCCGCCACTGCTTCACCAAGGCATAAATGGCCGGAATGACGGCCACTTCCAATACCCGCAAAGCTGCGTTACCGGGCAGTCGGGGCGGCCAGGCGAACTCACACAGCCGACCAAATCTCGACGGTGGTCGCCGACCGCTTTAGGGAAACGAAATCTCGCTCTTGCGAGTCTTCCTGTAGCGGCCGAAAGGGGTGCGGATGATGTCGCAGATGTGGGCTATTGGCAGTCAAGAAGGCTCGACAACAAGTTCCCCGTTCACGTAATAGCAGAAACGGGTGGCTCGCACTGCCAACGTGGTGTTACCAGGCGGCACCGCCTTTTCTCTCGGAAGCTTCATTCGGGCACGGGCGTCACCTAACGCCAATTCCAGAATTCTGACGCTGCCATGATCCTCAATGGACAGGATAGTTGTCGGAAAACTATCTGGGTCTGTGTCCGATGTGAAAGACAAGTTCTCTGGCCTTACACCCAACGTGATCTCACCCTTTGGAAGCCTCACTGGAGGATAGGGAAGAGGCAGTCCCCCCAGCGTCAACTTCTCGGCCTCGCGCCTGATCGGCAAGAAGTTCATGCCGGGCGAACCAATGAAATTCCCAACGTAGGTATTTGCCGGACGCTCAAAAAGATCTTCTGGCGTCCCGCGCTGCACGATCCGACCGTCCATCATGACCAGAATTTCATCGGCAAAGCTCATGGCTTCGTTCTGGTCATGCGTTACATAAATCACCGTTTGGCGCGCATGCACATGCGCTTGTTTGATCTTGCGGCGCAACTCGAATTTCATTTGCGGATCGATCACCGTTAACGGCTCATCCATCAATATCGAGGCGACGTCATCGCGGACCAGTCCCCGGCCCAGTGAGATCAACTGCTTTTCGTCCGCCGTCAGGGCCCGTGCCGCCAGACCCAACCGTGATGTCAGGCCCAGCATCTCTGCCACCTGCTCCACTCTGGGGCGAATACGGGACCGTTCCCACTTGCGGCATTGCAGCGGAAATGCCAGATTTTCAAACACGGTCTTGGATTGATAAACCACCGGAAACTGGAATACCTGTGCGATATTTCTCTGTGCCGTTGGAATCTGGGTCACATCACGGTCATCAAAAAACACCTTTCCCTCTGACGGCTGCAACAGACCGGAGATGATGTTGAGCATGGTGGTTTTTCCACAGCCAGACGGCCCCAGAAGTGCATAGGTTTTCCCATGCTCGAACACCAGATCGGCCGGCATCAAGGCGTAGACATTTTCGCCGTAGGAATGCCCGACACGGGACAACCGAATCTGGCTCATAGTTGGGCTCCAGTGGCTGGCGAGCCAGCCAAACGCCGTTGCCCGCCAGTCTCAAAGGCGAACAACCTGTCAGCCGGGATGGCTATCCCCAAGGTCTCACCCAATTCATGAATGTGAACGCCCTCGACTTGCAGGGTAAGGGCGCCAGCGGGCGAGTCAACGTACAAGAAAGTTTCTGATCCAGAGACCTCCGAGAATGTCACCTGGCAATTTACGCAGTCATCCCCTACTCGGAGTTCGCTGGCCCGAATCCCAAACCAGTAATCACCGCTCGACAGGCTGTTCAAGTGCGACGGCAGGCCGACACGAATTCCGCCGGTCAGTTCAATGGAGTCAGGCCCTTTGCGTCCTGGAATGAAGTTCATCGGTGGATCGTTCACAACGGCAGCCACCTGCATAAACGCTGGACGGTCAAATACGTCCGAGGGGGTGCCAGTTTGCAAAATACGTCCTTCATGCATCACAACCACGGTATCGCCCAACAACATGGCCTCGGCCGGTTCAGTGGTGTTGTAGATCACAATGGTTTGATCCTGATCTGCGAGCAGGCTGCGAAATTCGGTTCGCATGTGCTCACGCAATTTGTAGTCAAGATTGACCAGTGGCTCATCAAGCATCAGGATACCTGCTTGCCGGGCCAGTGCCCGTGCCAACGCGACCCGTTGTTGCTGCCCGCCCGAAAGTTGCGACGGCCGGCGCGCATCAAAGCCCTGCAAGCCAACCTTGTCAAGCACACCTCGCACGCGACTGCGAATCGCGTCTTCACTTAAGCCTTTACGACGAAGCGGGAATGCGACATTTTCAAACACATTCAGATGCGGATAGTTGATGAACTGCTGATAGACCATCGCAATATCGCGCCGCCACGCGGACAAGCTGGAAAAACTCCGGCCGTCCAGTGCCAGTTCCCCTTTGTCCAGCACCTGCAAGCCCGCGATGCTTCTCATAAGCGTGGTTTTGCCGGCCAGCGTTCGGCCAATCACCGTCGTCAGACGCCCGCGCTCAAACTGTGTACTGATGCCACCCAAATGGGTAACACCATCGATGTCAAGACAAAAATCGGTCAGTTGCAAACTCATGGTGACCCTCTAGCGAATGGCACCGGCAAGATTGCCGCGTGACAAGAAGCGTTCAACCACGAAGGCGACCAACAACAGGGGGGCCACCGAGATCAATGCCGAGGCTGACAGACTCCACCACGGCGTCACCGACGAGTTCAGCGCAACCACCGCCACTGGCAATAACTGTGTATTGGTGAAGGTGAGCGTGAAGGCAAAGAAAAAGTCATTCCAGCCAAAAATCAGGCAGAACATTCCGGCGACGATGATGCCCGGTAAAGAGTTGGGAAGCACCACACGAAAAAACGCCTCAATAGGGGTACAGCCATCGAGCATTGCCATCTCGTCAATTTGACGCGGAACATTGTTGAAGAAATCAACCATGATCCAGACCGCAATAGGCAGTAGCAGCGCCACATAAACCAAAATCAAGCCCAGCTTGCTGTCCAACAATCCCAGCCACTGGAGCATCAGGAAAAATGGAATTGCCAATACGATGGGTGGCATGATTCGCTGCGAGATGAAGAAGAAAATCAAGTCCTCATTCTTTACAAAACCGGCGCGATAGGTAAATCTGGACAGTCCATAAGCGGCCAGTGTTCCCAATACGATACTGATGAAACTGGCACTGGTGGTTACGATCAGACTGTCAATATAGGGATGGACAATGTCAATGCCACCGCCCGCGCCAAACAGACTTTGCCAGCCATGAAGTGACGGCTCATATTGGAGCCATGGCAGGTAGGTAGGTCCACCTGTAATTCCGTTGGCGGTTTTGAAACTGGTCGTGAGTGCCCACAAAAACGGCGCCACGACAAAAGCGCTCCACAGCGCAATCGCCAGATACTTGAGAGAGGTGAATAGACGAGGCATTAAACACGCCCTCCAATCAGGAAACGGTGCAGCAGCTTGCCAACAACAGTGAGCAGCACGATCATGATCACCAGATAGGTGATTGAAAGGGACGCTGCATAGCCGATGTCAAAGTCGCGCAAGCCTTTGATGTAAATGTAGTAGCCCGAGGTCTCGGTGGCAGTGCCCGGGCCGCCTGACGTTAAGACATAAACCGTTTCCATCAGTTTGGATGCCTCGATCAGCCGGATCATGATGGCACCGATAGACACCGTTGCCATCAGGGGAAAGGTCACATTGAAAAAAGTTCGAACCGGGCCAGCACCGTCAATGGCGGCTGCCAGAAACGGCTCCCGGGGCAGACTGATCAATCCGGCCAGCAGCAGCAAGAACATAAACGGTGTCCATTGCCAGATCTCGACAATCATCACGCTGACCACAGCCCACCCTGAAGAGGTTAACCAGGGATACGGGCCCAGCCCGATCATGCTGAGTACATCATTGGCAGGGCCCAGTGATTCGTGGAAGATGGTGCGCCAGATCACTGACATGATGACCGGGGTTGTCATCATGGGAATCAGGAACAGCAGGCGAAAGAACCGACGCGCCTTGACGTCATGCCAGACCAGGAGCGCCAGCGCAAAGCCTAGAACGTACTGAATCAGGACGGTTCCGAGCGCCATGCCACCCAGACGCACCAGCGATTCCCAGAACCGGGTGTCTGACCACAGCACAGAATAGTTCTTGCCGCCTATCCAACTCAGACCCGGTGTTACGGCATCCCAACCCGAAGCACTGACCCGGATGGTAAACAGCAGCGGGAATAATATGATCGCAAGCAAGATCAGCAAGCCGGGCAGCAGGAAGGCCAGCTTGAAAGGTCTCAGGCCAGTTTCACCCATGACAATACCTTGGTTGGTGTGCAGCGCGTTTTTGCGACAGAACTACACCGATTGAAAAAAATGAGGCCATGCCCCTGTTGGACATGACCTCATCTTCAACGCGCATGACAAATCAGCGGCCCTTGTCTTCGAGCTTCACAACATTGGCGTAAGCAGCGCGAACCTTGTCAACACCGATCTTGTTGACAATATCGTTCCATTGTTGACTGACACCATCGAGAGCAGCTTGAGGGGTCTTTTGACCAGCCATTGCTTCTGCCACTCCGTTGGCCAGTGACGACATGAACTGATTGACACCTGGCACGCGCAAATCAAACACGCGGTTATTGCTGCTATCCATGCCCCCCAGGGTCTTGACATAAGTGTCAGCTACGTTCTTGTCCCAGCCCAACTTGGATTGCCAGAAGTTCGAGTCGAAGTGAGCCTTGCGAAATGGGTTGATACCAAAGCGGCCGATCTGGAGGTCCAGACTGTCATTGGCTTCATTCGAGAAAAAGCACAGGTAATCAAAGGCCATGTCCTGGCTCTTGGACGCTTTGGCAACCGCCGAAGTCCAACCCCAAGTGATATAGGGCGGGGCGTTCGGTAGGTCAAAGTGGTCCCACTTGCCGCTGGTGCGATTCCACACATCGTTGGCGCCGGGTAGCGGTGCAGCTGCAACCTTGTTCCGAATCGGGCTGTCCTTCTCCATGGCTTGAATGAAGGCATCGTCCCAGCTGTAGCTCATCAGGGCCTGACCACCACCAAACGAGAAGATTTCGTCACCAAGTCCAAAGTTGGTGCCTCCAGGTGGAAATGCTGCTTTGGCCTTGATGAACATTTCAAGACCACGCACCCAGCCAGGATTGTTAACCTGGGGTTTCATCGTCTTCAGATCGAAGAAGAAACCGCCTTTGACATTCGGATTCTTGGCGTAAGCGGCAACACGGCTGATGAATGCCGAGAACATCAGATCATCGCGCTTGGTAACTTCGGCACTGCCAAAGTGGGGCTTGCCGTCACCAGCCCAGTCCCAACCGGAGAAGAATGTGGCTACGTCGTTATAGTCTTCCCAGGTAGCAGGAACCTTCAGCTCTTTGCCCATTTTTTCCTTGTATTTGGCCTGCATCTGCGGATTACTGAAAATATCCGAGCGGTATTTCATGTAGTGCCGGTCCCCGTCGACCGGATACTGCACCATCTGATTGCCCCAGGTCGCCACATCACGGTAATTGGCCGTCACGTCTTTCATACCACTGGAGGCCTGATAAGCGGCTGGCACCGGTGCAAGATGGCTCTGCATGTCACCAATCCACAGCGATGGGTAGAACAGAACGTCATAGGCTGCCTGTCCGGTTTGAAATGGAATCATGATCCGCTGATAAAGGTCACCAAATGGGATATGAACCACGTCAACCTTGGCGCCAGTCAAGTCCTGAAACTGTTTTGCATGAACATCAGTGGGCTCACCCAGAACAGGAACTGCATGGGTGATGATCTTCAAGGTACGGCCCTTGTAGTTCTTCTTGGCGATGGCTTCAAAGGAGCACATTCCGGGAACGTCGGCGGCCGAGCCGTACTTGCCATAGTCACCGTACTTGCTATAGTCAATGTTGGCTGCCTGCGCACAGGTGGCGCCGAGCTGCAGCAGGCCTAATGCAACGGCCGTCAACAGAACTGGCTTTTGCCATTTCTTTGCAGGAAAAAGGGTGCGATTCGATGTGTAGTTCATGTGTCTTCCTCTTTTGATGGCTAATGTACTGCAGGCTTATGGAATGAGCACGGCACGTCCGTGTATCTTCCCGTTATGGAGATCTTTCAGGGCTTGATTGGCATCGGCGAGCTTGTATTCCACTGTGGTCAGATTGACAAGGCCTCGATCGGCGAGTGCCATCAGCTCATACAGATCGGCCCAAGTACCAACCAAATTGCCGATGATGTTTTTCTCGGTGATGACCAGGTCCACCGTTGGAACCTTCACATCCTCACCGTAACCGACAACGTAGTAGCTTCCCATTGGGCGCGTCATCGCCAGACCTTTGCTGGTCGTGCCGTGCTCACAAACGAAATCAATCACGGCCTCCGCGCCCTGTCCGTTGGTCAAGGACATCACGGCTTCCACCTCGTTGCCATCGGCCTTAACCAGATGGTCAGCGCCGCACTTGCCAGCAAGACTGAGCGAAGCTTCCGACTTGTCCACCACAATGATGTCAGCCGCGCACATCGCCTTCAGGCACTGAATGCCGATGTGTCCCAATCCACCAGCTCCGATGACGACGCAGCGATCACCCGGCAATAAGTGTCGTGTGGCTTTCTTGATGACGTGGTAAGCAGTAAGCCCGGCATCTGCATAGGGGGCAACGTCCTTCGGTGCCAGGGTCCGGGGTAAGGGAATGATGTTGCGCTCGGATGTACCCAGATATTGCGCATAGCCGCCATTCGAGTCGAGGCCTGGAAATTTGCCGTCGCCATGCATGTCGTGACCACGTCGGCACGCCAGGCAGGTACCTGAAGATATTTTGGGATGAACGATGACGGGGTCGCCAACCTTGAGATTTTCAACGTCCTTGCCAATGGCTTCGATCCAACCAGCGTTTTCATGGCCCAGGATGAACGGTAGCAGCGCATTGCCGTTCGGGTCCATATGGGGTCTCCAGACACCTTCAATAACGTGCAGGTCGGTTCGACAGACACCGGCACCGCCAATGCGAACGATGACGTCGGTTGGTTTGGTGATGGTGGGGTCGGGAACATCTTCCATCGAAACCCATTGGTCTGCGGTCAGCTTTTCGTCGTAGGCTTTAAGTACCTGTGCTTTCATTTCGTTGGTCTCCTGTGTCGGCAACATGCCGTTATGCAGGTCACACAATGCAGACTTCATGCCAACCGAAAAAAAGTCTGCTTTGAGGGGGACGCACACGAGTGCAAACGAATGAGGGCTGAACACACAATGAACATGACTTGTTCATACTGTTCACTTTCTGCACATTGAAGATTTTCTGAGTGCTCCTAGAATGGGCCTATTCCATTAGGGCAAAGTATCCTGAAGGAGGAGACATGCAACACTTATCCGGGATTGATCGCGCCCGTCGCGCGCTAGAGAGTGGTCATCGCTTTCCCGCCGGGGCTTTGCCCGTTACGGTGGCGACCAGTTGGGAGCGATGCCGTGACTACGGCTTGGCGCCTGAGGCACAAATGCGCGATATGGTCATTCCCTTTACCGATGTCCATCAAAGACGGGAACGCGATTCGGTGGTGCGCCACTTGGCATTGGCAGAAATGCAGATTCTGTACTCGCAGATTGCAGGTTCCAATTTTGTCATTGCCTTTGCCGACGCCGAAGGCGTCGTCCTCGACACCATCAGCGACCCGCATTTTGCCGACAGCCGCGCCGGAAAAGCCATCATTCCGGGCAGCATCTGGACCGAGGTTGAACGCGGCACCAACGCGCTCGGCCTGGCTGTTCTCGAAGCGTCGCCGGTAGCCATCTATGGTCGTGAGCATTACTTCAGCTGTCATAGTCAACTCAGCTGCATGGCGGCGCCGATCCTCAACGCCGAAGGGAAAATTGCGGGCTTGATCGACGCCTCCTGTTCCAGCGAAGCCCGGCAACAGCATACGCACGCGCTCGTGAAGATGGCTGCCGCCACGGTCGAAAATAGTTTAATCTACCAAGAACGCCCGGATCATTTCATCTTTGCGTTTCATCCCCGTCCTGAATATCTCAATACCTTGTCGTCAGGTTTGATTGCGGTATCGCGGGAAGGCGAGATTTCTTCCATTAACCGCCCGGGGCAATCGCTGCTGGCGGGGCTTCTCGCCGCACATGGCATGCATTTCGAAACACTTTTTGACGGCAAGTTTGGCTCTGCCATGGAGAATCTGCTCTGCGGTGGCATCATTCGCATCCGTGACCGCGCTGGCAGCAGTGTGTTCATGGCCTGCCGGCAGATTGGCGCGCGCCTTCATTCGTCGAATTTATTCCGCACTCCAATGTCCACGGAGGCAAGAGACATCGCGATTGTGCGTGAACAAATAGACATCGGCTTCGTCTGCCAGGATGCAACATTGCGCCATGCCATGGTCGGACTTGAAAACGCAACTCGCTTGAAAATGCCGGTTTATCTGCACGGCGAAACGGGTACCGGCAAGGAGTTGATGGCCCAGCATATACATGCGCTAAGCGGTCGCAAGGGTGAGTTTGTTGCCCTGAACTGTGGCGCTGTTCCGGAAGCGCTTTTTATCTCCGAACTATTTGGTCACGAACGGGGTGCTTTCACCGATGCTCGCCAGGATGGATCTCCTGGACTGGCTCGTTTGGCAAACGGTGGATCACTGTTTCTTGACGAAGTTGCAGATATACCGATGGCCTCGCAGACGGCGCTGCTGCGCTTTCTTGACAGCATGGAAGTACGCCCGGTAGGGGGCAAGAAAATTCACAAGGTTGACGTTCAGATTCTGTCCGCCAGCAACCGGGATCTGACCGACATGGTGGCGTCGCGGCTGTTCCGCGCCGATCTGCTGTACCGCCTGAACGCATACACCCTGAAACTGCCCGCCTTGAAGCAAAGACAGGATTTTGTCGCAATCGTCAAGCGGCTGATGGATGAACTCGCACCGCAAGCGGCGATCACTGATGCCGCTATCGAGTTGCTGCGCAAGGCGGACTGGCCGGGCAATATCCGCCAACTCAGAAGCACATTGCAGCGCGCACTGGTTCGAAGAAACATGGAGTTCATTGACGAAGAATCGTTTGATGACATCGGCATTTCACAAGGCCTAGTGGCCGATGTCTGTGATGACTGCCGCGGTCACCCCTTGAACCAGCACAAATGCCGGGAAATCCGGTCGATCTACCGGTCAACAGGACGAAATATTTCAGAGGCAGCCCGATCGTTGGGGCTGTCGCGAACCACTGTTTACAAACATGTAAGCTGATTTTGAGTTCTATTGGTTCCTCTATAACTTGCAGCCTATCCGGGCCATGGACTTGCACGACATGATGCGACGCGACTTTCGTCGCGTGCTTCCAATTCACGGCTTTATCTGTGACGGTATTTGAGAGCTGGTCAGGGAGAATGACAAGCTCGACTCAGATCGTCAAAGCGCAGAGCATCGACTCTCAGCGGTCGCCCGACCTGCCACCTTGCAGAGCGTGAATGACGGCTTTATCGCGTCTGAATCGCTCAGGCCAACGACGGCTCGGGGCACTTTGCTTGAATTCGCGGCGCCAAGTCGTCCGACCGGCTCCTGCCAGGTCCCGACCGTCGTACCAATTGCCACTATGCCCGCGCCTGGTCGGGTCCTGCTAACCTGAAGTTCCTCCCTCAAAAAACCGATTTTCCCCTGTGACGGACCCGACAAATGCGGTTCCGCGTTCTGTCTACGTTTTGATCTGCGCGATCA
>NZ_JAAFHA010000102.1 GCF_010365055.1 Rhodoferax sp.
TGTCCCCCGGCCCGGGCTGCGCCCGAGCCTCCGCCTTGACTTCGCTACGTCGGACACCCCACGCGCGCCGCTAGACGTTGTTGGAAAATCGGTTGAGGATTTGGCGCTTTACCCGAATGTCCCCGCCATCACCGAGCTGGCACGTTTGAGCGTGAGCGACCTGCGCCAGTGGGTTGAAGCGCTGCAGGCTCAGGGTCGCATGAGCCCGCGCGAAACCGAGATTGCGCGGGATCTGGTGCCCGAGATCAAGGGTCGGCTCGAGTTTCTGGAACAGGTGGGCCTGGGCTATCTCACGCTCGATCGCGGGGCGCCCACGCTCAGCGGGGGCGAGGCGCAGCGCATCCGGTTGGCGGCGCAACTCGGCAGCAACCTGCAGGGCGTGTGCTACGTGCTGGACGAGCCCACCATTGGCCTGCACCCGCGCGACAACCAGATATTGCTGGGTGCCCTGCAAAGCTTGAGTGACCAGGGCAACACGCTGGTGGTGGTGGAGCACGACGAAGACACCATCCGCTACGCCGACCACATCATCGACATTGGGCCGAGCGCGGGCAAACGGGGTGGGCGGCTGGTGGCCGAGGGCTCTGTGGCGGATATTCAGGGGGCTTTTGAGTCGCAAACGGGCAAGTATCTTTTGCACGCGATGAAGCATTCGCTGAAAGCGCGGCGTCTTGTTGTGGCACTCGCAGCGTCTAGAGCCGATTCGCCGGGCGCCTCAGAAGCAGGCTCAACATCGTTGCCCGGCAAACCGGCTCCAGCCGCGACACCGTTGGCTCGTGGTGCGAATTTGAGCGTTGCTGCATTGAGTGCCACGATCACAATGAATTTGGCAAAACCCCAAGTCCAGGGGTCGGATTCCATTTTCGTCCCCGCGCCTCCCAAGAAGAAAAAAGTCGCTTCGAAATTGGAATCTGACCCCAATTTCACGTCCCCCGAAGTGCAGCACTGGCTGACCGTCACGAACGCCACCCTGCACAACCTTCAAAACGTCACCGCCCAAGTCCCCTTGAGCCGACTCGTCGCCATCACAGGTGTCTCCGGCTCCGGCAAATCGACGCTGGCGCGCGATGTGTTGCTGGCCAACGTCCACACCGCCGTGCAAAAACGCGCTACCCGCGCCGGTCGCGACGCCTTGGACGCCGGTGAGCGAATCAGCTGGGTCGGATGCGCATCCGTCACCGGTTTCGAGTCGGTCGACCGCGTGCTCGAGGTCGACCAGACGCCCATCGGCAAAACCCCGCGTTCGTGCCCGGCCACCTACATCGGCTTCTGGGACATCATCCGCAAGCTGTTTGCCGACACGCTGGAGGCCAAGGCACGCGGCTACGCGGCCAATCGTTTCAGTTTCAACACGGGTGAGGGCCGCTGCGCCGGTTGTGAGGGGCAGGGCATACGCACCATCGCCATGAGCTTTCTGCCGGACGTCAAGGTGCTGTGCGAGACCTGCAAGGGCGCGCGCTTCAACCCGGAGACGCTGGCGGTCACCTGGCGCGGCAAAAACATTGGCGATGTGCTGCAAATGGAAGTGGATGAAGCGGTGCAATTTTTTGCCGCCATGCCCAACATCAGCCACCCGCTGCAATTGCTCAAAGACGTGGGGCTGGGTTATCTAACGTTGGGGCAACCCTCGCCCACGCTCAGCGGCGGCGAGGCGCAGCGCCTCAAGCTGGTGACCGAACTCAGCAAGGTGCGCGACGACATCACGCGGCGCGGTCAAAAAGCCCCGCACACCCTGTATGTACTGGACGAGCCCACCGTCGGCCTGCACATGGCGGACGTGGAAAAACTGATCAAGGTGCTGCACCGCCTGGTCGATGGTGGCCACAGCGTGGTCGTCATCGAACACGACCTGGACGTGATTGCCGAGGCCGATTGGGTGATTGACCTGGGGCCCGATGGCGGCAACGCCGGTGGCCGCGTGGTGGCGGCAACGACGCCGGAAGGGGTGGTGGCGCTGGGCACGCCCACCGGCGTGGCGCTGGCCGGCGTTCTGGCCCGGTAGCCGTCTACCGTCCCAGGATCGGGAACAGCTTGATCAATCCGTCGGACATGACCTCGACCGCCAGCGCCGCCAGGATCAAGCCCATCAGGCGCGTCATGACGTTGATGCCCGTTTTGCCCAGGCCGCGCGCAATCGGCTGGGCCAGCGAAAAGCACAGGGCGGTGACCAGCGCGATGACCACGCCGTAACCTATCAGCGTGCTCAGTTGCCAGAAGGTCTTGGCCTTTTCGGCGTAAATCACTACTGTGGACATGGTGGCCGGCCCGGTCAGCAGCGGAATGGTCAGCGGCACCACCGCAATGCTGGCGCGTGCGGCGGCGTCTTCCACTTCTTCCGAAGTGGTCTTGCTCTCCACTGGTCGTGCGTTGAGCATCGACAGCGCGGCGGTGAGCAACAGCAGGCCGCCACCGACCTGAAAGCTGGCCAGCGAGATGCCGAAAAAATTCAGGATGTGCAGGCCCATCAACGCGCAGGTGGCAATGACAACAAATGCGCTGAAGGACGAGATCCAGATCGTGCGCCGTTTTTGTTCACGCGTGAAATCGTGCGTGTAATGAATGAAAAACGGCACGATCGCCAGCGGATTGACAAGGGCCAGAAGGGTGACGAGGGGCTTGAAGTCCATGATTTTCTCGTGATTGTTTGGCCGCAAGGCGTAATGTCACCCGGGATCAGGCACTGGCTGGCTGGGCGCCTGATCCAAGGCCCGCATGACGTCGCGCGGGTCCATGCCGTACATGTCGGCAAACTCCTCGGGTGTCTTGCCGCTGCTGTTGAATGCAGTGCGTAAGGCCTCCTGCTTGGCCAGTTTCTGGTCCAGTTCGGCGAATGCTTGCTCCAGCAAGGCATTGGCGCCCTCGTCTTTCATTTGCACACGTGCGACATAGTCTTGCCGCGACAAGCCAGAGGCCTCAAACGCGGCGATCAATTGCGCGCGCAATTTCGGCCGCAAATCGGCCTGGCTGCGGCCTTGCCGACGTCGAAATAACTCCAGCAGGGCGAAGTAAATATGCTCCGGCGCAACCGGCTCCACGGCCGCGCCTTGCAGGTCATGGCGCGGCTTGCTGGCGGCCACACTCTGCAGATAACGGGTCGAGCGCGTGTGCTGGCCCAGTGCCAGCTTCAGGCTGTCGCGCTGAAATTGCTCGGGATGCAGGGCCAGCAGCTCCTGAAAAATACCGAGCTTGAGCGGCAGAAACTCGGCGCCAAACAGATGCGGGTAGAGTTCAAACAGCTTTTCCAGCACAGGCTGGACCGATGGCGAGCGTCCCGGCTTGCTCGCTTGTTCGCTCGGCGGCGCAGGCTGTGCCGCTGGCGTGGGAGTTGCTTCTTGAGTGGGTGCGTCTGAGGTGGTAGGGGTCATAGGATCAAGCGTTGGGTCAACCTGCCATTGTCGACCAAGTGGCTTGTCCTGGCTTGGCGCCTGCGTTCAGGGCGCATCCACGCCCAAAAATTCGCCCAGTTCGGTTGTGCTCATGGCCCCCTCCTGGCTCACGGTCTGCCCAGACTTCATGTTCCTAGCGACCATGAAGGGGACCGATTCGGCACCGAAGCTGTTCAATAGCTGCGTGTTGTTCTCGATCGCCTGTTCAATTTCCGGCGCGATGCTGCTGCTGGCCGCCATGCCGCCCTGTCCTGCCAGCAGCGACGTTTCATGCTCGGTCATCAACGC
This sequence comes from Rhodoferax sp., assembly GCF_010365055.1. Taxonomy (GTDB): domain Bacteria; phylum Pseudomonadota; class Gammaproteobacteria; order Burkholderiales; family Burkholderiaceae_C; genus Rhodoferax. The sequence continues at coordinate 3,675 of NZ_JAAFHA010000102.1, forward strand.
TGCCGGATTGGCCGCCGTCAGCAACGCTGCGCCCTGCGCCTTGCTGGTGGCGTTGATCATGCCGATCGGGATCCAGACAAATTTGACTTTGCGCTGCAGCGGTGCAGACGCGTTCCACAGGTGACCGCAGTGCGGGCACTGGGTGTCGAAAAAGACGTAAACCGTGTTGCTGCTCATCAGGGCCCCGACGCTGAAGCCTTTGGCCCCGGCGGCGATGGTCGGCAAGGACACTTCGCGCTTGCTGGCGGCAGCCGTGGTAGCGGCGTCCTTGGGTGAACAGCCGATGGTGCCCAGCGCCAAGAGCAGCAGGGAGGAAAAAAACAAGGGAAAAAGTCTCAAGGGATACCTCTTTGAACGTGACGGCGAACAACTGAACGGACAGCCTTTTCCGAGGCAGGCATCTTAACGTGCCGAGCGCTCCAGGTAGCGTTTGCGCCAGAAAAACACCACGAGGAGCACCGTGGTCAAGCCCATTGCGACCATCGCAAGCCAGAAGCCGTTGGACTGGTGGAGCAGCGGGATGAAGTCAAAGTTCATACCGAAAATGCCGGCAATCAGGTTCAGCGGCAAGAAGATGGCTGTCAGCACCGTGAGCGTGCGCATGATCTCGTTGGTGCGGTGGCTTTGGGCGTTGAAGTGCATCTGCACGGTGGCCTCGGCATTTTGCTCGAGCCGCCGCACGTGGTGCACCACGCGCTCAATGTGCTCCAGCACGTCGCGGCTGCGCACCAGCAGCAGTTCATGCTCGCGCTGGTTTAAGGGGGTGTCGGCCTCGGGCCAAGCTTTGAGGGACTCGATCCAGTCCTGCACGGCGCTGCGCTGGTCCTCGCAGATCTCGTCCAGATGGTGCAGCGACAGCCGGGCTCGGAGCAGGGCGCTCCAGTTGTTGAAGCGTGCTTTCGGGCTCAGCAACTCGATCTGCCAGTGGTCCAACTGGTGCGTGAGATCGCGCCGCAGGTCCAGGTAACTGTCCACCATCTGGTTGACGATGCGCAGCATCATGTCGGCCGGGTCGCTGGGCACCCCGCGCGCGCCTGCCGAGCGACTGTCCGGGCTGATGCTGCTGGCAGCGGGCGCCATGCTGCCCCCCGCTGCCAGCAAGCGCGCGGCGTAGGCGTCGCGCACCGTGAAGTCGGTCGGGTGGATCGTCAGCAGGACGCGGTCCAACACCACAAAGCCCACTGGGCTGGTGTCGATACGCCGCAAAATGGGCGGCCCGCCGCGCGCCGGCAGATAGGCCAGGGCCTGGCCTGCGGGCACAGAAGCGGCCTCTTTGCCGCCAGCTTCCAGGCGGCGAAACACCAGCAGGTCGTACTGCGATGTGAAGTCGTAGCGAGAGGGTAACTGCTGGTTCAGCAAGTCAGCGACGTGCAAATCGAGCAGTTGCGTGCCGGTGAGCGCTTGCAGGGTGGCCTGAAGCTGCGCCTGCAGCGCCTCGAACTGCGCGCGGGCGCAGGCGATCCAGAGGTAGCCGTGTTCTGGCAGGCGCACTTGCTGCAGTGCCGCCAAGGGGGTGAGTCCGGGCGTCGCATTGGCGCCAGCTGGCGCGGTTGACCTGGCGGCCTCCTGGTCGCCAGTCAGCGCGGTCTCACGCACGCTGCTGCCCTCAATGGTAAAAATTCGCAGGGACTGTTCCACCACGTTCTTTTATAAGAAATTGCCTCTAGACCTCGTCCTTGCTGTGTAATATGCTATTATTTTTGCAGCAAACGGGCGGCATCCCGGGCGAAGTAGGTGAGCACGCCATCGGCCCCGGCGCGCTTGAACGCGAGCAGGCTTTCCATCATGACGGCGTCGTGGTCGAGCCAGCCGTTTTGTGCGGCGGCCTTGAGCATGGCGTATTCGCCCGACACCTGGTAGGCAAAAGTGGGCACCTTGAACTCATCCTTGACGCGGCGCACCACGTCCAGATAGGGCATGCCGGGCTTGACCATGACCATGTCAGCGCCCTCGGCGATATCGAGCGCGATTTCGCGCAGGGCTTCGTTCGAGTTGCCCGGGTCCATCTGGTAGACCTTCTTGTTGCTGCGCCCGAGGTTGGCCGCCGAGCCTACGGCCTCGCGGAACGGGCCGTAAAACGCGGATGCGTACTTGGCGCTGTAGGCCATGATGCGGGTGTGGATGAAGTGATTGGCTTCCAGGGCCTGGCGAATGGCGCCGATGCGCCCGTCCATCATGTCGCTGGGAGCGACGATGTCAACGCCGGCCGCTGCATGGCAGAGCGCTTGCTTGACCAGCACTTCGACGGTTTCGTCGTTCATGATGTAGCCGTCTTCCAGCGGGTCGGGGCTGGGCAGGCCATCCTGGCCATGGCTGGTGAACGGGTCAAGCGCCACGTCCGTCATGACGCCCAGATCGGGGAATTCTTTTTTCAGGGCCCGCACCACGCGCGGCACCAGACCGTCGGGATTGAAGGCTTCGCGGCCATCGGGTGTTTTGAGCGACTGCTCAATCACCGGGAACAGGGCCATCACCGGAATACCCAGCTTGACGCATTCCTCGGCCACCGGCAGCAACAGGTCCAGGCTCAGGCGTTCCACGCCGGGCATGGACGACACCGCCTGGCGCTGCTGCTGGCCGTCGACGACAAAAATCGGGTAGATCAGGTCATGCGCGGTCAACACATGTTCACGTACTAGGTTGCGGGTGAAGCCGTCGCGGCGCAAGCGGCGCGGGCGACCCAAGGGGTAAGGTGCATAGGATGTCATGGACAAAAGTGTAAGGGTTCCAGGATTTTGGCCGCGCTGATTACAAAATATTTCATTTGCTGGCTTGAAACGGGGGTGGAATGTTGTTAAATTACGGCCGGGCAGTTCACTGCCTCCCGCTTTTCCTCCCTGAGCGGGGCCTTGATGTGTGACAGCAAATAGGCTTACCACCCCAGCCCTTGTGCTGGGGTTTTTTTTGTCGGGGGTTCATGCGCCTGAGCCGGGGACGGCTGCATTGCGTCGACCGACTGAAATGGCACCAGCCCTACTAAACTGCGCCCTATGCTCTGGATTCAATCGTTTCCTATTGTTTTTGTTGCCAGCTGGTTCGCCGGCCTGTTTTACCTGCCGCGCATCTTTGTCGACCTCGCCACGGTGCCATCATTGGACTTGCCGGTGTGTGCGGTGGTGACGAAGCCGTTCTGAGCCACAGATGCACAAGACCTCGGCCTGGCCCCTGGCCCTGGTGTACGTCGGGCTGATCTGTTACGCCAGCCTGTATCCCTTCTCCGACTGGCGCTACCAGGGCATCGTGCCCTGGGCTTACCTCAGCAGCCCGTGGCCCAAGTACTGGACTGGATTTGATGTCACGACCAATCTGCTGGGTTACCTGCCGCTTGGCTTCTTGCTGGCACTCAGTGCCTTGCGTAGCGGCCGCAGGCGCTTTGCCGTGCTGCTGGCCACGCTCGCAGCAGCCGTGCTGTCGCTGACGCTGGAGTCGCTGCAGAATTATTTGCCCCTGCGCGTGCCGTCGAATCTGGATTTGGGACTCAACGTGCTGGGTGCCTGGGTCGGTGCGCTGCTAGCCTGGAGCTTGGAAAAGCTGGGCGTCATTGCACGCTGGAGCATTTTCAGGGAGCGCTGGTTTGTGCCCGACGCCCGCGGCGGTCTCGTCTTGCTGGCCCTGTGGCCGGTCGCCTTGCTGTTCCCGGCCGCTGTGCCATTTGGCTTGGGGCAGGTGCTGGAACGACTGGAAGCGGCCTTGGCCGACGGCTTGGAGGGCACGCCTTGGCTCGATTGGCTGCCCGTGCGCGACATTGAATTGCAGCCTTTGGTGCCGGGTGCCGAACTGGTCTGCGTCATGCTGGGCCTGCTTATTCCCTGTCTGCTGGCCTATTGCATCGTCCGCGCGCCTGCGCGGCGCCTGTTGTTCGTGTTGCTGGTGTTTGCCTGCGGCATGGGTGTGACGGCGCTTTCGGCTGCGTTGAGTTATGGTCCGGAACACGCCTGGGCCTGGTTCAGCTTGCCGGTCAGGGCTGGCCTCGTTGCTGCGCTGGTGTTGGCCCTGCTATTGATCGGGGTGCCGCGGCGTGTGTGCGCGGCGTTGGTGTTGCTGGCGCTGGGCATCCACCTTGATTTGCTCAATCAGGCGCCGGCCAGCCCCTATTTTGCGCAAACCCTGTCGACGTGGGAGCAGGGGCGCTTTATTCGCTTTCATGGCCTGGCGCAGTGGCTGGGGTGGTTGTGGCCTTATGCAACGCTGGTCTATGTGCTGTTCCGGGTTTGGGTCAGAGATACAAAAAACTAGAATCAACGCCATGACTGAAACGAAACTCACCCAGGAGGCGGGCAACGGTCCTGCGCCCCAGCCGCTCAAATCCTACTACGAGCGGCATGTTTTCTTCTGCCTCAACGAAAGAAAGGAAGGAGAGGCCTGTTGTGCGCGCTACCAGGCGCAGCAGGCGTTCGATTACTGCAAGACGCAGGTCAAGGCGGCGGGACTGGCGGGTCCTGGCCAAGTCCGCGTGAACAAGGCCGGCTGCATGGACCGGTGTGCCGCCGGCCCCGTGCTGGTGGTTTACCCCGAAGCGGTTTGGTACACCTACCTGGACACAGCTGATATTGATGAAATCGTCGACTCGCACCTGAAGAAGGGCCAGGTGGTGGAGCGTCTGCTCGTCCCGCCGACGCTGGGGCGCTGATACTAATTTTTACGTTTTTTGTCTGTAGCACCCGTCTATACTACGACATAAGCTATTACATTTATAGCACTAATTCAAATTCGTCTTGCCGTCAAGCAAGATCGGCAAAACTATTCCATGATGAAAAAATTACTCTTGACCCTGGCTACTGCCATGTGTTTTTCGGTCGCGGCCCAAACGCCGCAAGCGCCTGAAATTGCGGCACGTTCCTATTTGCTGTTTGACGTCACGGCCAAGCAGTTCCTGGCAGAAAAGGACATTGACAGCCCGGTGGAGCAAGCGTCGTTGACCAAGCTGATGACGGCTTATGTTGTTTTTGATGCCCTGCGCAGCAAAAAGGTTGACCTCAAGCAGACCTTGCCGGTGAGCGAGCGCGCCTGGAAGATGCCGGGTTCCCGCATGTTCATCGATCCCAAGATGCAGGTGCCGGTGGAAGACTTGCTCAAAGGCATGATCGTGCAAAGCGGCAACGATGCCACCATGGCCTTGGCTGAAGGCGTTGGCGGCACGGCGGAGCAGTTTGTGCGGCTCATGAACGAACAAGCCAAGGCGCTGGGCATGAAGTCCACCAATTACAAGAATCCGGAAGGCCTGACCGAGCCGGGTCACACCACCACGGCTCGGGACCTGAGCATCCTGGCCACCCGCCTGATGCACGACTTTCCCGACGGCGTCGCCTATTACGCCATCAAGAAATACCGATACCCTGGCACCCCCGCGACCAACGACAGCAATCGCAACCTGCTGCTGTTTCGCGATCCGACCGTTGATGGTTTGAAGACCGGGCACACCGACGCTGCAGGCTATTGCCTGATCGCCACCGCCAAGCGCGAGGTCGTCGGCCTGGGTGCGCCGGGTGTCGCTGCCGGATCACCGGCCGCCATGGGAAGTCGGCGCCTGCTGGCGGTTGTGTTGGGTGCGGCCAGTGAGAATGCGCGCGCCAACGAGGCGCAGAAACTGCTCAATTGGGGTTACACCGCGTTTGAATCAGTCAAGCTGTTTGATGGCAACCAGGCGGTGGTGTCTCCGGCAGTCTGGAAAGGCAAAGCGGCAGTTGTCAAATTGGGCCGCCCAGAAGCGATTGTGGTGGCCGTCCCCGCAGGAACCGCGGGCAAGATCAAAACGCAGGTGCTGCGCGCCGACCCTCTGGTCGCCCCGTTCACCAAGGGTCAGCAAGTAGCCACGCTGAAAGTCACCAGTGGCGAGCAGACGCTGGCTGAGGTGCCGTTACTGGTCCTGGAGACCGTTGAGCAGGCTGGTGTTCTGGGTCGCGCTTGGGATGCACTGCGCTTGTGGATCAAGTAGTGGGAGCCTCCGGCGCATTGGGTGCCACCCACTGCGCCGGAGTGCCAAGGCTGCAAAAATCATTGCGGGCGGGCGCTTGACCTGCTATAGTTGAAAGCTTTTCGGAATTTCCGAAGGGTTTCACGTTTTCAAAGTATTTAAGTCTTAGCTGCAACTGCAGCTATCAAACGTTGAGGGACGTTTTTCAATGCCAACCATTAATCAGCTAGTTCGTCAGGGGCGCGAGGTCGAAACGATCAAGTCCAAAAGCCCGGCGATGCAAAATTCTCCGCAGCGTCGCGGTGTCTGCACCCGTGTGTACACCACAACGCCCAAGAAGCCTAACTCGGCTCTGCGTAAAGTCGCCAAAGTGCGCCTGACCAACGGATTTGAAGTTATTTCCTACATTGGCGGTGAAGGCCACAACCTGCAGGAACACAGCGTGGTGCTGGTTCGCGGCGGTCGTGTCAAGGATCTGCCGGGTGTGCGTTACCACATCGTGCGTGGCTCGCTCGACTTGCAAGGCGTGAAAGACCGCAAGCAGTCGCGCTCCAAGTACGGTGCCAAGAAGCCAAAAGCCAAATAAGCTTTTCGCTTTTTCAAAATCGAAGGTGTTGTCTCCCGCGTGGCGCGGTGATGCAACGTAGTGACCCGCTATTGGGTCGAGTAAGTAAAAACCAACATGGTTTTTGCGGTGTCTGAACAAGACGCCAACTGAAGCAAAGAGGTGAAAAAATGCCACGTCGTCGCGAAGTCCCTAAACGTGAAATTCTGCCGGATCCTAAGTTCGGCAATGTCGAGTTGTCCAAATTCATGAACGTGATCATGGAGGGCGGCAAAAAAGCGGTTGCCGAGCGCATCATTTATGGCGCGTTGGAGCAGATCGAGAAGAAAAACCCGGGTAAAGACCCGGTTGAAGCCTTCACCATGGCCATCAACAACGTCAAGCCGATGGTTGAAGTGAAGTCCCGCCGCGTGGGTGGTTCCAACTACCAGGTGCCAGTTGAAGTTCGCCCGGTTCGCCGTCTGGCCCTGTCCATGCGCTGGATCAAGGAAGCTGCCCGCAAACGCGGTGAAAAATCCATGGCATTGCGCCTGGCCAATGAACTCATGGAAGCCACCGAAGGTCGGGGCGGCGCCATGAAAAAGCGTGATGAAGTTCACCGCATGGCAGAGGCCAACAAGGCTTTCTCTCACTTCCGTTTCTAAGACGGCTACTGCGCAGCTTTCTCGTACTGTCACCATTTTCTGCCGCGCCAGGTGCGCGATGTCAAGAATTGCAGATGGCTTGAAAGTCGCTCACTACGCCGCAAGGACCAAAAGTCGTTGCGGCTTAGTAGTTTGAAATACACAGATCAACCAAGGATCCATCATGGCTCGCCATACCCCCATTGAGCGCTACCGCAATATCGGTATTTCAGCTCACATTGACGCCGGGAAAACAACCACCACCGAGCGCATTCTTTTTTATACCGGTATCAATCACAAAATTGGCGAGGTGCATGATGGCGCCGCCACCATGGACTGGATGGAGCAGGAGCAAGAGCGTGGCATCACGATCACGTCGGCGGCTACCACCTGCTTCTGGAAAGGCATGGAAAACAACTTTCCCGAGCACCGCATCAATATTATCGATACCCCTGGACACGTCGATTTCACGATTGAGGTCGAGCGCTCCATGCGCGTGCTTGACGGTGCCTGCATGGTGTACTGCGCCGTGGGTGGTGTGCAGCCGCAGTCGGAAACGGTGTGGCGTCAGGCCAACAAGTACAAAGTGCCGCGTTTGGCCTTTGTCAACAAGATGGACCGTACCGGGGCCAACTTTTTCAAGGTTGTCGACCAGATGAAGCTGCGTCTGAAAGCCACTCCGATTCCGATCGTGATTCCGATTGGCGCTGAAGAGCACTTCATCGGCGTGGTGGACCTGATCAAAATGAAAGCCATCATCTGGGACGAAGCCTCCCAGGGCATGAAGTTTGAATACAAGGAAATCCCTGAGGAGTTGCTTGCCTCGGCCAAGGAATGGCGCGAGAAAATGGTCGAAGCGGCGGCAGAGTCGTCGGAGGAATTCATGAACAAGTACCTGGAAGAAGGTGACTTGACGGAAGATGAAATCAAGCTCGGTATCCGCACCCGCACCATCGCCAGCGAAATTCAGCCCATGTTCTGTGGCACGGCCTTTAAGAACAAGGGTGTGCAGCGCATGCTGGACGCCATTATTGAGTTCATGCCGGCGCCGGTTGACATTCCGCCAGTGAAGGGCACCGACGAAGACGAGTTGCCGATCACCCGCCAGGCTGACGACAAAGAGAAGTTCTCTGCGCTGGCCTTTAAGTTGATGACAGACCCGTTTGTTGGGCAGTTGACTTTTGTTCGCGTCTACTCTGGCGTGCTGAACAAGGGCGACAGCGTCTACAACCCCATTCGCGGCAAAAAGGAGCGAATTGGACGGATTGTGCAAATGCACGCCAACAATCGCCAGGAAGTGAGCGAAATTGTCGCGGGCGATATCGCCGCTTGCGTTGGTCTGAAAGACGTGACGACCGGCGAGACATTGTGCGATCCCAATGCCATCATCATGCTCGAGCGCATGGTGTTCCCAGAGCCTGTGATTACGCAGGCGGTGGAGCCCAAGACCAAGGTTGACCAGGAAAAGATGGGTATCGCCTTGCAGCGGCTGGCGGCAGAAGATCCTTCATTCCGGGTCAAGACCGACGAAGAGTCCGGTCAGACCCTGATTGCCGGCATGGGCGAGTTGCATCTCGAAATCATTGTGGACCGCATGAAGCGCGAATTTGGCGTGGAAGCGAATGTGGGCAAACCGCAAGTGGCCTACCGCGAAACCATTCGCAAGACGGTTGAAGACGCCGAAGGCAAGTTCGTTCGTCAGTCGGGCGGTAAGGGTCAATACGGTCACGTGGTGCTCAAGATTGAGCCCAACGAACCCGGCAAGGGCATTCAGTTCGTCGACGCCATCAAGGGCGGCGTTGTGCCGCGGGAATTTATCCCTGCGGTCGAAAAAGGCATCAATGAAGCGGTGACCTCGGGCGTGTTGGCGGGTTACCCAGTGGTGGATGTGAAGGTCACCCTGCATTTCGGCTCTTACCACGACGTGGACTCGAACGAAAACGCCTTCAAAATGGCCGCCATCTTTGGTTTCAAAGAGGGGTGTCGCAAGGCGGGTCCGGTGATTCTGGAGCCCATGATGGCTGTGGAAGTCGAAACGCCAGAAGACTATGCCGGCAACGTGATGGGCGATTTGTCCTCACGTCGCGGCATGGTGCAAGGCATGGAGGACATGGTCGGCGGTGGTAAGGCCATCAAAGCGGAAGTGCCCTTGTCTGAAATGTTCGGCTACTCGACCACGCTGCGCTCCATGTCACAAGGCCGTGCGACCTACACCATGGAATTTAAGCATTACACCGAAGCGCCGCGTAACGTGTCCGAAGCCATCATGGCGGCAAGGGCTAAGTAGCCCATAGCTTTGCGGGACAGACCGCAGCTTCGCGAAACGAGCTGGCTTTGTCCCCAACTGATTAGAAACTGTCTGCGATTTCGCACCCCGAGCTGCCCGTGGCAAGGGATTCCGTGACGAACTGCAAACATTAAACCAATTCACGGGTATTGCTCTTTACTAAGGATTTGAAAAATGGGAAAAGAAAAATTTTTGCGTAGCAAGCCGCACGTTAACGTCGGCACCATCGGCCACGTCGACCACGGCAAGACCACCCTGACGGCGGCCATCACCAGCGTGCTGGCGGCCAAATTTGGCGGCACCGCCA
>NZ_JAAFHA010000011.1 GCF_010365055.1 Rhodoferax sp.
CTGCAATAGAGAGCATTTCTGCGCCGGTCACGACCCCTTGCCCCCCACGTCCGTGAATTCGTACCTGAAACATCGTTGGCCTTTCAAATTGCGGCAATGCAAAAGAGCGACTTTGCGGTCTGCATTATTCCGTCTGGCGAAATTTTGCACCACGATATAAATTATCAGTTTGTCCTGGATCAATATCCACGAAGACGCAAAAGGCGGATTGCTGGAGCTGCAGCACGTTCCCAATTGACTCAATGCGCACCTTTTTATCTTGCCTGTCGCTTTCGCTACCCCAGCAGTTTGAGCGCCAGGCTAGCATCGGCGACTTTTATCATTGCGGAGTTTTCCATGTCAACGTCCACACTATTGCCAGCGCTGAGCAACCATCAGATTCGTCTGGCCGCGCGCCCCGTCGGCCTGCCGACCCGCGCCAACTGGGAAAGCACCACCGAAGCGGTGGCGCAGCCGGTCGAGGGCGGCGTGCTGCTCAAAACACTGGCGCTCTCGCTCGACCCCGCGATGCGCGGCTGGATGAACGAAGGCAAAAGCTATATCCCGCCCGTGGCCCTTGGTGAGGTGATGCGCGCCGGTGGCGTGGGTAAAGTGATCTCGTCCAACAACCCAGAATTCGCAGTCGGTGATTACGTGTCCGCCGGCTTCGGCGTGCAGGAGTACCTGACGCTGGGCCCAGCGGACTTCAAACGCAGCGGCCTGGTCAAGATTGACTTGGGCATGGGCACGCTGACACAGTGGCTAAACGTGCTGGGCATGCCAGGCATGACGGGTTACTTTGGCCTGATGGATGTCGGCCAGCCCAAGGCGGGCGAAACCGTCGTGGTCTCCGGCGCGGCCGGTGCGGTCGGTCAGACGGTCGGCCAGATGGCGAAGATCAAGGGCTGCCGCGTGGTCGGCATCGCTGGCGGTCCCGCCAAAAGCGACTGGGTCGTCAAGGAGTTGGGTTTTGATGCCTGTATCGACTACAAGGCGGGCCCGGGTGCTGTCAAGGACGGTTTGAAGCAGCATTGCCCAACGGGCGTCGATATCTACTTTGACAACGTCGGTGGCGAGATTCTGGACACCGTGCTGACCCGCATCAACCGCGGCGCCCGCATCATCATCTGCGGTGCCATCAGCCAGTACAACAACACAACGGCTGTGCAAGGTCCCAAAAACTACCTGAGCCTGCTGGTGAACCGCGCCCGCATGGAAGGCATTGTGGTGTTTGACTATGCCGACCGCTACCCTCTGGCGGTGGCCGAGATGGCGGGCTACCTCAAGGACGGGCGCATGAAGAGCAAGGAAGACGTCGTCAAGGGACTCGATGCCTTTCCTGACGCCCTCAACAAGCTCTTCAGTGGCGAGAATTTTGGCAAGCTGGTGCTGCAAGTCGCTCAAGACTAACGTGCAATACCGTTCGTGGTGAGCTTGTCGAAACACCCCTTCGACAGGCTCAGGGCGAACGGTTTCATCACTCAGGGCGGTCGCCGAGGCATGACAGTTAGCTTGGATTTTCGCTACGCTTTATATAGCGTATAGCGCTTATTCCACCTGGGCTAGAGGCTGATTTTCTATAAATTTTAAGAAATAACTGGCTCAATCGATCAGCGTCGCATAGACCAGATCGCGGAATAGCATGCGGTAGTACTCCCGCTGGTTCGGCGCCTGCAGCATCAGAATGGCAAACAGGTCTTCGGCCGGGTCCACAAAGAACGTGGTCCCCGCCATGCCGCCCCAGAAATAGCTGCCGACCGAACCCGGAACTGTCGCAATACCCACCTCTTTTCGCACCGCAACACCCAGCCCGAAGCCATGGCCGGGTGGCAAGAGCGCGCGCGACGCACCGCGGTTCACCGGAATATCGCCCAGATGGTCTGCGGTCATGAAATCAACAGTCCTGGGACCCAACAGGCGCACGCCGTCGAGTTCTCCCTTGTTCAGCATGAACTGCAGGAAGCGCGCGAAATCCAATGCGGTCGAGGCCAGGCCGCCCCCACCGGACTCCATCGCAGCCTGCTCGCGCACATCGATCAAACGCATCTGTACCCCGCCTTCGGGATCGCTGGCAAAGGGTTCCGCAATGCGCGCGTGCTGTTCGGGTGGCACGAAGAAACCCGTGTCGATCATGCCCAGCGGCTTGAAGATGTGCTCGTGCAAGTAGGCGCCCAGCGTCTGGCCGCTGACCACTTCCAGCACGCGCCCCAGCACATCGGTGGCGCGGCCATATTCCCACATCGTGCCGGGCTCGAACATCAGAGGCAGGGTGGCGAGCTGGTGCGAAAACTCGGCATTGCTGCGCTCGCGCGAGCCAATTCTGAGTTGCGCATACTGCCGTTGGACCGATGCATTGCCCATGAATTCATAGGTCAGGCCCGCCGTGTGGCGCATCAGGTCCTGCAGCGTGGCCGCTTGTCGCACCGCCTGCAACTGCACGGCGCCGTCAACCAGACTGGCTACTTTTTGCGTGGCGTATTCGGGCAGGTATTTGGCCACCGGATCATTAAGCAGCAGTTTCCCCTGTTCCATCAACATCATCGCCGCCACCGAGACGATCGGCTTGGTCATGGAGTAGATGCGAAAAATGGCATCCGGCGTCATGGGGGACTGGGCGGCCGGGTCCAGCGCGCCAACACTCTCAAACAGGGCCAGCTTGCTGCGGCGGGCAATCAGCACGACAGCGCCCGGCAGGCGTTGACGATCGACCTCGGCCTGCAGCACCGCCATCAGCCGGGCGCTGCGTTGGGGGCACAAGCCGACTTGATCGGGCGACACATGGGGCCAGGTCTTGCCCGGCATAGAGTTCTTAAACACATTGATCTCCAAAAAAGAGTCCGACAGAGCCAAGCACCAGGGTCAGTGTTGGTACTTCTAGCCGTCCAGGCGCCCTTCGGCGCTGGCGTCACGCAGGTAGCTGGGCAATTGAGCGCCGCAATGAAAACAGAAACTGGCTTGCGCCAGATGGCCTTCGGTCAGACATTCGTGGCAGGTGCGCGTGGTGGGTGTCGTGGTAATGCGCCGTGCCGTCATCTCTGCGGTCACGATGCCGGTCGGCACCGCCAGCGTGCCCCAACCCAATAGCATCATGGCCGATGAGATCAGGCGACCCAGGTCGGTCTTGGGCGTGATGTCGCCAAAACCGACAGTCGTCATCGTGGTGATGGCCCAGTACACCGAGGTCGGAATGTTGGTGAAGCCGTTGCCGGGGCCTTCGACGACATACATCAGGGTGCCCATGACCAGGACGATCATCAGGACCGCTGACAAGAAAACCAGAATCTTGCGCCGGCTGGCGCTCAAGGCGTGGCCCAACGACTGGTATTCAACCACGTAGGCGGTCAACTTGAAGACCCGAAACACACGCAGCAGACGCAGCACCCGCACGTCGATCAGGGCTTGAACCTCGGGCACCAGCAAAGCCACATAGGTGGGCAACAGGGCCAACAGGTCAATCACGCCGTAGAAACTGAAGACGTATCGCCAAGGGTGGCGTACACACGCCAATCGGGCCGCGTACTCAATGGTGAAAGCAAGCGTGAACAGCCACTCCAGCCAGAAGAAGAACAAGTGCTGTTTCAAGTCCGCGCTCTGCACGCTTTCCACCACGACCACCAGGACGCTCATCAGAATGAGCGCGATCAGCCATTGGTCGAACAAGCGCCCGGCGCGCGTATCGGCCTCAAAGATGATGGTGTACAGCCGCAAGCGCCAGCCGGTCAGCGGCTTGCCAAGATTGTTCTCAGTTGCGTCGGTCATGGTGCGATAGTGGCCCTGAATGCAGATGGTTCGAGTGGAAATGCGAGGCCTGATTGAGTGAAATCAATAGTCCAGCCGCTCGGGCCGGATCTCTTGCAGGATCGTGGTTGATATTTCTTCGATCGATTTGGTGGTGGTTGACAACCAGCGGATACCCGTTCGGCGCATCATGGCTTCAGCTTCACTCACCTCCATGCGGCAGTTTTCCAGCGATGCGTATTTGGAATTCGGCCGGCGCTCGTTGCGTATCTCGCTCAGACGTTCGGGCTGGATCGTCAGACCAAAAAGTTTGCTTTTATGCGGTTTGAGGGCAGGGGGCAACTGTTGGCGTTCAAAGTCTTCGGGGATCAGGGGGTAATTGGAGGCCTTCAGACCGTATTGCATCGCAAGGTAGAGAGAGGTGGGCGTCTTTCCGCTGCGGCTGACACCGACCAAAATGATATCGGACTGTTCCAGATCGGTGTTGGATTGCCCGTCGTCGTGGGCCAGCGAGAAGTTAATGGCCTCGATGCGCGATTGGTAGGCCAGGCTTTTGCTGGCATCGCTGAAGCGGCCAATGCGGTGGCTGGACTTGAGATTGAGTTCGGATTCAAGCGGATGTACAAAGGTGCTAAACATGTCGAGCAGCATGCCCTGGCAGTTGTCGGTAATGACTTTGAGGACCTCTGCATTGACAAGCGTCGTGAAAACAATCGGTTTGCTGCCGTCCACGATGCGGGCATGGTTGATTTCCCGGGCTGCTTGATGCGCCTTGTCAACGGAGTCGGTAAATGGCAGTCTGACATGACGAAATTTGGCATCAAACTGGGCCAGGATGGCGTTACCAAAAGTTTCTGCGGTGATGCCGGTGCCATCGGATATGAAAAATACAGTGCGTTGAGACATGATGTTCGGGGATTGAGTTGTCTTGGAGCATTGTGCACGGGCAAGCTGCATCTTGGGCCGAGTCACCGCCTACAATGCCAAAAATTCAACCCAATTCTTCCATGCGCTGCATTGACCGATTAGAACAACGACAAAGTCAAGCTGTTGCCATGAGCATGGCCCGCGCACCAGAGCGCCTGGGCTTGTGCATTGATCCGTTTTTAACTTCTGGAGCTTTCCCATGTCTGCACTTTTCACTCCGACCGCCCTGGTCGTTCCGTTTGAGAACCTGAGAATGACCGACGTCGAATCGGTTGGCGGCAAAAACGCCAGTCTCGGCGAAATGATTTCAAATTTACCAACCGGCGTCAAAGTGCCCACCGGCTTTGCCACGACCGCCCATGCTTTTCGCGATTTTCTCGCTTACGAGGATCTCAGTGGCCGGATCAATGCCCGCTTGAGTGCCCTGGATACGGAAGACGTGCGGGCGCTGGCCCAAGTGGGTGCCGAGATTCGCGCCATGGTGGAAGCGCAGCCCTTTCCGGCGGATCTGGAACAGGCCATTCGCGATGCATTTGTCACGCTCACTTCCGGCAATCCGCAAGCCACCTTCGCGGTGCGTTCCTCTGCCACGGCCGAAGATCTGCCGGATGCCTCCTTTGCCGGCCAGCAGGAAACATTTTTGAATGTCATTGGCATCGAAGAAATCCTGCACAAAATCAAGGAAGTTTTCGCTTCTTTGTACAACGACCGTGCCATCAGTTACCGCGTGCACAAGGGATTTGCCCACGAGCACGTCGCCTTGAGCGCAGGCATTCAGCGCATGGTGCGCTCGGACTTGGGCGCAGCGGGCGTCATGTTTACCATTGACACCGAGTCCGGTTTTCAGGATGTGGTGTTCATCACCTCCAGCTACGGGCTGGGCGAGACCGTGGTGCAGGGCGCCGTCAATCCGGATGAGTTCTATGTGCACAAGCCGATGCTCAAGGCCGGCAAGCGCGCTGTGATCCGTCGCAGTCTGGGCTCCAAATTGATCCAGATGCAGTTCACAACTGCCGAGGAAAAGGCCAGCGGGGGCAAGCTGGTCAAAACCACGGATGTGCCCACTGAAATGCGCAACCGTTATTCGTTGACCGAGGCCGATGTTGAAAAGCTGGCTGCGTACGCGTTGGTGATTGAGGAACACTATGGCCGCCCCATGGACATTGAATGGGGAAAGGATGGCCAGGACGGTGAACTTTACATTTTGCAGGCGCGGCCGGAGACAGTCAAAAGTCAGGCCGCAGGCAAGGCCGAGTACCGATACAAGCTCAAGGGCAAGAGTGCCGTGATCGTCGAAGGACGGGCCATTGGCCAGAAGATCGGCACAGGCCCGGTGCGCATCGTGCACAACCTCCACGAGATGGACAAGGTGCAGGCTGGCGATATTCTGGTGACAGACATGACCGATCCCAACTGGGAGCCGGTGATGAAGCGGGCCTCGGCGATTGTGACCAATCGGGGTGGGCGTACTTGTCATGCAGCCATCATCGCGCGCGAGCTGGGTATCCCGGCGGTGGTGGGGTGCGGCAATGCGACCGAAGTGCTCAAGGACGGCATGCTGGTGACGGTCAGTTGCGCCGAGGGTGACACCGGTTTTATTTACGATGGCTTGCTCGAAACCGAGGTATCAGAAGTTCAGCGCGGCGAAATGCCCAAGATTGCCGTCAAGATCATGATGAATGTCGGCAACCCGCAATTGGCGTTTGACTTTTGCCAGTTGCCCAATGAAG
Source organism: Rhodoferax sp. (assembly GCF_010365055.1). Taxonomy (GTDB): domain Bacteria; phylum Pseudomonadota; class Gammaproteobacteria; order Burkholderiales; family Burkholderiaceae_C; genus Rhodoferax. The sequence goes on from NZ_JAAFHA010000011.1 coordinate 6,375, forward strand.
GTGTCGGTTTGGCGCGCCTTGAGTTCATCATCAACAACAACATCGGTGTGCATCCCAAGGCGATTCTGGACTACCCCAACATTGACGCGGATCTAAAAAAGGCGGTCGAATCTGTCGCCAGAGGTCATGCCTCGCCACGCGCCTTTTATGTGGACCGGGTCGCCGAAGGAGTTGCGACCATCGGTGCCGCGTTCTGGCCCAAGCCCGTCATCGTGCGTCTGTCTGATTTCAAGAGCAATGAGTACCGAAAACTGATCGGTGGCAGCCGTTACGAACCCGAAGAAGAGAACCCGATGCTGGGTTTTCGTGGTGCCGTGCGTTATGTCAGCGCCGATTTCGGTGAGGCCTTCGCCATGGAATGCGAGGCGATCAAAAGGGTTCGCCAGGAGATGGGGCTGAGCAACATTCAGGTCATGGTGCCTTTTGTTCGCACGTTGGGTCAAGCCAAAAAAGTAACTGAATTATTGGCCGCGCATGGACTCAAGCGCGGTGAAGACGGTCTGAAAATCATCATGATGTGCGAGATTCCCAGCAACGCCATCTTGGCCAGCCAGTTTCTTGAATACTTTGATGGCTTCTCGATTGGCTCAAATGATCTGACCCAGTTGACTCTAGGGCTGGATCGTGACTCCGGTCTGGAGCTGCTGGCAGCTGACTTTGATGAACGCGACCCGGCTGTTACGGCTCTCATCAGCCAGGCTATCAGTGCCTGCAAGGCGCAGGGCAAGTACATTGGTATTTGTGGTCAGGGGCCCAGTGACCACCCTGACTTTGCCGAGTGGCTGGCCAAGGAAGGCATTTCGTCGATTTCCCTGAACCCGGACTCGGTGATCGCGACCTGGCAGAGGCTGGCCGAGCAATAGCAAACCCCTATGGCCTGAGACTTCCCGGGCTGTCATGATGCAGCGATGTTGAATCCAGCGGTGGAGGTGGGCGAATTCACGGCGGTGGCAGGCGGTTTTCGCTTGCATGGCTGGCTTCTTGCCATCTGGTTTGCCGCGTCATTCGGCGTGGTGTTCTTCGCGCACGACCTGCAGGTAATCGTCGCTGGCTGGCCCTTGGGCTACTGGTTCGCGGCACAAGGCAGCGTGTTCGTCTTTATCGCCATCGTGGCGGTGTTCGCTTGGGTGGCGAATCGCCGCGACGGAGAAATTGCGACGGTCGATGTCGCATATGCCGCCTACAAGCGCCGACTGCATCGACGATTTGCCACTTACGTTGCCTGCTTGCTGTTGTTCCTGCTGGCTCTGGCCGTCGCCGAGAGGCTGGGGCTCAAGAAAATGTGGGTGGGCTCCATCTTCCTGTTCGCCACGGTCGCCTTGTACGCGGTGATTGGGATTTACGGGCGTACCTCGGATGCATCGCAGTACTACGTTGCCGGACGCAGCATCCCGGCTGTTTATAACGGCATGGCGGTTGCCGCCGACTGGATGAGTGCGGCCTCGTTCATCAGCATGGCTGGCGGGCTCTACCTGCAGGGATTTTCGGGGACGCAGACGCAGCCTGGAGGTCTGGTTTATGTGCTGGGCTGGACGGGGGGGTTCTGTCTCGTGGCGCTGCTGGTTGCTCCTTACTTGAGAAGACTGGGCCTGTACACCATTCCCGATTTCTTTGGAGCCCGTTTTGGAGGCCGCTGGCCGCGCATGATTGCGGCGTTTGCAGCGGTACTGTGTTCATTTACCTATGTGGTGGCCCAAATTTATGGCGTGGGTTTGATTACGTCGCGACTGACCGGCGTGCAGTTTGAGATTGGTATTTTGTTGGGTTTAGGCGGGGTTCTGGTGTGCTCGTTTTTGGGTGGCATGCGGGCGGTGACCTGGACACAGGTGACCCAGTATGTTGTACTGATTCTGGCTTTTTTGATTCCGGTCTCATGGCTTGCTTACAAACAACTGGGCAATCCCGTGGCGCCGTTTGTTTACGGTCAGCAATTGAAGAAGATTACCGAATTGGAGCGTCAACTCGTCAATTCGCCGGCCGAGTTGCAGGTAATTCATGAATTCGCCCGGCGGGCCCAAGACTATGAGCGCAAGCTCAAAAGCGTGGAGGCCTCGCTTGAAAGTGAACGAAATGCGATAAAAAAAAGAATTCGTTTCTTGAATGAACATCAGGTTGATGAGTCGATGGTCGTTGCAGCAAGGCGAGAGCTGGCTGCGCTGCCGAAGGACGCGGTCAGCGCGCGCGAGCGCTGGACGCACGCGATGCAGGAGAACCTGGAGCGAGCGCAACCCCTGGGTGGCATGCCGGCGCACGCCAAGCCGTTTGCAGGTGATCCGCAGGGAAGCGCCGATGACCAGAAAGCGTTTGATGTGTCCCGGCGCAACTTTCTGGCACTGATGTTTTGTCTGATGGTGGGGACTGCGGGCTTGCCCCACTTGCTGACCCGCTTCTATACGACCCGCACGGTGGCCGAGGCGCGGACCTCTGTTGCCTGGTCACTTTTCTTTATCGCGCTGTTGTATTTGTCAGCCCCCGCATTGGCGGTGTTGGTTAAATTTGAAATCATGAGCCAACTGGTCGGGCAGAACTTTGATTCGTTGCCCATTTGGATTGCCCAGTGGGCCAAGGTCGACCCAACGCTGGTGTCTGTCAGTGATGTCAATGGCGACCATATTCTCCAATTTGCCGAACTGAAACTGGGCGCCGATATCGTGATGTTGGCTACGCCCGAGTTGGGTGGCTTGCCTTATGTCGTGTCGGGTCTTGTGGCTGCAGGTGGGCTGGCTGCTGCGCTCTCGACCGCGGATGGCCTGTTATTGACAATCGGAAATGCGCTGGCACATGATTTTTTCTACCGAAGCGGGAGTAGTCAGTCAGAGGCGGTCAGAAGGGTGATGTTGTCCAAATTTGCGTTGTTGCTGGTCGCCCTCATCGCCGCTTATGTCGCTGCTCAGCGGCCGGCAGATATTCTTTACCTTGTGTCGGCTTCTTTTTCTTTGGCGGGAGCGGCCTTTGTGCCGGTGATGGTGTTGGGAATATTCTGGCGCCGCACAACACGCGTGGCCGCCGTCGCCGGGATGATCGCAGGTCTTGGGCTCACGATTTACTACATGGCCGTGAATGCCGTCGCGCTCAGGCACGCTCTGGGCTTGAGTGGCACCGGTTTGTGGTTCGACATCCAGCCTGTTTCTGCCGGGGTATTTGGTGTATTGGTGGGATTTGTGGTAACCGTGCTGATCAGTCTTCTGTCTCAACAAGATGCCTCGCCGCCAGGCTGATGGCACTATAGTCGATGGCCTGAGCTTGGCATATAATGTCGGGCTTCGCCTTGCCACACCTCAATTAGACGCTGAGGGTGGTTTTTTCTGCCCAATGTGGGCCATCCATAAGGAGTATCAATGCGTCATTATGAAATCATTCTCATGATCCATCCGGATCAGAGCGAGCAGGTTCCCGCCATGCTGGAACGTTACAAGGGCATGATCACAGCCGGCGGCGGCAAAGTGCACCGTGTTGAAGACTGGGGCCGTCGTCAGTTGGTCTATATGATCAACAAGCTTGCCAAAGCCCATTACCTTTGCGTCAACATCGAAGCCGACCAAGCGGTCATGGCAGAACTGGAACACGCATTCAAGTTCAATGATGCCGTGTTGCGCCACCTGACAGTTTTGCGCAAGAAAGCCGACACCGGCCCTTCTTCGATGATGAAAACTGTCGAACGTGAAGATGCGCGCAAGACCCAACAGGCCGAGTACCAGGCTTAACGGCTACTTTGCCTGAAAGGGGTGTGAATCACGTTGCCAACCACCTTGTTCTGACTGCCTGTATCGCCGGAATTGATTCGCTGCGCTACACGCCAGCCGGATTGCCGGCGCTGAACATCGGACTCGATCATGAGTCTGAGATTCAGGAAGCCGGGCAGACAAGACAAGTGAAGGCGACACTGAAAGCGGTTGCCTTTGGCGCAATGGCTGAGGGGCTTGCCAAGCAAGCCATCGGCAGTGTCTGGCGGTTCAACGGTTTTCTGGCGACCCCTCGCAATGGCAAGCACGTCGTGTTTCACATTCAAGAGTTTCAGCAAGATTAACGAATTCATAAATATTTAAGGAGTCCATCATGGCCGGACCAAAACGTTTCAATAACAAAGACAAGCGCCCCAAGCGCCCAGCACAGAACCTGCTGTTCAAGCGCAAGCGCTTTTGCCGCTTTACCGTGACTGGCGTTGAAGAGATCGATTACAAGGATATTGACACCTTGCGCGATTTCATTGCCGAAAACGGCAAGATCATTCCCGCTCGCCTGACTGGCACACGTGCCATTTTTCAGCGTCAGCTCAACACTGCCATCAAACGCGCACGTTTCCTCGCGATGCTGCCGTACAGCGACCAGCACAAGATTTAAGGAACACGATCATGCAAATTATTCTGCTCGACAAGGTTGTGAACCTTGGCAATCTTGGTGAGGTCGTTCGCGTCAAAGACGGCTACGCCCGTAACTTCCTGATTCCTTCTGGTCGCGCTCGTCGCGCGACGGCGACGGCGAAGCTGGAGTTTGAAGCCAAGCGCGCCGAACTCGAAAAAGCTGCCGCAGCCAAATTGGCTGAATCGCAGACAGTCGGTGAGAAACTTGCAGGCACCACCTGCAAGCTGACTCAAAAGGCCGGTGTTGATGGTCGTCTCTTCGGTTCTGTGACCAATGCCGACATCGCTGAAGAACTGACCAAGTCTGGTTTCAAGGTGACCAAGGCGCAGGTTCGCATGCCCAATGGCCCGATCAAGGTGGTCGGCGACAGCACAGTCAGCATTGCCCTGCACACCGATGTGCTGGTAGAGATTACGGTTTCGGTTTACGGCGAAACTGCTTAATCCAACTCAAACTCCCATTTGAGTCAAGAGCCCTCTGGCCAGTGAGCAGGGGGCTTTTTTTTGCCTTCAGCGCGGCCGGTTGCCGCTTATTTCGCCGCCACCGACGATCGATTCGCTAGAATGACCCGCGTGACGCTGACTCGAACTGCCTGACCCTGTTGGGCAGGCACTGAAGGCTCCTCCCGAACAAACGTCCAATTTTCATGTGATAGCCACCCCACCCCTGCCAACGCAGATCGCAGACCTGGCAGTCCCCTAACAAAAGCGCACGACCTTGGAAATCAGGCAGTCCATAGATCTTTTAGGAATAAACAATGACGCAAAAAACGCCCACTCGAGCAAAGCCAATCCACGCCCTTGCCCCGCAGCCGATCAGTGAAGAAGTCCTGATTGAAAAGTACGCCAAGGGTTCAGAAAAGACCATCCTCGAGGTCAATCAACGCGTTGCGCGTGCTTTGGCTCAGGTCGAGGCGCCAGAGCAGCAAAAGGAATGGGAAGCCAAATTTTTGCAGGCCCTGCAAACCGGGTTTTTACCGGCTGGTCGAATTCAATCCGCCGCTGGCACCGATCTGGCGGCCACCTTGATCAACTGTTTTGTGCAGCCCGTGGGCGACTCGATCGCCCACGTCGAAGATGGCCATCCCGGCATCTATACCGCGCTGACCGAGGCGGCCGAAACCATGCGTCGTGGTGGTGGCGTGGGTTATGACTTTTCCCGGATCCGCCCGCGCGGCGCCTGGGTTGGTAGCACGCAGAGTAGTGCCTCAGGGCCTGTCAGCTACATGCGCGTGTTTGACCGCTCGTGTGAGACGGTTGAGTCGGCCGGAGCCCGGCGCGGCGCACAAATGGGCGTGCTGCGCTGTGATCATCCTGACATCGAAGAGTTCATCCATGCCAAGGACACCGGTGATTTGAAGAATTTCAATATCTCGGTGGGTGTCACTGATGCATTCATGCTCGCGGTGCAAAAAGACGCGACGTTTACGCTCGTTCATCGTGCCGAACCGGGGGCCGCTCAAAAGGAAGCCGGGGCGCATCAACTGCCGCAAAACGGTATTTGGGTCTACCGGACCTTGCAGGCGCGCGAGTTGTGGGATCAGATCATGCGCTCGACCTATGACCACGCCGAGCCGGGTGTTCTTTTCCTGGACCACATCAATCGCGACAACAACCTCTCCTATTGTGAAACCATTGCCAGCACCAATCCTTGCGCCGAGCAGCCCTTGCCGCCGTACGGTTGCTGTTGTCTGGGGTCGATTGACCTGACGCGGTTTGTCAAACAGCCCTTCGAAAAAACCGCCAGTTTTGACAAAGCCGCTTTTTCCGACGTGGCGCGCGTCGCCACCCGCATGCTCGACAACGTCCTGGACGTCACGGTCTGGCCCCTGCCGCAGCAACAGGAAGAAGCGCGCAGCAAACGCCGGGTCGGCTTGGGTTATACCGGGCTGGGCGATGCGCTGGTGATGCTCAACCTGCGCTACGACACGCAAGCTGCGCGCGACATGGCACGCGCTATTTCTGAGTTGATGCGCGACACCGCCTACGATGCCTCGGTCGATCTGGCGCAGGAGCGCGGGGCCTTTCCCTTGTTCAATGCCGATCTCTACCTCACCGGTCAAAGGTTCGCATCGCGCTTGCCACCCGCCGTAAAGGAGCGCGTTCGCAAGTACGGCCTTCGCAATTCGCACTTGCTCTCAATTGCACCGACCGGAACCATTAGCTTGGCCTTTGCGGACAATGCCAGCAACGGCATCGAGCCTGCGTTCAGCTGGAGCTACACCCGCAAGAAGCGCATGGCGGACGGCGGCTTCAAAGAGTATGCGGTTGAAGACCATGCTTGGCGTCTCTATCGCCATTTGTATGGGCAGGATGCGCCGCTGACCTCTGCCTTCGTTACAGCGCTTGAAATGAGTGCCCAAGCCCACGAAGCCATGGTGGCTGTGGTGGCGCCGTTCATCGATACTGCCATTTCCAAAACGGTGAATGTGCCAGCCAACTATCCCTATGCAGATTTTCAGAATCTTTATATGGAGGCCTGGCAGTCAGGCTTGAAAGGGCTTGCCACTTACCGACCCAACTCGGTTTTGGGATCTGTGTTGAGCGTGACGCCCGTGTCGGGTGCCACAACCACGCCCGAAACGGCGACAGCCCTGCATATAGACAGCGCGAACCAACGTCTAGCATTGGAGCGTCTGCCCGCTGCTGTGCTGTCGTCCCTGCGCTGGCCGAGCCGACCCGAGCTGCCTGCGGGCAATCCGGCTTGGACCTTCATGGTGCATCATCCTTTTGGGGACTTTGCCTTGTTCGTTGGTGAGTTGGCCCCCGAAGAAGGCGGCGCACCTAAACCCTTCGAGGTGTGGGTCAATGGCACTGAGCAACCGCGCGGCTTGGGCGCACTCGCCAAGACGCTTTCCATGGACTTGCGCGCCAATGATCCGGCCTGGTTGCAGTTGAAGCTCGACGCGTTGGCCACGGTCGCCGAGGAACATTCGTTTGAGATGCCATTTCCGCCGCACGGTCAACTCCGTCTATTTCCCGGAGTGGTGGCCGCCACGGCAGCCGTCATTCGCTGGCGCTGCGACCAGCTCAAGGCCTTGGTCGGCCACGATACCAAAGTGCCAACACCGGTGATGGATGCCATGTTCAGCCGGGGGGAGCCACAGACCGGTCCCTCCGGTACATTGGCGTGGTCGGTGGACGTGGATAACCCGGCCACCGGCGAGGCTTTCACCGTCACGCTCAAGGAGGTGAACTTGCCAGATCACGAGGGCAATATTGTCACCCGGCCTTGCGCCGTCGGCTTTTCAGGCAACTATCCCCGGGCACTCGATGGATTGGCCCGACTGCTCTCGCTGGACATGCGCGTGATCGACCCAGCGTGGATCGGCATGAAATTGCGCAAGCTGCTGAATTACGCCGAACCGCTGGGCCACTTCATGGCGTTTGTGCCGGGATTGCCGCGTAGTGAGCGCCGTCAGCAAACCTGGCCGTCCACCGTGGCGTACGTTGCGAGACTGATTATTCACCGCTATGCCATGCTAGGCGTGCTCGACGAGGAAGGCTTTCCCCTGCGTGACATGGGCGTGCTTGATGCTCCAAAAAACCATGGTGCACCGAGCACCATGGCAGGCAAAATCTGCCCGGAATGCGGCAATCCCACCGTTATTCACAAGGATGGTTGTGATTTTTGCACCGCGTGTGGCTATGTGGGGCAGTGCGGCTAGAGACTGATGGGGGCGCGTAGCAGTGCCCCATCTCAAGCTGTCTGGCGGCCTCAGTCGCGCACGACCAATACGGGGAGCTTGGTGTGTGACAGCACCGCTTGCGTCACACTGCCGAGCACCAGTTTTTCCAGGCCGCTGCGGCCGTGGGATCCCATCACGATCAGATCGGCCTGCATTGACTCAGCGGCTTGCACCACGCCGCGCCAGGCACTGTGAGATTCAATGACGGAAGCTTCCACGTTGATGCCCGCTTCCGTGAATGCGGCCTTTGCGGCCTTGACGGCCGCATTGGCCTCGGCCGTTGCCGCGCTCAGGTATTCGGCTTGGCCATAGGCAAAATCGGTTCCGACGCCCGTGAATGGATAGGGATCAATGACAAAAATGGCTGAGACCCGGCTGTCAAAGGCTTTGGCCAGTTGGATCGCTTTTTCGACCGCGAACTGCGAGGTGGGCGAACCATCCACTGGGACCAGTATGTGTTTGAACATGGTGAAAACTCCTTATTAATATTAATGAGATCGAGTGTCTTATTCGCTTCCCTTGAAAACCATGACCGAAATCAAATGATCGACGATCCCTTGGTCAATCTGGCAGGTGAAGCCAATGAAGGCTATCACGATCAACGCGCCGTCTGGTCAGTTGCATCATTTTTCTGCGGGAACCGACAAGGTATCATGGTAAGGCTCAAGCGGGCTGCCTGGCGGCTAGACTCTTTGCCCGTCAATTCAATTTAAGCCACAAAGCGTCAGCAATTCCTGTGCGTCTCAATTCAATCAAATTATCCGGGTTCAAGTCCTTCGCCGAGCCCACCAATTTCATGTTGCCGGGGCAACTGGTGGGGGTGGTCGGCCCCAATGGCTGCGGCAAGTCCAACATCATGGATGCGGTGCGCTGGGTGCTGGGGGAGAGCAAGGCTTCGGAGCTGCGCGGCGAATCGATGCAGGATGTCATCTTCAACGGCACCACCACGCGCAAACCGGCCAGCCGTGCCAGCGTGGAACTGGTGTTTGACAATGCGGACCATCGCGCTGGCGGCCAGTGGAGCCAGTTCGGTGAGATTGCCGTCAAACGCGTGCTCACCCGTGACGGCACCAGCAGCTATTACATCAACAACCAACCGGTGCGTCGGCGCGACGTGCAAGACGTGTTTCTGGGCACTGGCTTGGGGCCGCGAGCGTACGCCATCATTGGTCAGGGCACCATCAGCCGGATCATTGAATCCAAGCCCGAAGAACTGCGCCTGTTCCTGGAAGAGGCCGCCGGGGTCTCCAAATACAAGGAACGGCGTCGCGAGACCGAAAATCGATTGTCGGACACGCGTGAGAACCTGACCCGGGTCGAAGACATCCTGCGCGAGCTCAATGCCAACCTGGAAAAGCTGGAAGCGCAAGCCATTGTTGCCAAAAAGTTCAACGCCCTCACGGCCGATGTGACGCTCAAGCAGCATCAGCTCTGGTTTCTCAAGCGCACGGAGTCCGAGGCGGATCAGACCAAAGTCAGGATGGAGTCGCAAGGTGCAGTCAATGCGCTGGAGAGCCGGGTGGCGGATTTGCGCCACATCGAGGCGGAGCTGGAGACCGTGCGTCAAGCCCACTACGCGGCGGGCGATCAGGTCAACCAGGCGCAAGGTTTGTTGTACGAAGCCAGTACCGAGGTTGGTCGGCTGGAGGCCGAGATCCGTTTTGTGGTGGAAGGCCGCCACCGCGTCGAGCAGCGCCTGGCCACGCTCGCAGAGCAAAGCGCCCAATGGGCCACGCGACGGGATGACGCGCAGGGAGAGATCGAAAATCTGCTCGAACTGGCCATGCTCGGTGAAGAAAAGACCGAGCTGCTGGCCGCGCAGGTGGAAGACCAGGCCCAGCAGTTGCCCGACCTGGAAGAGGCCTTGCGCTTGGCGCAAAAAGGCGCCAACGAGCAGCGCGCCAGCGTGGGCCAGGTGCAGCAGCAAATTCAGGTGCTGGCCGCTGACCAGCGCAGCATTGAGGAACAAGCGCGCCAGTTCACCACACGCCGCGAACGCCTGAGCGCGGACCGCAGCGCATTGGCCGCGCCGGATGAAGCCCGACTGCTGCATCTTCAAAGCCAGCTGGAACAGGCCCAGGAGAGCGCCAGCATTGCTGAGGCCCGTCTGCACGAGTTGCAGGAGACCGTGCCGCAACTCGATGACAACCGGCGCCAGCAGCAACAGGCCGTCAACACCGAATCAGCACGTCTGGCCGACTTATCAGCCCGGCTGGAGGCGCTGAAAGCGCTGCAGGAAAAGGTCAAGACCGACGGCAAACTGCAACCTTGGCTGGCCAAGCACGGGCTGGACAGCTTGCCGGGTTTGTGGAGCCGCATTCACATCGAACAAGGTTGGGAAAACGCGCTGGAAGGAGCGTTGCGAGAGCGCCTGGGGGCCTTGGAGGTGTCGCGGCTGGACATGGTGCGCGCCTTTGGCAACGACGCACCGCCGGCGAAATTGGCTTTTTACAGCCCGCCACTGGTCGCGCTGCCTGAAAAAAGTGCGGCATTACCGCGCTTGTCCGATCTGCTGCGCATCAACGATGCCGGTCAAAAGGCCGTGCTGACGGACTGGCTGCAAGGCTGCTATACCGCCCCCAGTTTTGAAGAGGCCCTTGCCACCCGGGACCAGTTGCAGCCGGGCGAGACGATCTTTGTGAAAACGGGCCATGCCGTGGGCGCCTACAGCGTCAGTTTTTACGCGCCCGATTCCGAGCAGGCCGGTTTGCTGGCCCGAGCCCAGGAAATTGAAAACCTGGAGAAGCAGCTGCGGGCGCAGGCCATGATCAGCGAGGAGTCACGCTCAGGCCTGGTGCGCGCCGAGGCGGCCTATGCCGACGCGTCGCAACGTCTGGTAGCCGTGCGCCGGGAAGCGGCCGAGAGCCAAAGCCGGGCCCATGAACTGCAGGTGGAAACCCTGCGCCTGACGCAGTTGGCCGAGCAGGCCCGGGTGCGCAGTGCGCAAATTGCCGGTGACCTGGCCGAAGTCGATGCCCAACTGGCGGACTTGCAAGAACGCCGCGTGACCGCAGAAGGTCGGTTTGAAGAGCTGGACATGCAACTGGCCGATACCCAGGAGCGCCACGCCCAACTCGACGAGCGCGTGATGGCGGCCGAACGCAAGCTCAGCGAGTGTCGCGAGCAGCAGCGCAGTCTGGAGCGTCAATCCCAGGAGGCGGTATTTTCCATGCGCAGCCTCGATGCCCGCAAGGCCGAGCTGTCGCGTGCTATAGAAACTGCAGCGCAACAGGCAGATTCTGTGAGGGCTGAAGCCCAAAGAGGCCAGGAAGAATTGGCGCGCTTGAACGATGCGGCGGCGCAGGGTGGTCTGCAAAGCGCCTTGGCCGTCAAGCTCGATCGTGAGCAGGCGCTGGGTGCCAGGCGCAGCGAGTACGACGACCTGACCGCCAAACTGCGTGCCAGCGACGAGCGGCGCCTGCAACTGGAGCGTGAGCTCGATCCGCTGCGTCAGCGCATCACCGAATTTCAACTCAAGGAACAAGCAGCGCGGCTGGGCTTTGAGCAATACACCCAGTTGCTCACCGATGCGCAGGCCGATCTCGAGGCGGTGGCCCGATCCCTGTTGGATGGCAATGTGCGCCTGTCTGGTATGCAAGGCGAGATTGACCGCCTCAATCGTGACATCGCGGCTTTGGGTGCCGTCAATCTGGCCGCGCTCGATGAGTTGGCCGCCGCCAGTGAGCGCAAGAATTTTCTGGATGCCCAGACCGCCGACTTGGTGGAGGCTATGACGACGCTGGAAGATGCGATCAAGAAGATTGACGCTGAGACCCGCGAATTGCTCTCGGGCACGTTTAACGCGGTCAACGAGCACTTTGGCCGCATGTTCCCCGAGCTTTTTGGCGGTGGCAACGCGCGCTTGGTGATCACCGGCGAAGAAATTCTGGACTCGGGCGTGCAGGTGATTGCCCAGCCGCCAGGCAAGAAGAACCAGACCATTCATTTGCTCTCGGGCGGTGAAAAGGCGCTGACGGCTATTGCGCTGGTGTTTGCGATTTTCCAGCTCAATCCGGCACCGTTCTGTTTGCTCGATGAGGTTGATGCACCCTTGGACGACGCCAACACCGAGCGTTATGCCAAACTGGTGGTTAGCATGAGCCGGGAGACCCAGTTTTTGTTCATCAGCCACAATAAGATTGCCATGGAAATGGCCAAGCAGCTGATTGGCGTCACGATGCAGGAGCAAGGGGTCTCGCGCATCGTGGCAGTGGATATGGATGCAGCCATCTCGATGGCGGAGGTCGTTTGATGGTCTTGAGTAACTTGCAGATTGGTTTGGCTATTCTGGGCGGGTTGGTGCTGGTGGCGATGGCCGCACACGCAGCCTGGTCCGCCCGTAAGAACCGGCCGCGCCAGGCGGCGCCCAATGACCCGGTTGTTGGACCCAACAACCAGTCTCAAGTGGGGGCCGGGATTGAGCCCGGGCTGGACGTGGCCGCGTTTGACGTCGCGAGTTTCCCGCTGCCGATACTGGAAAAGCGAGCGGCCCTGGACGCCCTGATCGACGTCATCGCGCCGATTGCGCTGGAGGGCATGGTGTCGGGTGACGCCGCGCTGGCCGCGATGCCGCCGACGCGCCGGGCTGGCAGCAAGCCCTTTGCCATTGAAGGATTTAACGAAGTGGCGCAGCGCTGGGAGATGCCGATGGCGGGCCAGCGCTATGCCCTGTTTCAGGCTGGGGTGCAACTGGCCAACCGATCCGGCGCGCTCAATGAAATTGAATATTCCGAGTTTGTGATGAAAACGCAGGCCTTTTGCGACGCCATCAATGGCACGCCCGACTTTCCCGAGATGCGCGAAGAAGTGGCTCGGGCGCGTGAACTCGATCAGTTTGCCAGCGACCACGACGCCCAGCTGGGCTTTGTGTTGCGCGCCCGCCAAGCGGCTTGGAGCCCGGGCTATGTGCAACAAAATGCGGCGCGCCTGGGCTTTGTAGCAGGCGCCATCCCCGGGCGCATGGTCGTGCCCGCCAGCACGGCCGGAATGCCGCCGGTGCTGGGTCTGAGTTTTGACACCCAGGCGGCGCTCGCGGACGACCCGGCCCAATCTGCCCTTCGCGATGTGGCGATCAGCCTGGATGTGGCGCAGGTTGACCGCAGCGAGCGCGCCTTTGAGCGCATGCGCGAGGCCGCCCTGGCCCTGGCAGACAGCATGGACGGCGTGGTGACCGATGACAACGGACAGCCTCTGGCGCCTGAGGCGATGGACGTGATTGGTGCCGAGCTTGAACAGTTGTACGACACGCTGGACCAGCGTGATCTGTCCGCCGGGTCGGCGCTGGCGCGACGCCTTTTTTCCTGACCGGTTGACGGCCCGATCGCTCACTTCATGGTCACGAACGATTTGTTCCCACCCCAGGCGCTGCCGCCCGATCCTGCCCATGTGGCGCAGCTCAGGCGCCTGTTGCACGAGCACGCGCATCTTTATTACGTGCAGGACACGCCGACTATTCCCGATGCCGAGTACGACCGCCTGTTTCAGGAGTTGCAGGCGATTGAGGCACAGCATCCAGAACTGGTAGCGCCAGACTCTCCGACGCAGCGGGTCGGTGGTCGTGCGCTCGACCAATTTGCCAGCGTGCGCCACGCCGTGCCCATGCTGAGCATTCGCACGGAGACCGACACCGATGCCAGTGGCGCCCAGAACTTCGACGCCCGTGTGCGGCGTGAACTGGGGCTAGACGAGTCGGCACCGGCCGTGGAGTACGTGGCCGAGCCCAAGTTTGACGGTCTGGCCATGAACTTGCGCTATGAAAACGGGGTACTGGTGCAAGCCGCCACACGCGGCGACGGCGAGGCGGGGGAAGATGTCACGCAGAATGTCCGGACCATCGGCCAGATTCCCCTGCGGCTGCCGAAGGACGTGCCGCCGATCCTGGAGGTGCGCGGCGAGGTTTACATGCGCCGCGATGATTTTGAGAGGCTGAACGAACAGCAGCGCGAGCGCGGCCAGAAAAGCTTCGTCAACCCGCGCAACGCCGCAGCCGGTGCGGTGCGCCAGTTGGACCCGGCCATTGCCGCCCAGCGTCCGCTGAGCTTCTTTGCCTATGGTTTGGGTGAGGTCACACCAGAGCAGACGGGTGGCCCCGCGTTTGGCACACATTATGAGCTGTTGCAGGCCCTGAAAATATGGGGTTTTCCGGTCTCAGCCCTCGTGGGTATTGCACAAGGAGCTCCTGAATTAGTAGCGTATTACGACTTGATCGGCCAGCAACGTGACCCATTGCCGTTTGACATTGACGGCGTGGTCTACAAGGTCAACAGCCTGGCGCTGCAGCGCCGCATGGGTTTTGTGACACGCGAGCCGCGCTGGGCGGTGGCGCACAAGTTCCCCGCCCAGGAGCAGTTGACGACGGTATTGGGCATTGACGTGCAGGTGGGGCGCACCGGCAAGCTGACGCCGGTGGCCAAGCTGGTGCCGGTGTTTGTCGGCGGTGTCACGGTCACCAACGCCACCCTGCACAACGAAGACGAGGCGCGCCGCAAGGACGTGCGGGTGGGCGACACGGTCATCGTGCGTCGTGCCGGTGACGTGATTCCCGAAGTGGTTTCGGTGTTGCTGGACAAACGCCCACCCGGCGCCACAGAGTTCACCATGCTGCGCCAGTGTCCGGTGTGCGCCAGCGCCGCCGTGCGCGAAGACGGTGAGGTTGACTACCGCTGTACCGGCGGGCTGTTCTGCAGCGCCCAACGCAAGCAGGCGATCCTGCATTTTGCCCAGCGCCGGGCGGTCGAGGTCGAGGGGCTGGGCGAAAAGCTGGTTGATCAGCTGGTGGACGGCAACGTCATTCGCATCCTGCCCGACCTGTACCGGCTGGGCCTGACGTCGTTGGCCAGTTTGGACCGGATGGCCGCCAAGTCGGCGCAGAACATCCTGCAAGCGCTGGAGAAATCAAAGCAAACCACGCTGCCGCGCTTCCTGTTCGGGTTGGGCATTCGCCATGTGGGCGAGGCCACTGCCAAAGAACTGGCGCGCCACTTCGGCAGCCTGGACGCGATCATGGACGCGTCATTGGAGCAGTTGCTGCAGGTGAGCGACGTGGGCCCGACCGTGGCGCAAAGCTTGCGCACATTTTTTGATCAGCCGCATAACCGCGAGGTGGTGGATCAACTGCGCGCCTGTGGCGTGACATGGCAAGAAGGCCCGCCGGCACCGGTCACCCCCACGCCGCTCACAGGCAAAACCTTTGTCCTGACCGGCACCCTGCCCACGATGAGCCGCGACGAGGCCAAGGACCAGATTGAGGCCGCTGGCGGCAAGGTGGCCGGTTCGGTCAGCAAAAAAACCACTTTTGTCGTGGCCGGTGTCGAGGCGGGCAGCAAGCTCACCAAAGCGCAGGAACTGGGCGTTGCCGTGCTGGATGAAGCCGGATTGAAGGAGTTGCTTAATGACCGTGCGTGAGATTTTGAAAATGGGCGATCCACGTTTGCTGCGTATCGCGCAACCGGTGACCCAATTCGATTCTGACGAGTTGCATCTGCTGGTCTCCGACCTGCTCGACACCATGCGGGCGGCCGATGGCGCCGGGCTGGCGGCGCCGCAGATCGGGGTCGATCTGCAACTGGTGATTTTCGGTTCCAATGCGCGCAATCCGCGTTATCCAGATGCGCCGATCGTCCCCAAAACCGTGTTGCTAAACCCGGTGATTACGCCTTTGCCAAGGTCTGAAAGTGATCCGACGCTGCTTGAAGTGCAGGACTGGGAGGGCTGCCTGTCAGTGCCGGGCCTGCGTGCCATGGTGCCGCGCTTTGCGCGCATTCGCTATACCGGCTTTGACCAGTACGGTGACCCGATCGACCGCACGGTGGAGGGCTTTCACGCTCGGGTCGTGCAACATGAATGTGACCACCTGATCGGCAAACTCTACCCGATGCGGGTACGGGATTTCAGCAACTTTGGCTTTGCCGACGTTCTTTTCCCGGGCTTGGACGCAAACCACGACGACTGAGGTGGGGCGCGCCCGCTGCGGGCCCAACTCGTTCAGTCAGCGCGTACCGGCAGCGATTCAAGTTTGAAGCGACGGGCCTGCAGCTCGCGGTAGCGTTGCAGTGCGCCCGGGTCGGCTTTGGCCGCCTGGATGGCCTCGGTTTCCTGCACTTTGAGCTTTTCAACCAGCATGCGGTTGAGCAGGTCACGCAATTCGTTGCTGGCCTCGTCGCTCTGCAGCGGGTCGGCCAGTTCGTAATCGCTCATGAGTCGAACGGCGAGCTCTTCCTGCGGTTGCCCACGCAGCCCTTCGCGCAGCGCCACCCAGGCTTGCGGGCCGTGTTCGTGCAGCTGGTTTTCCAGCCAGACAAACAGCGGTCCGTGCGGCTCTGGCAAGTCACACAGCAGGCTATGGTCCTCAGCCGACAGGACTTCAAGCGCCGCCATGTCGCCCAGCAGCAGGCGGGCGGCGTAGTCAGCCCGGCTGATGGGCCGCGCCCGCCCACTCAGCCGCGGGCGCGCCACAGATTTTTTAGATGAATTCTGGCTGTAACCCCCGTATTCATTGGGCAGGTCGCTACGCTTTTCATAACTTCTTGATTTGGCGCCACCTTTGCCTGCCACTGCGGGGTGCCAGACCTCGGTCAATTCGCGCGCGGACAACTGCACCAGGTCGGCAATTTCGCTCAGCAATTGCAGTTTGAGGGCGCCCTCGGGCAGCAGCAGCCACAGCGGTTTGGCATTGCTGGCGAAGTGGGCGCGGCCCTCCGCGGTGTTCAGGTCGCAGCCTTCGCGCGCCGCGTCGATGAGAAAGCGGCTCAAGGGCACGGCTTCGCTCACGTAGCGCGCGAAGGCGTCCTTGCCAAACTCGCGGATGAAGCTGTCGGGGTCGTGCTCAGGGGGCAAAAACAGAAACTTGACGCTGCGCACATCGGTGGCAAAGGGCAGGGCGCCATCGAGCGCCTTGCGCGCGGCTCGTCGGCCGGCCGCATCGCCATCGAAACTGAACACCACGGCATCGGTGAAGCGAAACAGCTTGTGCAGATGCTCCGCCGTGCAGGCTGTTCCCAGTGTTGCGACGGCATTGGCGAAGCCGAGTTGGGCCAGCGCCACCACATCCATATAACCCTCAGTCACGAGCGCGTAGCCCTGGTCGTTCAGCGCGCTGCGCGCTTCAAATAGGCCGTACAGTTCACGCCCCTTGCTGAAAACCGGGGTTTCGGGCGAATTGAGGTACTTGGGTTTGTCGTCGCCCAACACCCGGCCACCAAAACCAATGCATTCGCCCTTGATGTTGCGGATCGGGAACATGATGCGGTCGCGAAAGCGGTCGTAGCGCTTTTCCTCACCCGACGCTTCATCCACATTCAGAATGACCAGACCACTCTCGACCAGCAGGGGATCGTCATAGTTGGCAAACACGCTGGCCAGGCTGCGCCAGCCTTCGGGCGCGTAACCCAGGCCAAACTGCTTGGCAATCTCACCCGACAAGCCGCGGCCCTTGAGGTAGTCCACCGCCCGAGGGGACTCTTTCAGCTGTTTTTTGTAGGCATCGCCCGCTTTTTCGAGCACGCTGTTCAAGGTGCTTTGCTTTTGCCGCTGCTCCAGCGCGCGCGCCCGGTCTTGCGGGCTGGCGTCGTCCTCGGGCACTTGCAGTCCGTATTGCTGGGCCAGGTCTTGCACCGCCTCGACAAAGCTCATGCCCGCGTGCTCCATCAGGAAACTGATGGCGTCCCCACTCTTGCCACAGCCAAAGCAGTGGTAGAACTGTTTGCTTGGGCTGACCGAGAACGAGGGCGACTTTTCCCCATGAAACGGGCATAGGCCCATGAAGTTGGCGCCGCCCTTTTTGAGCTGCACATAACGGCCCACGATCTCCACCACGTCAGCGCGTGCGAGCAACTCCTGAACAAAGGTCTGGGGAATGGACATGCAGTGATTGTAGGAAGGCGGGGACCGCAGGCTCGCTTACGGCCTGATCGACATTGCTTTGGATCTCGGGCGGCCCGGATTCGACCGGCAGCGGCACCAGCCAATGGGCGGCGCGCTGAGGGGCCTCGGCGCCGCAGGGCTGGCGGAAATTCGCTTCGCCGCGTGAAATTTAGCGCGGTGCCAGGCGAATCGCGCCGTCCAGGCGAATCACTTCACCATTGAGCATGTCATTCTCAAAAATATGCTGCGCCAGTTTGGCGTAGTCCTGCGGCGTTCCCAGGCGCGACGGGAACGGCACGCTGGCGGCGAGCGAGTCCTGCACCTCCTGGGGCATGCCAAACATCATGGGCGTGCCAAAAATGCCGGGGGCGATGGTCATGTTGCGAATGCCGTTGCGCGCCAGGTCGCGCGCGATCGGCAGCGTCATGCCAACAATGCCTCCTTTGGACGCGCTGTAGGCTGCCTGGCCAATCTGACCGTCATACGCGGCCACCGACGCGGTGGAGATCAGCACGCCGCGCTCGCCGGTGGCTTCCGGGTCGTTCTTGCACATGGCGTCCGCCGCCAGGCGAATCATGTTGAAACTGCCGATCAAATTGACGGTGATGCACTTGGTGAACACGCCCAGGTTGTGCGCGCCATTCTTGTTCACGGTCTTCTCGGCCGGAGCAATGCCGGCGCAGTTGACCAGGCCCATGAGCTTGCCCATGGACACAGCCTTGGCGACCACGGCCTGACCGTCGGCTTCCTGGCTGACATCGCACTTGACGAAAGCGCCGCCAATGTCTTTGGCAATGGCTTCGCCTTTTTCAACCTGCATATCGGCAATGACCACTTTGCCGCCCTTGGCCGCCAGCATGCGGGCCGTGCCCTCACCCAAACCTGAGGCGCCACCGGTGACGATGAATACTTTGCCTGCGATGTCCATGTGAAACTCCTTGTGATTGACGTTAACGTAAACGTCAATTATGACGCATCGACAACGGCGTCAATGTCTTCTGCCTCGGGACTTCTGGCGCAGCGAATTGGCTCAGGACCAACTAGCAAGCGCTCGCTTGTTGGCCCTGATGTCAGCAACTTGTCTTGATCAGCGCAGCGGCCTGCTTCACCAAATCGGGGCCGCGGTAAATGAGACCGGTATAAATTTGCACCAGGTCGGCGCCTGCCTTGATCTTGCTCACGGCGTCGGCCGCAGTCATCACGCCACCGACGCCAATGATGGGAAAGCCCGGGCCCAAAGCGGCGCGCAGTTGCCCAATGACGCAGTTGCTCATCGCCAGCACCGGCGCCCCGGACAGGCCACCCGCTTCATCGGCATGCGCCAGACCCTGCACGGCGTCCCGACTGAGGGTGGTGTTGGTGGCGATCACGCCGTCCATGCCATGGCGCATCAAGGTGGCGGCAATCACCGCCACTTGGGAAGCAACAAGGTCGGGGGCAATCTTGACAAAGATGGGCGTCTGTTTGCCATGTTGCGCAGCCAAGGTTTGGCGCCGCTTCGCAATCGCGCCCAGCAGGCTGTCAAGCGCTTCATCGCTTTGCAGTGCACGCAGGTTTTTGGTGTTCGGGCTCGATATGTTCACGGCGACGTAGTCGGCATAAGGGTAGACCGCGTCCAGACAAGTCAGGTAGTCGTCGGTGGCGCGTTCCATCGGTGTGGCGGCGTTCTTTCCGATGTTCAAGCCCAACACCATGGGCAGTGGCACTTTTGCCGCGCTGGGGCTTTGACGCTGGCGATAAAACGATGAGCTTTTGACGTTCGCCACAAAGCTGGCCAAGCCCTCGTTGTTAAACCCGAACCGGTTGATCAGGGCCCGCGCCTGGGGCAAGCGAAACAGGCGCGGTTTGGGGTTGCCAGGCTGGGCCAGTGGCGTGACGGTGCCGACCTCGACAAAGCCGAAACCCATGGCGCCCAGACCGTCAATGCAGCGGGCATTTTTGTCCAGCCCGGCGGCCAGCCCAACCCGGTTCGCAAAAGTCAGGCCGGCCAGCGTGATCGGGTCATTCACCCGGCTGGTGCAATAGGCCAGTTGCAAAGGAGTTCCTTGGGTCAGCGCCAGCGCCTGCACGGTCAACTCATGGGCGGTCTCCGGGTCCAGGCTAAATAAAAAAGGGCGGGCGAGGGCGTAAGGGATGAGAGCCATTGGATAATTCCTGCATCGTATTTTTTAACTGACCTGATTTTCACTGATGACAAACCCTGTTTCCCAGTCTGCCGGCGCGCTTTCGCAAGACGAACTCAAAACCCTGGTCGGCCAGGCCGCGCTGCAGTACGTGGCGCCGGGCGAAATCGTTGGCGTGGGCACCGGTTCAACCGTCAACAAGTTCATTGATGCCCTGGCCAGCATGAAGCATCTGATCAAGGGCGCCGTCTCCAGTTCTGAAGCCAGCACGCTGCGCCTGAAGGCCTTGGGCATTCCCGTTTTTGACGCCAATGAGGTGAGCGCATTGTCGGTGTACATTGATGGCGCTGACGAGATCGACGGCCACGGCAACATGATCAAAGGCGGTGGCGCCGCGCTCACGCGCGAGAAGATTGTGGCGGCGCTCGCCAACCAATTTATCTGCATCGCCGATGTGTCCAAACTGGTTGATACCCTGGGCAGGTTTCCCTTGCCGGTTGAAATCATTCCGATGGCGGCACAGCGGCTCACACAACAGTTTGCTGCGCTGGGGGGCCGGGCGCAGGTGCGTCTCAAGGGCGATCAGCCGCTGGTGACGGACAACGGTCAGATTCTCCTGGATGTCACCGGTTTACAGATCACCGACCCGCTGGCCTTCGAGACGCTGGTTAGCCAGTGGCCGGGGGTGGTGACGGTCGGTGTTTTTGCTTTTCAGAAGGCCCAGGTCTGCCTCTTGGGCACGGACCAAGGCGTCAAGACTCTGATCTTTTGATTCGTTGCGGAACAGATATCCAGCGCTGTCCTCAACTGATCAAAGACTAAAACTTGATGCCGGCCGGATTGGCGGCCTTGTCCACTGGTGCAGCACGTAGGGCAGGAGCCACTGCGGGCTGGTTTTCGACCACTGTGGCGGCGGGCGTCGGTTTTTGGACCGCGACCAGTGGCGTGGGGGCCGGCCGGCGGTACTGGGGGGGCAGCACTGAAGCCTTCGGATAACCGGCCGCATCCAAAAATTGCGTCCACTCCGAATCAGAGAAACCCTTGATTTGCTGGCCGCCAATGGTCAAAAACGGCAGCGAGTTCTCGCCACTGATGCGTTGCAGTGCATCCGCGTCTTCGGCGGTAGTCACGGTTCTCTCGGTAAAGGGAATGCCGCGACCGCTGAGGAGCGTGCGACCTGATCCGCAGGGGGCGCAGTTGCTGGAGGTGTAGAGCGTGACCGGGTACTTGCTGAGCACTTGTCGCAACTCAAACGGCAGCGTTGGCGCGTCGGTGCCCATCGCCTTGCCACCCGCATCGGTTGTGGTCACATTGACCGCAGCAACCGGGGGTTTGTCAGAAAACGTGACTTTGCCATCTGGCCCGACGATGCGATAGACGGTCTGCGCCTGCGCCAGGCTCAGCGTGAGTAACAGCGCCGCACAAAGCGCAGGGGCGCCCCATGTCCGAGGGGTGGTTTGATGAACACTGTTTTTCATAAGGGACACTCGCTTCACTGTTTATCAGACATGCCTTGATGCCGCAGCAAGGCCTCAAGCTCGGGTGCGCGCCCGCGAAAGGCCTTGAACGACTCGATGGCCGGGCGGCTGCCACCGGATTCCAAAATGGCTTGTCGGTATTTTCGACCGGTCTCAAGATTCGGCAACCCGTCTTGGCCCACTGTTTCTTCAAAGGCCGCATAGGCATCGGCACTGAGCACCTCGGCCCATTTGTAGCTGTAGTAACCGGCGGCGTAACCCCCGGCAAATATATGGCTGAAGGTGTGCGCCGTGCGGCTCCAGTCTGGTGGTTGCAGCACCGCCACTTCGGCCCGTACCTGGTTCAAAAGGGGCATCAGGTCCAATGCGGGGTCATGGGCGGTGTGCAGCAGCATGTCAAACAACGAAAACTCGATCTGGCGTAGCGTTTGCATGCCGCTCTGGAAGTTCTTGGCCGCCAGCATCTTGTCAAAGAGCGCGCGCGGCAGCGCCTCAGCAGTGTCAACATGCGCGCTCATGTGGCGCACCACGTCCCATTCCCAGCAGAAATTTTCCATGAACTGGCTGGGCAACTCCACCGCATCCCACTCCACGCCGCTAATACCCGACACGTCACGTTCGTTGACCTGCGACAGCAGGTGTTGCAGGCCGTGCCCAAATTCGTGAAACAGGGTGGTGACATCGTCGTGCGTCAGCAGCGCGGGCTTGTCCGCCACGCCGTCGGCAAAGTTGCACACCAAGTGCGCCACCGGCGTCTGCAGTTGCTGGGTGTCCGGGCGTAGCCAGCGCGAGCGCACATCGTCCATCCAGGCGCCCCCGCGTTTGCCGGTGCGCGCCGATGGGTCCAAATAAAACTGGCCGACCAACTGGCCCGCGCGCTCAATGCGGAAGAACTTGACACCGGCGTTCCATACCGGTGCATGGTCTTCGTCGATGCTGACATCAAACAGGGTTTCGACGATTTTGAATAGGCCCGCGAGTACCTTGGGTGCCGGGAAGTACTGCTTGACTTCCTGTTCGCTGAAGGCATAGCGCGCTTCTTTCAGCTTTTCGCTGATATAGGGCCAGTCCCAGGCCTGCGGGTCAGGCAGGTTCAGCTCTTGTAGGGCGAACGCGCGCAGATCGCCCAAGTCATTCTCGGCGAACGGCCGCGCCTTGGTGGCCAGGTCGCGCAAAAAGGCAATGACATGCTCGGGCGACTCGGCCATTTTGGGTACGACCGAGAGTTCGCCAAAACTGCGGTAGCCGAGTAACTTGGCTTCTTCCAGGCGCAAGGCCAGCATCTCATTGATCAGCGCCGAGTTGTCAAACTGGCGGGTGGCCGGGTCGGCCTGATCGGAGGCGCGGGTGACATAGGCGCGGTACAGCTTCTCGCGCAGGGCGCTCTTACGGGCGAACTGCATCACCGGCAAGTAGCACGGCATTTTGAGCGTCAGCTTATAGCCTTCTTTACCTTCTGCTTGTGCCGCGGCCAAGGCGGCCTGCTGCACATCATCGGGCACGCCGTCGAGTTCGGACGCCTGAGCGTAGTAGGCAAAAGCGTCGGTCGCGTCCAGCGCGTTCTCGCTGAACTTTTGCCCCAGCTCGGCCTGGCGCTCCTGGTTGGCGGCAAAGCGCTCGCGGTCGGCACCCACCAGTTCCGCGCCACCCAGCACAAAATTGCGCAGCGCGTTTTTGTGAGCCTGGCGCTGCTCTGCATTCAGCGAAGTCGGGTCAATCGCTTTGTATTTGGCATACAAGCGCTCATCGGCTCCCAGGCGGGTAAAAAACTCGGTGATTTTTGGCAGCGCCTCGTTGTAAGCGGCGCGCAGCTCGGGCGTGTCGGCCACGCTGTTCAAGTGGCTGACGGCGCCCCAGGCGCGCCCCAACTTTTCGGTGGCGACATCCAGCACACTGGCAATGTCGCCCCAAGCGGCCGGAAAGTCAGCGGCTGTCACGGTTTCAAGTGCGGCGCTGGCAGTGGCCAGCAACTGGTCGATGGCAGGCGCCACATGGTCCGGCTTGATCTGGTCAAACAGCGGCAAATCGTCAAAAGAGAGCAGGGGATTGTTCATAAATTCTATTTTGCGGCCTGGAGCCGCCAATTCAAGGGAGACCGACGCCGGGCCGCCCCAAGTCGGTCTGCGGCCCCCTCGGGGGGGCAGCGCAGTACGCGCAGCGACAAGCGTGGGGGCCACACATCAAGCGGTGCGTTCGGCGGCCTCAAGGGTGTTGACCAGCAACATCGTAATGGTCATGGGGCCAACCCCACCGGGCACCGGGGTAATGAAGCCGGCAACTTCTTTTACACCGGCAAAGTCCACGTCGCCGCACAGCTTGCCTTCTTCGGTGCGGTTCATGCCGACATCGATCACGACCGCGCCGGGCTTCACCATGTCCGCGGTCAGCACATTGCGCTTGCCCACGGCAGCGACGACCACATCGGCCTGGCGCGTGTGGTAGCCGATATCCAGGGTGGCGCTGTGGCACACGGTGACGGTGGCATTGGCCTGCAGCAGCAGCAGCGCCATGGGTTTGCCCACCGTGTTGCTGCGACCGATGACCACGGCGTGTTTGCCGCGCAGGTCAATGCCGGTGGTTTCGATCAGCTTCATGCAGCCATAAGGCGTGCAGGGCCGAAAACCAGGCGCGCCGGTCATCAACTCGCCGGCGCTCAAGGTGGCGTAACCGTCGACGTCTTTGGTGACAGAAATCGCCTCAATCACCTTGTGCGGGTTGATGTGTTTGGGGATCGGCATCTGCACCAGAATGCCGTGGATCGTCGGGTCGGCATTGAGGGCGGCAATGCGCACCAGCAGGTCTTCTTCGGTCATGGTTGCTTCGTACTTTTCGAACACCGAGTGCACGCCAGTATCGAGGCAGGCCTTGACTTTGTTGCGCACGTAGACGGCGCTGGCGGGGTCTTCGCCGACCAGAATGACCGCCAGGCCCGGGGTCACGCCGCGTGCCTTGAGCGCCAGCACACGGGTGGCGACATCGGCACGCAGCTTGGCAGAGAGGGCGACACCGTCGATGATTTGACCGAATTGCTGCGTTGTCATGAGTTTCATTCCTATAAGTAAAAAAGCCCGCTAGCCCTTATAGAGGCTGGGCGGGCAGCTATAAATTAAATAGTGTCAAGCTTTGGCAGGGGTTTGTCCCAAGGCAATTTTCAGCAGGTCGGCCACGGTGTTGGCGTTGAGCTTTTCCATGATGTTGGCGCGGTGCGCCTCGACCGTCTTGATGCTGATGCCCAGGTCGTCGGCAATCTGCTTGTTCAGGCGCCCGGCCACGATGCGCTCCAGCACTTGCGCTTCGCGCAGTGTCAGGCGCGCCATCAGGGCGTCCCGGCTGGCCGCACTCTGGTGGTCGGCAAAAGCGTCTTTGGCCTGCTCCAGCATGCGCTCGACCAGTGCCACCAGTTGATCTTCCTTGAAGGGTTTCTGGATGAAGTCCATCGCCCCTTTTTTCATGGTGTCCACCGCCATCGGCACATCACCGTGGCCGGTGATAAAGACGATGGGAAGCGGCGAGTGGCTCTCCAGCAGACGACTCTGCAGTTCCAGCCCGGTCATGCCACCCATGCGGATGTCCACAATCAAACAGGCGACCTCGCGGGCGTCGTAACGGCTTAAAAATGATTCGCCGGATTCAAAGCAGCGAACCCGGTAGTCTTTGCCTTCGAGCAGCCATTGCAGTGAATCGCGTACCGCCTCGTCGTCGTCCACCACGTAAACCGTGCCCTTTTTTGGTATCAAACTCATGTTTTACTTGGGTGTCCTTGGTTGTCTATGGCTTGACCGGGTGGCAGATTTGCCATGAGCGGCGGCACTTCTATCATCGGGATCCAGAATGAGAAGCAGCAGCCGGTCAGCTCGGGGCCATTGTAGAGGTTCTCGGCTTTCATTCGACCCTGGTGCGATTCCACAATCGAGCGGCACAGACTCAAGCCGATGCCCATGCCTTCCGCTTTGGTGGAATGAAAAGCCTCATACAGCCGTGCCATCACCTCGGGCGCGAGCCCTTGGCCGGAGTCCAGCACGGCGAATTCGATCACCGGCTTGTCGTCGACCTGGGTTGGCGCAACGCGCAGCATCACGCTGCGTCGCGCTGTGGCTCGCTGCGCGGCATCCACCGATTCGGCGGCATTCTTTAGCAAATTGACCAGCACCTGCTCAATCAGAATCGGGTCCACCAGCAGGGCAGGCAGGCGCGGCGCGACATAGTGGGTCAGGCGCACGTTGCGCCGACGCATCTCGATTTCTACCAGTTCCACCGCTTCATCCACCATGCTCTCAATGTTGGCCAGCGTGCGGTTGGGCTCGCTGCGTTTGACGAACGAGCGGATGCGATGAATGATCTGGCCGGCGCGCTGCGCCTGCTTGGCCGTTTTCTCCAGCGCGCCCAGCAACTCGACTTCACTGATTTGCTGTGTCTTGATGCGCGACACCATGCCGTTGCAGTAGTTGTTGATGGCCGTGAGCGGCTGGTTGAGTTCATGGGCAACGCTGGAGGCCATCTCGCCCATGGTGATCAGGCGGCTGGCGCTCTGGGCGCGCTCGATCTGGGCCGCAGATTGTTCCTCGGCCACCCGGCGCGCGGTAATGTCAGTGGCAATCACCATCTGCGCCAGGCGACCATCGACCCAGCTCAGATAACGGGTGCGCACTTCCAGCCATTTGCCCAAGGCGTCCACATACAGCTCGGCACTTTCAGACTCGTTATCGTGCAGCGAGTCGGTGGGCAGGCCGGCAAAGGCGTCGACCTGGTCAAGCGATTCATCACTGGTGGCGGTTGCCGGCACACCGGCCTCAGCGACCAGCTGCAGATGTCCGCCCGCTTCAGTGCCGAACCACAGCCGGTACAGTTTGTTGGCAAAAAGCAGCTCATCGCTGCCCAGCGGCGCCACCGAGATCGAGGCATCCAGCGCTTCAAGCACCGTGGTAAAGCGTTCGTGCGAGGCCGACAACTGGTCCCGAATCCGGTTCGGTTCACTGATGTCGGTCATGGAGGTCATCCAGCCGGTTTGTATGCCATGGGCATCGATCAGCGGCGAGACATAGAGGCGCGCCTCGAACAGCGATCCGTCGCGGCGCTTGACGCGAAACTGGATGCCGCTGGCCTGAATCTTGCCGGCCAATTCTTCCTGCAAGCGTGAAGACAGCGAATCAAAATCGGTATCGGGCCAATAGGGGAATGGCGCGCTTCGTCCCACCAAATCGGATTCACTCCAGCCGGTCATGCGGCAAAAAGCCGGGTTGACATAGGTGATGCGGCCTTGCAGATCGAGCGCGCGCATGCCGGTCAACATGGAGTTTTCCATGGCGCGGCGAAAGCTGGTTTCCGATATCAACGCCTGCTGCGCCTGCATCCGCCGGCGCGTATGGCGCCAGTTGGCGATCAGCATCCAGGCCGTCATCAGGCTCAGGGCGTTGACCAGCCAGAACAGTCCACTGCCGACCACGCCCAGCGAGGTTCGGTACGCCTGGGCCCGGATGATGAGGCCATTGCCGACCGGGGACACCGGTACTTCGTAAACATTGACCGGGGTATCCCACGGCAGCAGGCGGGCGCCGGGCTTGCGCGGCGCAATGCTGGTGCCCGCCAGCAAAGTCCCGTTGGCATCACGGAACGAGACCGCGTAGCGCGCTGACACCTCGGCGGGAACCCCGTAACGAAACAGGCCATCGATCGAGTATTCGGCCAGCAGAACGCCCAAGAAGCGGGCGCGGTCGTTGAACGGGATATGCAACTGCAGCACGGCAGGAATGTTGGCGCCTGCCGCGCGCATCGCGTAAATAGGTTGCTGCAGCTCGCGCGCCAGGTTGTAGCTGTTGACAGATTCGCCCGGTTCGAGTGCACTGCCTGTCTTTCTGACTTGCTGCGGCGCCAGACTGGCGGAGCCGAAACTGGCCTTGACGTTGCGACGGCTGTCAATCCAGCTCAAGCTTTGCAGCTCGGGGTATTGGTTAACGATCGCCTCGGCCCGGCTCTGAAACTCGTCGGTGTCGAGTTCCCGGTTCGAAACCTCACGGGCGATGCGCATGAGCTGCTCCTGCCGCTCCAGCAAGCGCAGCCGCAGCCGCTGCTGCGTGTACTCCACATCCCGATTGACCGCTTCTTGCTCCCGGTCGATTTCCTCCAGGCGCAAGTAGCCAAATGCCGCCACGATGGCTGCCAGAAACAACACGACGGCAGCCAGTGGCGCCAGCACGGCAAAGCGGTCTTGCCGCTGCGGTGTCAATCGGTGCCACCAGCGACTCAACCTTGCCAGCGGCGTCAGATTCTCAGGACCGGAGAATGGAAAAAGCAAACTTGAACGCATAGTGCGAAGTGTAGAGGCCTCTGTGTTCAAGTCATGGATGGCCTGTCGCGAGAGGCATCAATGCGATCTTGACCGAACATTATTTCTTAATATGAAATCAATTCGCACGATTTGAAAAATAGAAAAAATATGGCAAAATAAAAAAATTGGCGTTTTTGGAGAATACCAATAACATCAAAATAACAGACCACCCAGGAGACAAATATGTCAGAAGTTCCCGAGAATTTGGTGGGCGCGAGCACGCCTGACGTCGACAGCCAGGAAACCCGTGAATGGATGGATGCTTTGAGCGCCGTCATTCAAAGTGAAGGACCTGAACGCGCCCATTTTTTGCTGGAGCAGCTGCTTGAGCATGCCCGCCAAAGCAGCATCGACATGCCGTTTTCGGCCAACACCGGCTATGTCAACACCCTGGAGCCCGATCAGGAAGAGCGTTGCCCCGGCAACATCGAAATTGAAGAACGCCTGCGCGCCTACATGCGCTGGAACGCCATGGCGATGGTGGTTAAAGCCAACCGGCATCACCCCGTGGACGGTGGCGATCTCGGCGGGCACATTGGTTCGTTTGCCTCGCTGGCGCATATGTTTGGCGCGGGTTTTAACCATTTCTGGCATGCCGAGAGTGAAAACCATGGTGGCGACTGTCTCTATATCCAAGGCCATGTCGCACCCGGTGTCTATGCCCGTGCCTACCTGGAAGGCCGTTTGACTGAAGAGCAGTTGCTGCATTTCCGCCAGGAGACCGGTGGAAAGGGCTTGTCCAGCTACCCGCATCCCAAGCTGATGCCTGAGTTCTGGCAGTTCCCCACGGTGTCGATGGGCCTCGGGCCTCTGATGGCCATTTACCAGGCGCGCTTTTTGAAATACCTGCACGCCCGTGGCATTGCCAACACCGAGAACCGCAAGGTCTGGGTGTTTTGTGGCGATGGCGAAATGGACGAGGTCGAAAGTCTGGGTGCTATCGGCCTGGCCGCGCGCGAAAAACTCGACAACCTGATTTTTGTCATCAACTGCAACCTGCAGCGCCTGGACGGCCCGGTGCGCGGCAACGGCAAGATCGTGCAGGAGTTAGAGGGCACCTTCCGCGGCGCGGGCTGGAACGTCATCAAATTGCTGTGGGGCAGCAACTGGGACCCGTTGCTGGCGCGTGACAAGGACGGCGCCTTGCGCAAGCTCATGATGGACACGCTCGATGGCGACTACCAGTCCTTCAAGGCCAATGACGGTGCCTATGTGCGCAAGCACTTTTTCGGCCGCGACCCGCGCACGCTGGAGATGGTGGCCAAGATGAGCGACGACGACATCTGGAACCTGCGCCGCGGCGGCCATGACCCGCAAAAGGTCTATGCCGCCTACCACAAGGCCGTCAATCACCAGGGGCAGCCTACCGTGTTGTTGATCAAGACCGTCAAGGGTTTCGGCATGGGCAAGAGCGGTGAGGGCAAAAATGCCGTGCACCAGACCAAGAAGCTGACCGATGAAGACATCAAGATCTTTCGCGACCGTTTCAACATCCCGATTCCGGACAGCGAGCTGTCCAAGCTGCCGTTCTATAAGCCGGCTGACGACACGCCTGAGATGCGTTACCTGCACGAGCGGCGCAAGGCCTTGGGGGGCTATTTGCCGCACCGGCGCACCAAAGCCGACGAGAGCTTCACCGTGCCCTCGCTGGAAACCTTCAAAGCCGTGCTCGACCCGACCGCTGAAGGACGTGAGATTTCGACCACCCAGGCCTATGTGCGTTTTCTCAGCCAGTTGCTGCGCGACCAGGCGCTGGGCCCACGTGTCGTGCCCATCTTGGTGGATGAGGGCCGCACCTTTGGTATGGAAGGTCTGTTCCGCCAGATCGGCATCTACAACCCGGAGGGCCAGAAATACACCCCGGTCGACAAAGACCAGGTCATGTACTACAAGGAAGATGCCAAGGGCCAAATGCTGCAAGAGGGTATCAACGAAGCCGGCGGCATGGCAAGCTGGATCGCGGCGGCCACCAGCTACTCGACCTCCAACCGCATCATGGTGCCGTTTTACGTGTACTACTCGATGTTCGGCTTTCAGCGCATCGGCGACCTGGCCTGGGCGGCCGGCGACATGCAGGCGCGCGGCTTTCTGCTGGGCGGCACCTCGGGGCGCACCACGCTCAACGGCGAAGGCCTGCAACACGAAGACGGTCACAGCCACATTCTGGCCGGCACCATTCCCAACTGCATCAGCTACGACCCGACCTTTGCGCATGAGGTGGGCGTCATCCTGCACCACGGCTTGAAGCGCATGGTTGAAAAGCAGGACAACGTCTATTACTACATCACGCTGCTCAATGAGAACTACCCGATGCCGGGCTTGAGTGCAGGCACCGAAGAGCAGATCATCAAGGGCATGTACTTGTGCAAGGCGGGTGCAACGGCGGCCAAGCAGCCCACGGTGCAGTTGCTGGGCTCTGGCACGATCCTGCGCGAATCGATTGCCGCCCAGGAGTTGCTGGCCAAGGACTGGGGCGTCAGCGCCAATGTCTGGAGCTGCCCCAGCTTCAATGAGCTGGCGCGTGATGGCCAGGCCTGCGAACGCCACAACCTGCTGCATCCGGCGCAAACGCCCAGCGTGTCGTTTGTCGCCCAACAGCTCGAAAAACACACCGGCCCGGTGGTGGCATCCACCGACTACATGAAGGCTTATGCCGAGCAGATTCGCTCTTTCATCCCCAAGGGCCGAACCTACAAAGTGCTGGGAACCGACGGCTTTGGCCGCAGCGACTTCCGCTCCAAATTGCGCGAGCACTTTGAGGTCAACCGCCATTTCATCGTGGTGGCAGCGCTGAAGGCGCTGAGTGAAGAAGGCACGCTGCCGGTGGCCAAAGTGGTTGAAGCGATTGCCAAGTACGGCATCAAGACCGACAAGGTCAATCCGCTGTACGCTTGAAACCCTAATCCCGTTCGCCCTGAGCTGGTCGACACCCGACGACCACGCTCAGGGCGAACGGACATCAGATAAACCGTTGGGGCGGCCTGTCGCGAACCGAAGCGCTGCCCTCAACTGAATAGGCATGGAGAGACAACATGGCATTGGTAGAAGTAAAAGTCCCGGATATCGGTGATTTTGATGAAGTGGCCGTGATTGAACTGCTGGTCAAACCCGGTGACACCGTCACCGCCGAACAAAGCTTGATCACGGTGGAGTCCGACAAGGCGTCGATGGAAATTCCATCGTCCGCGGCGGGCGTGGTCAAGGAGCTCAAGGTCGCTCTGGGCGACAAGGTCAGGGAAGGCTCCTTGGTCTTGTTGTTGGAAGTGGCAGATGCTGCCGGCGCCGCTGCTGGCCCTGCCGCTGCGGCACCGGCGTCGGCCCAGGAATTTAAGACAAATCAGGCTGCAGCCCCCGTCCTTCCTTCGCAATCAGCTACTAATACGGTCGCACCCAGCGTGGGCCCGATCGAAGTGCGCGTGCCGGACATTGGTGACTTCAAGGATGTGACGGTGATCGAGGTGATGGTCAAGGTCGGCGACGCTGTCCGGCTTGAGCAAAGCCTGATGACCGTGGAGTCTGACAAAGCGTCCATGGAAATACCTTCCAGCGCGGCGGGTGTGATCAAGGAGCTCAAGGTCAAACTCGGCGACAAGATCAATAGGGGTGACTTGCTGGCGATTCTGGAAGGTGCCGCGCCGGTCGCAACGGCTGCAGCTGCGCCGTCGGCGGCCGCCTCAGCGCTTGCCGCTGCGCCGGTGGCCGCCGCGGCGGCTGTTGCACCAGCGGCTGCCGTGTTGGCCGTGCCCGCACACAGCCCCACATTGGCCCCGTTGGGCCTGCCCCACGCGTCGCCGTCGGTTCGCAAGTTTGCCCGTGAGCTGGGCGTGCCCCTGAATGAAGTCAAAGGCAGCGGCTTGAAAGGCCGCATCACCGACCACGACGTGCAAGCCTTCACCCGCTCGGTGATGAGCGGCGCGGCTCAAACGCTGGCTGCCCAGGCACAAGCCAAAACGGCCGCCGTCGCAACTACCAATGACGGTGCGGGCTTGGGCCTGATTCCGTGGCCCAAAGTGGACTTTGCCAAGTTTGGGCCGGTCGAGCGCAAGGAACTCAGCCGCATCAAGAAGATCAGCGGTGCCAACCTGTTGCGCAACGCGATCCTGATTCCGGCCGTGACCAACCATGACGACTGTGACATCACCGACCTGGAAGCCTTCCGGGTCTCGACCAACAAAGAAAATGAAAAATCGGGCGTGAAGGTCACCATGCTGGCCTTCCTGATCAAGGCCTGTGTGGCCGCGCTCAAGAAATACCCCGAATTCAACAGCTCGCTCGATGGTGACGCCCTGATCTACAAGCAGTACTACCACATCGGTTTTGCGGCGGACACGCCCAACGGCCTGATGGTGCCGGTGATCAAGGACGCGGACAAAAAAGGCATCATGCAAATCTCGGTGGAGATGGGCGAACTGGCCCAAAAGGCGCGCGACGGCAAGCTGAGCCCGGCCGAGATGACCGGTGCCAGCTTCACCATTTCGAGTCTGGGCGGCATTGGCGGGCGTTACTTCACGCCCATCATCAACGCGCCTGAAGTATCGATTCTGGGCGTGTGCCGCTCCACCATCCAGCCGGTGTGGGATGGCAACGTCTTCCAGCCGCGCCTGATGTTGCCGCTCTCCTTGACCTGGGACCACCGCGTGATTGACGGCGCCGCTGCGGCCCGCTTCAACGTCTATCTGGGCCAGATCCTCGGCGACTTCCGCCGGGCGCTGCTTTAACTCCCCACCGATCTGGAACAACAAATGGCACTTATCGACATCAAAGTCCCCAACATTGGCGACTTCGCCGAAGTCACCGTCATCGAGCTGCTGGTCAAGCCCGGCGACACCGTTCGGTCCGAGCAAAGCCTGATCACGGTGGAATCCGACAAGGCGTCCATGGAAATTCCCTGCAGCCACGCGGGCGTGGTGAAAGAACTCAAAGTGGCGCTGGGCGACAAGGTATCCGAAGGCTCGGTGCTGCTGGTGCTGGAGGCAGCAGATGTGGCCATTTCACAAGATTCCAAGCCAAATCCGGCTGTAGCCCCCGTCGCGTCTGCACAGGCAGCTACACAAACAGTAGCATCTGCGGTTGTGAGCGCGCCCATCCCAGCCGTTACTGCCGCCAGCTATGCAGGCGGCGTCGATCTGGATTGCGATTTGCTGGTGCTCGGCGGCGGCCCTGGCGGCTATTCGGCGGCCTTCCGCGCTGCAGATTTGGGCCTCAAAGTCATCCTGGTCGAGCGCTACGCCCAACTGGGCGGTGTCTGTCTGAACGTCGGCTGCATCCCGTCCAAAGCGCTGTTGCACGTGGCCGCGGTTATCGATGAAGTCAGCCACATGGCCGCGCTGGGCGTGGACTTTGGCGCGCCCAAGATCAACGTGGACACCCTGCGCGGCCACAAAGAGAAAGTCGTCACCAAGCTCACCGGCGGCCTGGCGGCGATGGCCAAGATGCGCAAGGTCACCGTGGTGCGCGGCTACGGGGCGTTTGTCGGTGCCAACCATTTGACGGTCGAAGAAACCACCGGCACATCCCAAGAGAAAACCGGCAAGACGCAGACTATTGCGTTCAAGAAGTGCATCATCGCCGCGGGCAGCCAGGCCGTGCGCTTGCCCTTCATGCCAGACGATCCGCGCGTGGTGGACAGCACTGGCGCCTTGGCCTTGAAGGCAGTACCCAAGCGCATGCTGATTCTGGGCGGCGGCATCATCGGCCTGGAAATGGGCACGGTCTACAGCACGCTCGGCGCCCGCCTGGATGTGGTCGAAATGCTGGACGGCCTGATGCAAGGCGCCGACCGCGACCTCGTCAAGATCTGGCAAAAGATGAACGCCCCGCGCTTTGACAACATCATGCTCAAGACCAAAACGGTGGGCGCCAAAGCCACTGCGGCCGGTATCGAGGTGACGTTTGCCGCAGCGGAGGAGGGCGGCACCGCCCCGGCGCCGCAGACCTACGACCTGGTATTGCAGGCCGTGGGCCGCACGCCCAACGGCAAGAAGATCGCCGCCGACAAGGCCGGTGTAGCAGTGACCGATCGTGGCTTTATCAACGTCGACATTCAGATGCGCACCAACGTGCCCCACATCTTCGCCATCGGCGACATCGTGGGCCAGCCGATGCTGGCGCACAAGGCGGTGCACGAAGCCCATGTGGCGGCTGAAGTGATCGCAGGTGAATTACAAGGCAACAAGGAACTGGCCAGCGCCGCCTTCAACGCCCGCGTCATTCCCAGCGTCGCCTACACCGACCCCGAAGTGGCCTGGGTCGGCCTGACCGAAGACCAGGCCAAGGCGCAGGGCATCAAGGTCAAAAAGGGCCTGTTCCCCTGGACCGCGTCAGGTCGCGCCATTGCCAACGGCCGTGATGAAGGGGTCACCAAGCTGCTGTTTGACGACAGCGAGGAGGCGCACGGCCACGGCAAGATACTGGGTGGCGGCATGGTCGGCACCCATGCCGGCGACATGATCGGCGAGATTGCGCTGGCGATCGAGATGGGCGCCGATGCCATCGACATCGGCAAAACCATCCACCCGCATCCGACGCTTGGGGAATCCATCGGCATGGCGGCGGAAGTGGCGCATGGGAGTTGTACTGATTTGCCGCCCGCCCGTAAGTAGACCAAGCATCCAAGCTACCCAGCAAAGGGCCCGAACCCTCACCGGTTCGGGCCTTTTGCTGGGTGGGTGGATTCCGCATACAAGCAGTCACAGTCGTGGGTAATTCATAAAGCGAACAGCCCTTAGTCAGTCGATAACGTCACCGAGTTCGACATCTACCACGGCGACACGCTGACGAACGACTGGGACAACCTGCGCGAGCTGAACCCCGCCAGGAAACCCGCGTTCGACGCCATCGTCGCCAATCCGCCCTTCAGCTACCGCTGGGAGCCCACGGACGCGCAGGCTGACGACGTGCGCTTCAAGAACCACGGCCTCGCCCCCAAATCTGCGGCGGACTTTGCCTTTCTGCTGCACGGCTTTCATTTCCTGAAAGACGAGGGCGTGATGGCCATCATCTTGCCCCATGGGGTTCTTTTCCGTGGCGGTGCCGAGGAACGCATCCGCACCAAGCTGCTCAAGGATGGCCACATCGACACCGTGATCGGCCTGCCCGCCAACCTTTTCTTTATTCCACCGGTATCCCGGTTTGCATTTTGGTGCTCAAGAAATGTAAGAGGCCGGACGACGTGCTCTGCATCAACGCGGCCGAGCACTTCGTCAAAGGAAAGCGCCAGAACCAACTGACGAATGAGCACATCGCCAAGATCATCGAGACCTACCAGTTCCGCAAGGAAGAGCCCCGCTATGCCCGCCGGGTGGAGATGGAAGAGATCGAGAAGAACGACTACAACCTGAACATCTCCCGCTACATCAGCACGGCGGTGGGCGAGGCGGAGATTGACCTGGCAGCGACGCATGGCGAGTTGGTCAAGATTGAGAAAGCCATTGCGACGGCAAAGCACAAGCACGATGCATTCCTGAAGGAGCTGGGCCTAAGCCCGTTGCCATAAATCGGTCTGGCTAACAGGTGTGACCGCATGGCCAAAGCCCCTCAGTTCGCCATCGGCGACATCGTGGGCCAGCCCAACGGGCGCTGACGCCGTGTACATCGGCAAGATCATCCATGCCCATCCGACGCTGGGCGAGAGAATTGGCATGGCAGCCGAGGTAGCGCACGGCAGCTGCACGGACTTGCCGCCGGCGCGCAAGTAGATTGCTAAGACGCTACTGAATCAGTAGCTGGCCGCGCAGATTCCGTGAGGGCTGCGCTGCTTTCTTATGCGGCAGTAACCCGCGTGCGTTTGGTATCCCGTTTCAGCCGAATTTCTACGGTTCTGCCAACCGCACTCGCCGCTTTGATCAACGTATCGAGCTGGATGGACAGGTTGCTTGGGTCAAGCACCCGGTCCAGTTGGGAGCGGCTGGTGGCCATGCGCTGCGCCATATTCACTTTGCTGAGTTTGCCGCTTTGCATGGCTTCGTCCAACTGCTCGGCCAATGCCCGTTTGAGGGCGCGGGCCTGTACCTCTTCAAAGATGCCATCCTCTTTGAGAAAATCATCAAAACTGCTACCCGCGTGTGGGTTTTCTTTAGTCGCTTTGGCCATTTTTCCACTCCTTCAGGCGTTTGCTTGCCAGTTCAATATCGGTTGGGTTCGTCTGCTGGGTTTTCTTGATAAAGGCGTGCAGCAAAATCATTTCTGACTGCTCCACAGCGAACAATACTCGCGCAATTCGGTTGCCAATCTTGCTACGCACCTCCCAGATTGAGCCTCGCAGGTGATCAACTATGGCTTGTCGATCGACTTTATCCAATGCCTTCAACCATTCGCGCACCGGTTCGTCGCCACTGGCAGAACGATAAAAGATGGCTGGCATTTTTCTCGTTGAAGACATGAGTTAATTGTACCTTATAAAGTACTTTATTGACTTCGAGTTTGTCTGACGCTCGCCGCTTCATCACTGTCGACATCCAGATGCGCACCAACGTGCCGCACATCTTTTCCATCGGCGA
This sequence comes from Rhodoferax sp., assembly GCF_010365055.1. Taxonomy (GTDB): domain Bacteria; phylum Pseudomonadota; class Gammaproteobacteria; order Burkholderiales; family Burkholderiaceae_C; genus Rhodoferax. The sequence goes on from NZ_JAAFHA010000011.1 coordinate 42,710, forward strand.
CATCGTCGGCCAGCCGATGCTGGCGCACAAGGCGGTGCACGAGGCGCATGTGGCTGCCGAAGTTATTGCTGGCGAGTTGCAGGGCAACAAGGAACTGGCAGCCGCTGCGTTCAACGCCCGTGTCATCCCGAGCGTGGCCTACACCGACCCCGAAGTGGCCTGGGTCGGCCTCACCGAAGACCAGGCGAAGGCGCAAGGCATTAAGGTCAAGAAGGGCCTGTTCCCCTGGACTGCCTCCGGCCGGGCCATTGCCAACGGCCGCGACGAAGGCGTCACCAAGCTGCTGTTTGACGACGGCGACGAGGCGCACGGCCACGGCAAGATCCTGGGCGGCGGCATGGTCGGCACCCATGCCGGCGACATGATCGGCGAGATTGCGCTGGCGATCGAGATGGGCGCTGACGCCATCGACATCGGCAAAGCGATCCACCCGCACCCAACCCTTGGGGAATCCATCGGCATGGCGGCGGAAGTGGCGCATGGGAGTTGTACGGATCTGCCGCCGGCACGCAAATAGTTCCCGCTTTGTTCCCCAGCAAGAAGCCCGAACCGTCGCCGGTTCGGGCTTCTTGCTATCTGGTCGCATGACGTGAGCAAAGGTGCCGAGGCCGTAGGAGTGTGCCGGTGTGCGACCGCCCACACCTGACGGCCCACTTCTGCCCCCGCCTGGCGGTGCGCCAGTGGGTGCTATCTGTGCCAAGGCTGCGCCCCATCCTGCAACGTGACAGGTCGGACCTGAGCATGGGAACTGGCAGCCCAATCTGCAGCAGACGACGAGTTCGATCAGCGCGTCAATGGGAGGGCGAGGTGAGGCTGGAGTAGTGGGTTGCGGGGCCGAGGGCTTGTTGCGTCAGAATCGCGGTGTACATGGCGGGCAAGCCGGCCGTGCACAACAGTTCGATGAAGTTCACCACCACGGCCAGGGTCGCCGCGCCCAGCAAGGCCAGTGGCAGCGAACGCGCCTGCACCACCTGGCGCATGCGGGCGTACAACCCCGGCTTGGCCGCAGCAGGAATCGACAGGGACAGGCCTTGAGGGCCAGCTGCGAAGTCCTTGATGTTCACCGCCGCAATGAGCAGCGCCAATACCGCCAGCCCCATGCGTACCGCATCTGACAGACCCACGGCCAGAAACACATTCAGCCAGGCGGCCATGAAGATGTAGTAGACAGCGCCGCTGACCAGCACAAAGGTACCCGCAATCAGCGCCATGCGCCGGCGAGCGTGCAGGTGCACCAGCAGCGACAGTAGAAACAACAGCACCCACATGGCGCAGGGGTTGAAGCCGTCAAGCAGGCCGATCGCCAGCGTGAACAGCGGCAAGCCCAGTTCGGTAACGGTCAGGGTGCCCCACCGGCCAGCGTCGATTGTGTTTGGCGGCGGCGTTGACGCGGGGGTGGACAGCTGGCCCGGTGCCGCACAGTCCACCAACGCGGCCAACTCGGGGCCGGACTGCTGCGCATCGGCAAAACCCACCAGCACCCGGCCCTGAAACACAAAGGTAGGCACACCCGGTGGCCAGTAACCCGCCTGCTCGGTGATGCGCACCAGGGCATCACGGGCGTTGGCATCCTCGTCCACCGCACGATAGACGACGCGCAGCCACGGTCGCTCGCGGGCGAATAGGGGCAGGTAAGCCTTGGCCTCGGCGCAGTGCGGGCAGTCCTGGCGCACGAACACTTCCAGCACCGGGGCCTCAGGGCTCTGCGGCGGGGGTGCCTCTGCCAAAGCCAGCCATGGCAGTCCACACCACAGAAGCAGGCCCAGCACCCAACTTCGGAAAATCATGCCGTTCTTCAATGTGCGAATGGGACGAGCGCAATGGTGTTGACTCCAGTCAGCGCGCGTGATGCATGAAGGCGATGGTTCCGATGCCGGCCAGCAGCAGTAGCAATTGGAGGGCTGACTGCCACGATGTCGTTCGACGATGCAGCGACGGGACGAGGTCTGCCAATGCGATGTAGATAAAGCTCGCTGCGGACAGCGCCAGGATGTAGGGAATTGCCACCTGTATATGCGCCAGCCAGAAATAACCAGCTAATGCCCCCGGCAGCGTTGCGCTGGCCGACAGCATGTTGAGCCAGAACGCCTTGGCCCGGCCGTAGCCACTGTCGAGCAGGATAGCGAAATCACCCACTTCCTGCGGCACCTCATGGGCGATCACCGCCAGGGCGGTGGCAATGCCCAGTGGCACCGAAACGAGAAACGCGGCCGCAATGACGACGCCGTCGACGAAGTTGTGGAAGGCGTCACCGATCAGAATCAGCGCGCCAGTGCGGCCAATATGGGCTGGACAGTCCCTGTCGTGGCAATGGCGCCACAGCACAAGCTTCTCCAGCACGAAAAACAAGACCAACCCACTCAGCACCGTCGGCAGGATCAGTCTGGCGTCACCGCGCACCAGTGCGGTTGGAATCATACCCAGGAAGGCGGCGCCAAGCAGCACGCCTGCGGCATAGCTGATCAACGCTGGGACGAGCGCGTCCCGGACTGCCAGCGGAAACACCAGCAACAGCGCAGCACCGGCAGCTGCCCCGACACTGCCAATAAGCGAGAAGGTGACGATCCAGAGCAACAACACTTGACGCAGGCAAGATCAGGATCGCAATGTCACCGCGCGGTAGTCAGTCACGGGAAGATCGGGATGTTGGGGTCTACGCCCTCAAGCTCCGCTTCTGCATGGTGACGGGTGACGAGTGACTCGATCTCCTGGACGCGCGGCGACGACACGTCAATCATCATCAATAATTGACCCTCTGCAATGGCCTTTTCAAATTTCTCGATGCGGCTATTAGGCAGTCCGGCGCCAACCATGCTTGACATCCAGGCCCCGAAGCCGGCGCCGAACGCGGTCATGCCGAGCAGAGCGCCACCACCGAACACAAACCCCGCGGGCGGGAAGGTGATGGCGAGCAGGCCGGCGAGCAAGCCGGCCAGGCCTCCTGCAGCAACACCGCGCTGCAGGGCCGGCACGAGATCGGAGCTTTGCGCCACACTCGCTCTCGGCAGATCCTCCAGCGGCGTGTCCTCGCGGGCAAGCATGTGAATGTGGCTCGCATCAATCCGGGCCAGCAACAACTCGTCGACGATTGCTTGCGCTGACGCGACCGACGGGACAAGGAAATAGATTCTGCGCATCATGCTTCTCCTGATGAAAGCCCCCACCCGTCGATCGTTCGCGACTGCAGGCAACAGCTCGCCAACCTGTTGCCCCAGTGAGCGTTACAGACTCTTGGTTGAGTAGTACCAGTCGACCGTTTTGTAGCCCTCGGTTGCGCGCTTGGCGATGGCCTCTGGGGTCTTGGGCGGCGGCACGATGACGTCGCAGCCCGGCGTCCAGCCCTCGGGAGTCGCCACGGAATTCTTGTCACTCGTCTGCATCGCCTGCAACAAGCGGATGAACTCGTTGATGGAGCGGCCGTTGCTCATCGGGTAGTAGACCATCGCGCGCAGCACACCGTCGGGATCGATGAAGAAGGTGGCGCGCACGGCCTGTGTGTCGGCGGCACCGGGGTGCACCATGCCATAAGCGCTGGCAACTTCCATCTTGATGTCTTCGATGATCGGGAATGGGATGTGCACACCAAACTTCTCTTGGATGTTCTGCGTCCAGGCCAGGTGCGAGAACAGGCTGTCGATCGACAGGCCGAGCAACTCGCAGTTCATGCTCTTGAAAGTGTCGGCTGCGTTGGCGAAACCGATGAACTCGGTGGTACATACGGGCGTGAAGTCGGCAGGATGGGAGAACAGAATCAGCCACTTGCCCTTGTAGTCTGCCAAGCTGCGATCACCGTGCGTGGTCTTGGCCTTGAAGCCGGGGGCTGGTTCATTGAGATGGGGGAACTGGCTGAGAATTTCGGACATGACGATCTCCTTGGGGTTTGGTGTGGTGTGGCTTGATGCGACACACAACCCCGTGCCGCTCCTGATGGTTGTGAATTATTTTCCCGTTGAATCCTTTGCCGCTCATTGACAAAAAGCAACCGTGCACATGCAGGGATGGTTGAGACTAATTTTTGCTTTGATGAAATTCTTCTGCACCGGACACTGATCATGAACGAACTCACCGGCCTCGAAATCCGCGTGCTCCATGAGGCACTTGATGACGAGTACCAAGCTTGGGCTATCTACGACCAGGTGATCGCCGATTTCGGCGAGGTCCGGCCGTTCATCAACATCCGCCAGGCCGAGGCGCGCCATATCGAGGCGCTTTTGGACTTGTTCGCGCGCTACGGGCTGCCCGTGCCGGCCAACCCGTGGCCGGGCAAGGTTGAGCGCTACGCCAGCCTGCAAGCAGCCTGTGAAGCGGGTGTGACTGCCGAGATCGCCAACGGCGAAATGTACGAGCGGCTGCTGGGGCAGACCCAGCGCACCGACATCCTCACGGTGCTGCGCCATTTGCAGGAGGCGTCGCAGCAGCGCCACTTGGCGGCATTCCAGCGTTGCGCGCAGCGCGGTGCGGCAGGTGGAGTTGGCCGCGGTGGGCGGGGTGCAGGGAATCGCGAAGGTGTCTGATCTGCTCGACCTTCTGGCAGTGCTGCCGCAGTATCTCTTGCCCAAGAGGATGTTGACCGCCTTTGCTGGCAAATGCGCTGCCTCCCATGCACGCTGGTGGACGCGCAGTGTGATCCCCTGGTTCATTGCGCGCTACGGCGTGAACATGGCCGAGGCAGCCGACCCCGGCGCTGGTGGCTACGCCTGCTTCAACGACTTCTTCACGCGCGCGCTGCGCGACGGGGTCCGCCCGCTGGCGCAGGCTGATTTCGTCAGCCCGGTGGACGGCGCGATTATCCAGTGCGGCCAGATCGAGGGCGACCAGCTGCTGCAGGCCAAGGGCCACCGCTACAGCACCCGCGCGCTGGTCGGCGGCGACGCCCGACTCGCAGCCCGGTTCGATGACGGCCAGTTTGCGACCCTTTACCTGAGCCCGAAGGACTACCACCGCATCCACATGCCCTGCGACGGACGCCTTGTGCGGATGATTTATGTGCCGGGCCACCTGTTTTCGGTCAACCCGACCACGACGCGCGGCGTGCCCGGGCTGTTTGCGCGCAACGAACGCGTGGTCTGCGTGTTCGATTCGGCCCGTGGCCCGTTCGTGCTGACCTTGGTCGGCGCCACCATCGTCGGCAGCATTGCCACCGTCTGGCATGGGGTGGTGAACCCGCCGCGCCTGGCTGCGGTACGGGAGTGGCAGTACGACGAGCAGGCCATTTCGTTGCGCCAGGGCGAGGAGATGGGCCGCTTTCTTCTCGGCTCCACGGTGGTCATGCTGTTCCCGAAGAACATGCTGCACCTTCGCGCAGACTGGGTGCCGGCGCGCACCGTCCACATGGGTGAGGCCATGGCCATGTTTTCAGCGTCAACAGCGCCTGCGTAGCCCGTTGACACGCCATCGGGCGCGCGAAGTGTGTTCCATGGCTTGCAGGAAAATGGCACAAAATTTGTAAAGAATATGACTGTAGACCGCGTGTTGATTAGTTATGTAGCTATATAAAACGCAGCAAACAAAGGTCTGCCGTCACGCAGACTGCCATGGGCAGTTGCTATGGCGTTTCCATTTTTTCTTCGTGCCCGATGGCTTTGGCGAACTCCGGCACCTTGCAGCGCCGCGCGCGGGCCACCGCTGTGGGAGGATTCGGATCTGGCAGCGCAATCCGCACCCGATTCTGATGCCGATCAGCGCTTGAGTTGGTGGCAAGCTAGAGCCGGGCCAGATGCAAAGCGGTTCGCAGCACCCCCGTGGGGGGTATGGACGCCATGAGCACGCCCGCCGGTGCACCATGCATTTGCAGATACTTTTGAACCACCAGTCCGCCCATGGAATGGCCGATGACGATGGGCGCGGCACTTAACTGGCGGGCAACTTGGGCCACATCGCCCACATAATCTGCCAAGCGGTCCAGCGCAAACGCCGGCGACCCTCGCTGTTCCCGTGTCCTCGAAGACTGATCGCATGCACCTGGAACCCCTGCTGTGCAAGGTAGTCCGCAAAATACACCTTCCAACACCATGCTCCATGCCAAGCGCCGTGCACCAGCAACACCGGACTCTTGCTTGACTCCCGCAACGGCTGCTGTGACAGGACTTCCAAGTTCATTTTGTGCACCGGTTTGGAGAGTCGATTGGACCTGCTGGCGTATGGCTGCGCTTGACAAGTGTCAAAGGCAATGGCGATTAGGATGGGCGCCGATGCCACAGCCCGAGCTGCCTCGATCTTCCTGCTGCAATCTTCATTCATTTGCCTGAGAGAAAAACATTTGAAATCAAGATCAGATGACAGCTTTTAGGGCCGCTGATTCACCATCCACTCCAACCATGCCAACCCAAGCCTAACGCTGCAGCCCCAGGCGGGTGAGATAACTCAAACCGTCCACCAGCGCCACCAGAATCATCGTGGCGATGAGCACCGAACTGGTTTCCATCATCTGGAACAAGCCCATGTGAAAAGCCAGCATTTGCCCCAGGCCACCCGCGCCGACCACGCCCAGAATGGCGGCCGCGCGGATATTGTTCTCCCAGCGGTACAGCGTGTAGCTCACCAGTTGGGGCAGGGCTTGGGGCAGGTCGGCGTACCAAAACACCTGGGCGGGCCGCACGCCCCGCAAGCGCAGCGCCTCGGCAGGGCCTTGCGGCTGGTTCTCAAAACTCTCGGCAAACAAGCGGCCGAGCACCCCGGTGGTGTGCAGCGCCAGCGCCAGGGTGCCGGCCAGGGGGCCCAGACCCGCAGATATCAACAACAGCGCGGCCCACACCAGCTCCGGAACGCTGCGCAGGGCGTTGAGCAGCAGCCGTGTGAGGTCACGCCAGCGGGCCGGGTCATCGGGGTGGGTCTTCGCAGCAGGCAGTGCCAGCGCCAGACCAGCCAGCGCAGCCAGGGCCGTGCCCACCGCTGACATGGCCAGGGTTTCCAGGCTAGCCCAAAAGATTTTGCGCAGAAAGGCCAAGTCGGCTTGCGGCTGTGTCAATTCCTGGATGAAACGCCCCATGGATGCCAGCGCGTCACCCGACAAAAACTTGCGCCATTGCAAGTCCAGCGAAGCAAAGCTGCTCAGCACCAGAATGACCAAGCCCAGAGTCAGCCAGCACGCTGTGCAGTGCAGGTTCCAAATGGGGGGCGGTCGTCCCAGTGCCGGCCGGGTTATTGTTTGCCCAGCGCTTTCACAGGTGGGCCCGGACACCCGCTCTGGCAGCCCAGGTTCGCGCGTTGGCTTGATCATGCGAGGGCACTTCTGAGCAGGGCACTGACTCGGTCAGCCAACCAGACCAGTGCCATGAACACCAACAGCATGGTGGCGACCTCACTGCCGTTGAACATTTTCATGGACGCGTCCATTTGCTGACCCAAACCCCCGGCACCCACAAAGCCGAGCACGGCAGAGGAGCGAATGGCGCACTCCCAGCGGTAAATCGTGTAGCTGGTGAGCTCCGTGGCGCGTTGCGGCAACAAGGCGTAGAAAAAAGCCTGCAGTCGTCCCGCACCGTTGCGCAGCAGTGCCTGTGTTGGCTGCGCATCGCCCGATTCCAGAATCTCGGCATACACCTTGCCTAGCATGCCGGCGTAGGTGAGCGCAATGGCCAACACGCCCGAGGTCGGTCCCAGCCCCACCACACGCACAAAGATCAGCGCCCAGATCAGCTCGGGCACGCTCCTGAGCAGCATCAGCAACCAGCGCACGGCTTGGCGGACAGATGCGGGAAGAAACGCCATGCGGCCGACCAGTGCCGACACCGACAAGGTGCGCGATGCGATCAGCGCCAGTGGCACCGCCCACCCCAGAGCCAGCGTGATGCCTGCGGTGGCGATGGCCACGGTGCGCCAGGTCTCGCGCGCCACCATCCACAAAAATTCAGGCTCCAGCCTGGGCGGAAAAAAGTCGCCCAAAAAGTGCAAGGTGGGTTGCAGGCTTTGCGGGCTCAACAGCGCCCAGGGCTTGAATTCAGCCAGCACCAGCAGCGGCCAGGCCACGGCCAGCGTCGCCCATAGCGCAAACACGCGGCCGATCCAGGCGGGGTCGCGGCGCGGGGCGACCCTCAACGACATGGTTCGTCTTTCACCGGTATGTGGCCACCAGCGTTGACATGGCTGCAGCAGACAGCTCGACCACGGGTGCGGTGCCAGCCAGTTCGTCAAGATGGCGGGCGTACAAATCGGTCAGCCGCGCGGGGCTTACTTGGTCTGCGGGCAGGTCAAAGACAATCTCGCCTTCGCGCAGCCCCACGATCCGGGGAAAGTGCTGCAAAGCCATTTCCACGTGGTGCAAGGTGGCAACCAGCGTGGCCTTGTGCTCACGCGCCACCGCGGTCAGTGACTCGCAGGCTTGGCGGGCGCGTTCGGGATCCAGCGCCGACAAGGGCTCATCCACCAGCAACAGCGTCGCCTTGGACACGGCCAGCCGCGCCAAACCAACGCGCTGGCGCTCACCACCTGAGAGCCGATCGACGCGGTCAAACAGCTTTTCTGACAAGTCAAAACGCGCCAGCGCGTCATAAGCCAGGTCAAGCCGTTGAGGGTAGAACAGGTTGCTCAAGCTGGCCCACAGCCCCATGCCAGGCAACCGGCCCGCCAGCACAGCGGTGACCACCCGTTGGCGCGGGGGCAGCGGCGGCACCTGCGGCGCCAGAAACAACTGACCGCGCAGGCGCTGCAGATCAGGCGTGCGCAGAGCCCAGGGGTTGCGCTGATCCAGCAACAAGTCGCCCTGTGTTGGTGGCAGGGCGCAGGCCAAGAGCTGCAGCAGCGTGGTTTTACCGGCGCCAGAAGGACCGATGATGGCCAGCTGCTCACCAGACGCCACGCGCAAGCTCAGTGCCTTCAGAGCAGGGGCGGTGGCGGACTTGGCTGCAGGGTGACTTGCCGAACAGTTCTGCAGCACCACTTTCATAGATGAAAATGGCTTGCAGCCCCCGATTCATATGGGCTTGTAGCTATCAAAACGGAATTGCTCCAGGCCGTTACTTGAGCAAACCTGCACTGCGTGCGGCGGTCTCAATGCCCCTGTAATTGGCGGCTTGGGTCGGAATAAACCGGCTGGCGCGCTGCAATTCCAACAGTTGCTTGCCCTCTGGCGTGCTGTTGTTCAGGTCGAGAAAGGCGCGGGTGACTTTGTCCTTCAGGGCTTGGGGCATGTCGGCGTGCACCGTCCAGTTGTAGTCAAAGTAAGCGGGTGTGGTGTAGAACACCCGGACCTTGGCGCTGTCGACCTTTTTGTCGGCCACAAACTTTTCCCACACCGAGATGTTCAGCGCACCGGCATCCACCTTGCCGGCGGCGACCGCCGCAATGGTGGCATCGTGTGCGCCCGAGAAAGCCACACGTTTGAGGTCTTTGTCAGGGTCGACCTTGGCTTCCAGCATGAAACTGCGTGGCATCAGGTGCCCGGACGTGCTCGACGCTGCGCCAAAGCTGAGTGTTTTGCCTTTCAGGTCAGCCAGCGAATGGATGTCAGCGTTCGAGGTGATGAAGATCGACTTGAACTTTTCATCCTCCGCGCGCTGCACCAGCGGCTCGGCCTTGCCCCCGGAGCGGACATGGGCCTGCACAAAGGTGAAGCCGCCGAACCAGGCCATGTCCACTTGCTTGTTGACCAGGGTTTCCACCGCGGCGGCGTAGTCAGACACGGGGGTGAACTCGACCTTTATGCCCAGCCTTTGTTCCAGGTATTTCACCAGTGGCGCGGCCTTGCGGGCCAGTTCGGTGGGCGACTCGTCAGGGATGGCGGTGATTTTGAAGACCTGCTCGGCGAGCGTTTGGGTTGCGAACCCGAAGGCAGCGCAGGCGATCAGTGCTTGAAGTGTCAAGCGGCGTGAGGTGTTGAGCATTAAGAGCTTTCCAGAGTTTGAGTTAGCCAGCGCATGTAAAGGTGCGCCAAGGCGGGCGCAATGTTAATGGGAATTGGGTTGATGGCCTGAAACGCCACGATCAGGCCCTTGCCAGTCGCCGCGCCGCATGAAAACCCCAGAATTTGTCCAGCTTCACCATGACCACCATGACCACGCCGAGGTCATTCGCCACGAACTCATTCAAGGGTTGACCGCCGACCCGCAGCCCGGTGGTGCAGACGTCTCGCCCAAGTTTCCTTACGACGCTTTGGGTTCGCGCTTGGTTGAAGCCATCACCGAGTTTCCCGAGTACTGCCCCACGGGTGACCAAAATACCCCAACTTCTCATGGTGGCAGATCAGTTTGACGCGACGAAGATGATTGAAACTTCTGGTAAAGTGCCTCTAACAACCTGAAAGAATACTTTGGCAACACCGAATTACGGATACGAGAAGCGTCAGAAAGAACTGGCGAAAAAGAAGAAAAAAGAAGAAAAGCTTAAGCACAAAGCCGATCGCAAGGTGGGTGAGGGTGCTGAAGGCGATGTGCCCGATGAAAATGAAGCGGCTCAATCGACTGAGCCCGGCGCTGAGGGCCCGGTGTCGTCCTGAGTCGCACGACACAAAACGGCGACGCACGGTGTTGAAACCAGCCACTCCGTTTTATAAATAGGCCGTGGGTGGCTCTTGCCAAGAGCGCAAGCCACGATAATTCAGCCATGTCTTCAACCAAAGTCTTATTCGGCTTCCATGCCGTCGGCGTGCGTCTCAAAACTGCGCCCAAATCCATCATCGAGATTTATTTCGAGCCGACACGGCGCGATGCGCGCATGCGCCAGTTTCTGGACAAAGCCAATGAGGCCGGTGCGCGCCTGATCGAGTCCGATGGCATCCGTCTGGCCAAGCTGTGTGGCGGCCACGGTCACCAGGGCGTGGCGGCGCGGGTGCAGGAACTGGCCCAAGTTCACTCGCTGGACGAATTGCTGGAACAACTCGAAGCCGCGCAAGCGGACAAGCCCGTGGCCGAGCGTGAAGCACCGTTGATTCTTGTGCTCGATGGCGTCACCGATCCCCACAACCTGGGTGCCTGCCTGCGTGTGGCCGACGGCGCTGGCGTGCACGCCGTGATCGCCCCCAAAGACCACGCCGCCGGCATCAATGCCACAGTGGCCAAGGTTGCCAGCGGCGCGGCCGAGACCGTGCCCTACTTCATGGTGACCAATCTGGCGCGCACCTTGAATGAGCTCAAGGAACGCCATATCTGGATCATCGGCACCAGCGACGTGGCACCTAAAACCATTTACCAGGCCGACCTCAGAGGTCCGGTGGCGCTGGTGCTGGGTGCCGAGGGCGACGGCATGCGCGCGCTGACCGCCAAAACCTGTGATGAATTAGTGAGCATCCCGATGCGCGGCGCCGTTGAGAGCCTCAATGTGTCGGTGGCCAGCGGTGTGTGTTTGTATGAGGCGCTGCGCCAGCGATTGAATTGACGACGGCGCGTGGGCGCTGCGTTGCACTTCAGTCTGTCTTTCCCACCTCTTGGGGGTTTTATGGTTACTACTAAATTCAGAGCTACTCATGCTTTATTGGCGGGGGCTAGCGCGTTATTTCTTCTTACAAGTTGCACACAGGAGCAGCAGAACAAGATCAGCCGCGACATCCAGAACTGGACCGGAACCAACGGCGTGCTGGAGGTCTATGCGGGCGACAAGGTGATGCGTCGTTTCCTCAAGATCGACAAGCTCAGCACCGGCATGGGCACGGATGACAACAAACCGCGTCCTTATCGCTATGGTTATGGCGTGCTGGACGAGAACTTGAATTTTGTCGCGGATCCAGGCGAGAAAAAAGTCTACTTTGAGATCAGCGACTACGGCTCCAACTACCTGTTCTTTGAGAGCCCGCGCTGATCAAAAGGCGTTGGACGCGCTGGTTTTGAGCTGGTCCAAGCCAGCCCCAACCTAGAGGTCATAAAAGGCGCGTATGACTTCCCATGCCGCAGCGGCATCATCCACGTAAGTGAACAGGTCCAGGTCCTGCGCCGAGATCACGCCTTCTTCGACCATCAGATCCATGTTGATCAGTCGCTTCCAGTAGTCGGTGCCAAACAAGACAATCGGCACCGGTTTGGACTTGCGGGTCTGCACCAGGGTGATTACTTCAAACAATTCATCGAGCGTGCCAAAGCCGCCGGGGAACGCCACCAGGGCCTTGGCCCGCATCATGAAATGCATCTTGCGCAGCGCAAAGTAGTGAAACTTGAAGCTCAAGGTTGGCGTGATGTAGGGGTTGGGGTTCTGCTCGTGCAGCAGGGAAATATTCAGGCCCACGCTCAGGGCGCCCATTTCGTGCGAGCCACGGTTAGCGGCCTCCATGATGCCAGGGCCGCCGCCGGTGGCAATGAAGAGGCGCTCTTCATGCCGTCGGTGCGCGCTGTACCCCGCGACCTGCCGGGCAAACAGGCGCGCCTGGTCGTAGTAGTGGGCGTTGCGCATCTGTCGCTGGGCGACACGCAGCGCGTTGGCATCCCCGCTGGCTTGCGCTTGCTGCAGACTCGCCTGGGCAGTCTCGGGCGAGGGCGAGCGGGCGCTGCCAAAAACCACAATAGTGCTGTCGACACCTTGCTCGGCCTGGTCCAGATCGGGCTTGAGCATTTCAAGTTGAAAGCGGATGCCGCGTGTTTCTCGCCGCACCAAAAATTCTGGGTCGGCAAATGCCAGGCGGTAGGCATCTGCCTCCAACAGAGGGGCGATGTCAGCCTGGCTTTTCAACTCCGTTTCGGAATCAGGCAGGCGAGGTTCGGAAAGGTTTTCAGTGGTGTCCATGGCTGCGATTGTGTGCGAAAAACTGTGACACATCGCCTGGCCAACCCGCGGCGGATCGACTTAATTCAAGGAAGCTGTCTTCGGATGGGTTGTTTAGCCAACCAATGCTGTGTTTGCCTGTAAGCCTTCCAGGCCCACCACAGGCGCCCGCCCCACACCATCGCACGTCGCGGTCGCACCAGAACCGAAAGTGCCAGAACGCCGAGCGGCCACTGTGGGTTGCGATAAATCCATTGCAGACCGCCTCGTGCCTGGTCGATCATGGCCAGAGGTCGCTGCAAAACCTGCGCCTGATCGGCCAGGACCAGGCGCAAGCGCGCACTGTGCGCCAGCAACTGCTGTTGGCGCACGACCAGTTCATCGTTGTTCATGGGAACCTGAGGTTTGAAGGCCAGCGCGATCGAGCTTCAACTCAGCCAGGCTCGCTTCAAATATGCCCGTCGCACTCTGCAGTCGTTTTCGCGCCGCGAACGCCAACCAGGCGCCGGCAGCGAAAAATAGCAGCGTCAGAACGCCCACTGCGGGCAGGCGATAACCCTCCCAAAACAGCAGGATGATGAAGCCGCACAACAACACCACGCCGACACCCACCGCCAGGAGGGCAATCAAGCCGAAGAGCAGGGCGTCAAAGAGACGCCGCTTCTCCAGTTCGAGCTCGGTGCCCAGCAGTTCCAGTCTTACCTGGGCAATCTCAAGTACCGTACCCAGCAGGCGGCGCACCGAGGCGAACAGACCGCTACTCTTTCCCGTGTTGCTCATGCATTGGGCAGAAAAGCTGCCGACTTAACGACGACTGATCAGCAGGCCGACGACTAGCCCGATGCCCGCCGCGATACCGATTGATTTCCAGGGGTTGACATGCACAAAATCGTCAGCAGCGTGGCCTGCTGCCTTGGCTTTGGCAACGGTTGCCTCCTGTAAATGACGCAGTTCGTCCTTGGCCTGGTTCATTCGGGCTTGCACGCGGCCACGCAGATCGGCGGCGCTTTCACCTGCTTGGTCAGCCGTCATGCGCAGCACCTCTCCAGCGTCGGCAATTACCGTGTTCAGGTCGCTCATTAATTTGTCTTTTTGAACCGTCGTGATGTCATCCATTGCAAACCTCCATTGGAATTGAAACCCAATCGAACAATACTGACTGATTCGGTGCCATGACTTGATAAAAATCACAGGCATTGATCATGCACAAATTTGAGGTTTTGAAGTCGCACTAGCATGTTGTGCCTATGAGGACAGTTTTTGATCCCTTGCGCTTGAGTGCTGTGGCGCTCGATGTCTTGGCCAGTGGTCGTGCAACGCCGGACGCGATCGCCGCGCGCCAACAGTCCAGACTGGCTCATCTGCTTGATGCCGCTGTGCGCGGGTCCCGAATCTTCCGGGAGCGCCTGCAAGGCATGCCACCCGCCACCCCTCTGAGCGCGCTACCGGTGCTGGGCCGAGCCGAGCTGATGGCGCGCTTTGAGGATTGGGTGACTGACCCACAACTCAAGTTGCAGGAGCTTCGCAGCTTCACCGCCGATGCCAAGCGCATAGGCGAGCCCTACCTGGGCAAGTACCTGGTCTGGGAAAGTTCTGGCACCAGCCATCAACCGGGTATGTTCGTCCAGGATGCACGCGCGATGGCGGTTTACGATGCCCTGGAGGCGTTGCGGCGCAGCACGCTGCGGCCATTGCAGCGCTTGTTTGATCCTCTGTTGCTGGCGGAGCGCATCGCCTTTGTGGGTGCCACCACGGGCCACTTTGCCAGCATGGTGAGCATGCAGCGGCTGCGCCAGCTCAATCCGTTCATGGCGCAGAGCTTGCGTTGCTTTTCCATTTTGCAGTCAAACAGCGCTTTGCTCGATGAGCTCAATGCGTTTGCACCGACTGTGATTGCCACCTATCCGACCGTGGCAGCGTTGCTGGCCGATCAGGCGGCACAAGGGGCGCTGCACTTCCTGCCAAGGGAAATATGGACAGGCGGTGAAACGCTAAGTAGAGCCGTGCGCCGACACCTGGAACAGACACTTGGGTGCGTGGTGCGCAACAGCTATGGCGCCTCGGAATTCATGTCGATCGGCTGGGAGTGCGGCCACGGGCAGATGCATGCGAACACCGACTGGGTGATTTTGGAACCGATTGACGCGCAGGGGCAGCCGGTCCCGGACGGGAAGGCATCACATTCCACCTTGTTGACGAACCTGGCCAATTTCGTGCAACCGCTAATTCGTTATGACCTGGGCGACCAGATCACGCTGCATCCAGAGCGCTGTGAATGCGGCTCGTCACTGCCGGTGATCGAGGTGCAGGGTCGCCGGGACGATCCCTTGCTGATGGCAGGACAGAATGGGCGTCAGGTCACGCTCTTGCCGCTGGCGCTGACGACGGTGCTGGAAGATGAGGCAGGCGTCTTCGATTTTCAATTGCGCCAGCAGGATGATCACACCCTGGTGCTCAGGCTGGATCTGCAGGGAGCCGACGCCACAGCTGCAGCCGCGCGTTGCGTAAACGCCCTGGAACAGTTTGCCGTGGCGCAGGGCCTGGCCCGGCTGCGCGTTCTTACAGAATTGGGGCAGCCGGTGCCGCGCGGGCGCAGTGGCAAGGCGCAACGCGTCGTCGCTCAAAGGCAAGGCAAGCACCGTTGATGTGCGCATCCATCCGGCAGGACCAGCGCTCAGCGCGTCGTGGTCATGGCGTCGATGCGGGTCAACGCCTCACCCAGGGGGCCGCTCATGCTGATGGCATTGCTGGCATGCTTGACGCAGTCGCTGCTCCAGACCTCGCGCACACCCGCGTTCAAAATCATGGACCAGGCATCAGCCACAAAGAGCGCGTGCGTGACCGCCACATCGACCGAGGTTGCGCCCGCAGCCAGCAGTTGGCGCGTTGCCTGAGCCAGGGTGTGGCCGGTGCTGACCACGTCGTCGAGCAGCACCACTTGACGGCCTGCCACGGGAATGTCCGGCAGCGCAATCTCGACCGCCCGGTCGCCACGGCGCACCTTGTGGCAAACAGCGTGGTCAAAACCGTGGCGCGTGGCAGCCTGAGCGACCCATTGCTTTGATTCTTCATCCGGCCCGAGCAGCAGGGCTTGCGCGCAATGGGTGGCAATCAGGTCGGACAGCAAGGGGGCTGCGCTGAGCGCCACCGCATTGGCCACGGGCACAGCTTGCTGCAATGTGGTGACGCGGTGCAAATGGGGGTCAACGGTGATGACGGCATCAAACATGCCGGCCAAGAACCGCCCGACAATGCGCTGGCTGATGGCTTCGCCCGGTTCAAACGCGACGTCCTGTCGCATGTAGCCGAGGTAGGGCGCCACCAGCGTCAAGTGCCGGGCGCCCAGGTCACGCGCGGTTTTGGCCGCCAACAACAGTTCGACCAGTTTTTCATTCGGGTCGTTGAGCGTGCGCAGGATGACCACATGATCCGGCAGGCTCGGGGGCAGGCGCAGCTTGATTTCGCCATCGGGAAAGCGGTGACGATCGATACGGATCAGGTGGTGCCCAGCGGCCTGGGCGATGCGTGCAGCGCTCTCTTGCTCATCCTCAAAACACAGCAAAACAGGTGTTGATGGCATCAAAATTCCGTAAATACATGGGGCACATCTTCGGCTCGCCCGATGGTATAGCCGGTCGACTTGGCGCTGGCTTGGCGCGCAAAATCGAGGTCGCTTTGAAACCCGGCGTGAACGCGGTACAGAGGCTCGCCGCTTGCCACCGCGTCCCCCAGTTTGTGAAACAGGTCAATGCCGGCACCGATGACTTTGGGCGCACCCGCCAGACGGGCGATGCGCGCCACCTGCAGGTTGTCAATGCCGGTGACTACGCCGGACTCGCTGGCGCAAATATCAAAGGTCAAGGCGCCGAGTTGCGGATGGTTGTGATCAAAGGGCTTGGCGCCCTGGGCGGCAATGATGGCGTTCATTTTCGCCAGCGCCCGGCCAGAATCCAGAATGTCCCGCGCGATCGCAAAACCGTCGCCACCGCGCACGTCCGGGTGGCATTCAATCAGCCGGCCAGCCAATCGCAAGGATTTTTGCCGCAAGTCGTTGGGCGCCCGGGCGTCGTTCTCCAGAACCCGCATCACATCGCGCGCCTCCAGCACCGGGCCAATGCCATTGCCAACCGGTTGGCGTCCATCCGTCACGATCACGTCCAGCGACAGATGCATCCGCGCCGCCACGTACTCGAACAGCCGGCGCAGACGTTGCGCGTCAGGCATGGAACGCACTTTGGCGCTGGGACCGATGGGGATGTCCAGCACCAGATGGGTGGAGCCCGCGGCAATTTTCTTGGACAGAATGGAGGCCACCATTTGCCCGGGCGAGTCAATTGCCAGCGGTCGTTCGACCGAAATCAGCACATCGTCGGCCGGCGACAAATGGGCGGCGCCGCCCCAGGCCAGGCAGCCCCGGTGCGCGCGCACGATGTCCGCCAACTGATCAAAAGGCAGCTCCACCTTGGCCAACACTTCCATCGTGTCGGCCGTGCCGGCCGGGGAGGTGATGGCACGCGATGAGGTCTTGGGGCACAGCAGGCCGTGCGCCGCCACAATGGGCACCACCAGCATGGAGGTGCGGTTGCCGGGAATGCCACCAATACAGTGTTTGTCCACCACCAGGGGCTCGTGCCAGTTGAGCGTTCGCCCGGTGGCCACCATCGCCTCGGTCAAAAAGTACACCTCCTCGCGGTCCAGTTCGTCCCGGTTGGTGGCCACAACAAAAGCACTCAACTCAATTTTGGAATAGTGCAATTCAGCGATGTCGCGCACGATATCCAGAAAGTCCTCACGGCCGAGCCGCTCACCGGCCAATTTGCGGCGCAGCGCGCCAATGGACTGCGGCGGCTCGGCCTGGGACACCGAAGCAGGGTGACCATCGGTCACGGCCATCTGAGCAAAAGCGTCCTCCGACAAGCCGAGCTCATCGCAGGCGACGATATGGGGGTCATCCACGACGTTCAGGGTGGCCAGAATGTGGCGTCCGTTGGCCCGCACCTCGACTTTGGACAAGGCCTGAAAGCCTTCAGCCCGGTACACCGCGCAGTCCCGGTGCAGGTAGGCCACGTTTTCACGGTAGGTGTCGATCGCCACCCGGCGCAGCACCAGCTTGCTAGCCAGCTGCGGTTTGTCGCTGTGTTTGCGCATACCCGAAGCCTACATCGCTTTGCTGGACGGGAACAAAAAAAGTTTGCGAGATGAGGCTCGGCAGTTGCCCATAAAAAAAGGGCTTCCTGGAAGCCCTTTTTGCCGCAGCCCGCTGGGCGGGCTGGCGCCTAAACGCGTTTGCGGTATTCGCCGGTGCGGGTGTCGATCTCGACCTTGTCGCCCTGCGCCACAAAAATTGGCACACCCACGTCAAAACCGGTGGAGATTTTGGCGGGCTTGAGCACCTTGCCGGAGGTGTCGCCCTTGACGGCAGGTTCGGTCCAGGTGATTTCGCGCACCACGTTGGTGGGCATTTCAACCGAAATGGCTTTTTCGTTGTAGAACACCACTTCGAGTTCCATACCATCTTCGAGGTAGTTCAGCGAGTCACCCATGTTCTCGGCTTCGACTTCGTACTGGTTGAATTCGGTGTCCATGCAGATGTACATCGGCTCGGCAAAGTAAGAATAGGTGCATTCCTTCTTGTCCAGAATGACTTGTTCCAGCTTGTCGTCGGCCTTGTACACCACTTCGGTGTTGAAGTTGGCGATCAGACTTTTAAGCTTCATACGCACGGTGGACGAATTGCGGCCACCGCGGCTGTATTCGGTCCGTAGCACGACCATCGGGTCTTTGCCGTACATGATGACATTACCAACGCGAATTTCTTGAGCGGTTTTCATAGCGAGATGTGTGAAAGTTGGCCGCTGGTGACGCGGCAAGGGCGGTATGGACGGATGAAAAACCCGGTCAGGTCCCGCAAAGCTGGCTATTTTAAAGGTTTTTTAAAGCAAAACGCATGATCTGGGTCACAAGGTCGTCTTGCTGGCGCAGTTGGTGGCCAACGCTAGCCACGACTTGCTGCCAAGAATCAAGCGCCAACGCGGGCAATTGCGTCGCTTGGCTGGCCTTGCTGCCTGTGCGGCTATTCACACCATTCCAGACCCGGTGAAACGCCCGCAGTGAGGGCGGGGCGCCCAACATGTCCAGAAAAGCTTCCAGCTTGCGGTGATGGGCGTCGTCGTGCTGCGGGTAGATCTGCCAGACAAAGGGCTGGTTGGCCCACAAGGCGCGCACCAGTGAATCCTCCCCGCGAACAAAATTCAGCTCACAGGCCCACAGCAGATGGTCGTAGTCGTATTGAGTAAGTGGCGGAAGGTAACTAATTGATAGCTGCTGACGCTTATTCCATGAGGGCTGCAGCCTATTTTTATCCAAAATACAGGCGGAAACCGCTGCGCTCGCCCGACCCGCGGTGACCAGCAGCCGGGTCGCCTGCGGGCCCGTGGCCAACTGGTCCAACAAGTCGGCCAAGGCCGGCGGTTCGTAGCAAAACAGGGATACCAGGCGCTCGCCCTGCCAGGCAATGCCTTTGTGCTGCAGCCAGCCGACACGGTTGAAGCGGGCCTGGCGCTCGGCCAGATCGGGTTCCCGCAGCAGGCCACCCGTGCCCGCCGTGAAGCCGGGGTAGAAGAAGTATTTGCACAGACCCGCGCCTGGCCCGGTCATGACCGGGGAGGGGAGGCCGTGATTGCGTTCGGCGTAGCCTTCAGCACTCAGGTATTCCAGGTTAATCCATAAGCCTTTTTGGCCTCTAGCCCCCGTCCATCCTTCGCAAGCAGCTATAAATTCAGGACCAATTTCACAACCGAATGTTTCCAACAAAATGTCGCCTGGCGCCAAGCCTTGAGTCTCAATCGGCGCGGTCCAGTGACGGATTTCGACGTTGGGCGCACCCTCGGGCGCCATCCAGACCAGCGCACTGGGATCGTCAACCCAGAAGCGCACGCGTTCGCCGCGCGCCCCCAAGCCAGCGCTCAAGCGCCAGCCCACGCCGATGTCACCGTAGTTGTCAATGACCCGGCAAAAGATGTCCCAAAGTTTTCCTGTCACGCCTGAATTGTCCACAATACGCACTTATGCCTCATTTGCCAAATTCCACCTCACCCGAGGCGCCCGATAGCCCACCCGCTGCGGCCCTGTCCGCACACCCGGCGCAACTGCTCATCGACGTGGCGGGTCTGCCACCGCTGCCGGGGGTCTACCGCTATTTTGATTTTGAGGGCACGGTGCTCTATGTGGGCAAGGCCATCAATTTGAAAAAGCGGGTGTCGAGCTATTTTCAGAAAAATCACGGCGGCACCCGCATCGGCCACATGGTGAGCAAGATTGTGCGGCTGGAAACGACCGTGGTGCGCTCGGAAGCCGAGGCGCTGTTGCTGGAAAACAACCTGATCAAGACCCTCAGCCCCAGGTACAACATTCTGTTTCGGGATGACAAGAGTTACCCGTACTTGAAGATGACCGGCGCAAGTGCCTCATCGAATCCCGGCAGCAGCTTTCCGCGGGTGTCCTACTACCGCGGTGCGGTCGAGAAGAGGCACCAGTATTTCGGACCCTACCCGAGCGCCTGGGCGGTCAAGGAGGCGATTCTGCTGATGCAAAAGGTGTTTCACCTGCGCACCTGTGAAGACCCGGTGTTCAACAACCGCAC
>NZ_JAAFHA010000012.1 GCF_010365055.1 Rhodoferax sp.
CGTTTGCCGCCGCTTTCGTTTACATCAATGCAATGAATACCGCCTATCAAAAAATAAATCCAATACCTCTTGATTTGGTGGGAAGTCCCTGTAGTGGGCTACAGCCTAATTTTGTCAATATTTTCATCGACAAAGGCGGCGAAAGGGTGTCAAACCTCCATCCCCCGCTTCAGCCGCCACTGCTTGACCAGCGCATAGATCGCCGGAATGACGGCCAGCGTCAGCACCGTGCTGGAGATCATGCCGCCGACCATCGGTGCGGCGATGCGGCTCATCACCTCGGAGCCGGTTCCTGTCCCCCACATGATCGGCAACAGCCCGGCCATGATGGCCACCACCGTCATCATCTTGGGCCGCACGCGCTCGACCGCGCCTTCCATCACCGCTGCGTACAGGTCGGCAACCGTAGGCGGACGATTGGCCAGGCGGCACTCATCCTTGATGTCCTGCCAGGCATGATCCAGATAGATCAGCATGATGACGCCGGTCTCGGCCGCCACGCCGGCCAGCGCAATAAAGCCGACCGCCACCGCTACCGATAGGTTGTAATTGAGCAGCCACATCAGCCAGATGCCGCCGACCAGGGCGAATGGCACTGAGAGCATCACGATCAGCGTCTCGGTGATGCGCCGGAAGTTCAGGTACAAGAGCAAAAAGATGGACAGCAGCGTGACCGGGATGACCACCTTCATTTTCTCGATGGCGCGTTCCATGTACTCAAACTGGCCGCTCCAGGTGACGTAATAGCCGCTCGGGAACGTCACCTGCTCTGCCACGGCCTTCTTCGCGTCGGCCACATAGCGGCCAATGTCGCGGTCACGGATATCGACGTAAATATAGGCCGACAGCAGCGCGTTCTCGGTGCGAATGCCGGGCGCGCCCTTGGCAACGATCACCTTGGCCACCTGGCCCAGCGGAATCATCGCACCCCCCATGGTGGGCACCAGCACCTGGTTTGCAATCTGCTGCGGGTCGCCGCGCATTTCACGCGGGTAGCGCACGGTCACGCCAAAGCGCTCGCGGCCCTCCACGGTGGTGGTCACCATTTCGCCGCCGAGTGCGGTGCCGACCACATCGAGCAGGTCGCCCACCGCCAGCCCGTAGCGCGCCAGCTGCTCGCGGTCGGGTTCGATGTTGAGATAGAAACCGCCGGTAATGCGTTCGGCAAAGGCGCTGGTGGTGCCAGGCACGGCTTTCACCACGGCCTCAATCTGCTTGGCCAGCTTCTCCATTTCATCGAGGTCGTTGCCAAACACCTTGATGCCGATCGGCGTGCGAATGCCGGTGGAGAGCATGTCGATGCGCGCCTTGATCGGCATGGTCCAGGAATTGGCCACACCTGGGAATTGCAGCGCCTTGTCCATCTCGGCAATCAGCTTGTCAATAGTCAAGCCCGCACGCCATTCGGATTCGGGCTTGAGGTTGATGACGGTCTCAAACATCTCGGTCGGGGCCGGGTCAGTCGCGGTGTTGGCGCGCCCGGCCTTGCCCCAAACAGATGACACTTCGGGGAAGCTCTTGATGATTTTGTTTTGCGTTTGCAGCAGCTCGGCGGCCTTGGTGATCGACATGCCGGGCAGCGACGCGGGCATGTAGAGCAGCGAGCCTTCGTTGAGCGTTGGCATGAACTCGGAGCCTAGCTTTGAAGCCGGGTAGTAGGAGACAGCAAGGGCCAGCAACGCCAGAAAAATCGTTAGCTTTTTCCAGCGCATCACGCCGGAGATGATGGGCCGATAGACCCAGATCAGAAAGCGGTTCACCGGGTTTTTGGATTCGGGCATGATCTTGCCGCGAATGAACAGCAGCATCAGCACCGGCACCAGGGTAATCGATAGCAATGCAGCGCTGGCCATCGAGAAGGTCTTGGTGTAGGCCAGTGGCGAGAACAGCCGCCCCTCTTGACCTTCGAGCGCGAATACGGGCAAAAATGACACCGTGATGATCAGCAGCGAGAAAAACAGCGCCGGTCCGACCTCTTTGCAGGCCTCCAGCATGGCTTCAAAGCGCTGGCTGGTACTGTGCTTTTCGGGCAGGCGCTCCAGGTGCTTGTGCGCGTTCTCGATCATCACAATCGCGGCATCGATCATGGCGCCAATCGCAATCGCAATGCCGCCCAGACTCATCAGGTTAGAACTCATGCCCAGCAGCCGCATGGCAATGAACGCCATCAAGATACCCACGGGCAACATCAAAATTGCCACCAAAGCGCTGCGCACATGCATCAGGAAGACGACGCACACCAGCGCCACGATGAGCGATTCCTCGATCAGCGTTCTCTTCAAGGTGTCGATGGCGCGGTTGATGAGCTCGGAGCGGTCATACACCGTCTGCACCGTCACGCCCTCGGGCAAGCCCGGGCCAATTTCTGCGATCTTGGCTTTTAAATTAGAGATCACTTCCAGCGCGTTTTCGCCATAGCGGGCCATGGCGATGCCCGAGACCACTTCACCTTCGCCATTGAGTTCGGTGATGCCGCGGCGCTCGTCCGGTGTCAGTTCGACCCGGGCGATATCGCGAATGAGCACCGGCGTGCCCATGTCGCTTTTGACGACCAGCATCTCGATGTCGCCCTTGCCCCGCAAGTAGCCTTTGCCGCGCACCATGTATTCGGTCTCGGCCATCTCCACCGCGCGCCCGCCGACGTCGCGGTTGGAGTCGCGAATCACTTGCGCCACCTTCATCAGCGGAATGTTGTAGGCGCGCAGCTTGACCGGGTCTACGGTCACCTGGTAGGTTTGCACAAAGCCGCCGACTGACGCCACTTCAGCGACGCCGTGTGCCTTGGTCAGCTGGTAGCGCACATACCAGTCCTGAATGCTGCGCAGCTCGGCCAGGGTCTTGTCCTTGGCCAGCAGGGCGTACTGGTAGACCCAGCCCACGCCCGTGGCGTCCGGGCCGATTTGCGGCGAAATTCCTTTGGGCATGCGCCCCGAGGCAAAGTTGAGGTACTCCAGCACGCGCGAGCGCGCCCAGTAGATGTCAGTGCCGTCCTCAAAAATGATGTAAACAAAGGACGCGCCAAAGAACGAGAAGCCGCGCACCACTTTGGATTTTGGCACCGACAGCATGGACGTGGTCAACGGGTAGGTGACCTGGTCCTCCACCACCTGTGGCGCCTGGCCGGGGTACTCGGTGTAGACGATGACCTGCACATCCGACAGATCCGGTAGCGCGTCAATCGGTGTGCGCAGCACGGCAAACACGCCGGCGACGACAACGAAAAGCGTGGCCAGCAGCACCAGAAAACGGTTGCGGCCTGACCAGTCAATAATTTTGGACAGCATGGTTACTTCTTGACGCTGGTGATCACCCATTCACCGGGCTGGCGCTCCACAAACTCGACCGTCACTTTGGCGCCCGGTTGAAGCTCGCTCAGCAGCGACGCATTGGCGGCTTTGAACTCCATCGTCATGGCTGGCCATTTGAGGCTGGCAATGGGGCCATGGCTCAGACTGACAGTGCCTGCCTTGGCGTCGACGCTGTCGACGGTGCCCACCGCCTGATGGCTTGCCGCCTTCGGTGCAGGCGCCTCGGGCGTGCTTGTTGCTGCCGCGCTGGCGGGTTCTGCAGGCGCGGCGCTGGCAAAGCCGCCCACCGCTGCCTTTAAATTGCTCTCGGCATCAATCAGGAAGTTGGCTGCAACGACCACAGGCTCGCCATCTTTCACGCCATCGAGAATCTCAACATAGTTGTCACTGCGCGCACCGAGTTTGACTTCACGCGGCTCGAAGCGGCCAGCCCCTTTTTCGATCAAGACAATCTGTCGTGTGCCGCTGTCAATCACCGCTGACACCGGCACCGTTACGACTTGGCCTTTGGCCGCGACCTGCATTTCCATCTGGGCAAACATGCCCGGCTTGAGCAGCAAACCGGGGTTGGCCAACTCGACGCGCACCGGCACGGTTCGCGTCTCGGCCTTGAGCGTCGGGTAAACATAAGTCACCTTGCCCGTAAACACTTTGCCAGGGTAGGCGTTGATCTGGACTTGCGCCTGGGCGCCGGTCTTGACCAGGCCAAGGTCTTGTTCAAACACGTCCGCAACGACCCATATATGGGACAGGTCCGCAACTTGATAGAGCATTTCACCGGGCATGAAGCGCATGCCTTGCACCGCCTTTTTCTCCATCACGATACCCGCCACGGGGGATCGGAACGTGAGTGTGCGCTGCGTCGTGCCGGACTGAGTCAAGGACTTGATCTGCTGCTCCGAGATGTCCCAGTTCTTCAGGCGCGCCAGGCTGGACTTGGCCAGCTGTTGCATCCCGGACTGGGCCTGGCTGCTGGCGTCTTTGAGCGCGGCCACCCCTTGCATCGCAACAGCGTATTCGCGCTGGGCAGAGACCAGCTCCGGGCTATAGACCTCGAACAAAGGCTGACCCTTGGCGACCGGCTGGCCGGTGACATTGGCGTGCAGGCGCTCGACATAGCCCTCGAACTTGGGCGCGATGGTGTACAGGCGGCGCTCATCGGGCTCGACACGGCCAGCTGCGCGCACCGATTTGTCAAGGGTTCGCAACTGGGCAGCTTCCACGCGAACGCCCAATTTTTGCACTTTCTCGGTGCTGATCCTGACCTGGTTGGCAGGCGCCTCCTCCTCGTCTGCCCCGCCCGCATAGACCGCGATGTAGTCCATTCCCATCGGGTCTTTTTTTGGCGTGGGCGATGTGTCAGGCAAGCCCATGGGGTTGCGGTAGTAAAGGACTTTCTTGGCGGCGCCCGCCGTCGCTTCGGTGTCGGCCTGCGGCTGCACTACAGAGCCTTTGTGGCCCATCCAGTAGCCGCCACCTGCGGCCAGCACGGCAACAGCGACCACACCCGCGAACATTCCAGTGCTCTTGTTCATTGCTTTTCATCCGAATAGACCGGGATGTAGTCCATCCCCATTGAATCTTTTTTCGGCGTGGCGGAGGTGTCAGAGCCGCCCATCGGATTGCGGTAATGAAGTAGCTTTCTTTGGGCGCTGTCGCCATCCGGCATCGGCATGCTGCCCTGAACCTGGACCTGGACCGCATTCTCGACGGGGCTTTGTCCTCGGTCGCAGCCCGTGGTCAACACGGTCGCTGCGATCAACCAACCGGCCATTTGGAACCTGGTTCTCATAAGTCTTCTCCTAATAATTTTTCAATTTCCGCCAAACGCATTTGCGCTTCAAACTGCGCTTTAAGCTGGCTCTGTCTGGCTTGACGAATCTGACGCTGGGCGTCGAGCAGGGCGGCAAAGTCAAGCTTGCCGTTCTCATAGCTGGCTAGGGCGGAACTGAAGCTCAGGTCCGCCTGCGGCAGCAGGCTGCTGGTGGCCAGCGCCCCGGTGCGTCGCGCAGCCTCCATGCCGGCGAGGTTTTGCGCGAGTTCAGCCAGCACCTGGTTGGCGGCAGCCTCTTTGCGCGCATGGGCCGCCGATACCATGGCCTCTGCTTCTCGCTCCATCGCGCGCCGGGAATTTTGCTGCAGCGGAATATTGACTTCGAGCATCAGACTCCACTCCTTGATGCGACTGTCGACTTGCGTCGGGGAAATCGCTAGCGTGAAATCGGGGTAGCGGTTTTTGTAGCTCAAGTCCCGGCTTTTCTCGGCTGCCTGGATGCGCGCCTCTTCGCTGAACAGCTGCGGATTGCGGCTGCGCACGCGCTGTTCCAGCTTGGCGGTGTCGAGCAGGGCGGCAGCGGGTGTCATGCGCAGACCGTTCGGGCGCGCCAGTGGTGCTTGAGCAGGCCGCGCCAGAAGCGCATTGAGCCGCGCATCAACTTGCAGGCGTTCACTTTCGATCATCACCAACTCATTGCGCATATTGGTCTGCTCGACCTGAGACCGGATTACGTCTTGCTGGGCCGCCAACCCGCCGGCATAGCGGCTTTGCGCCACCTGCTCAAGTTGCGCCATCAAATCGAGAATCTCCTGCGTCAATTTTTCGTTGCCATGGAGGTAATAGCGCTGGGCCTGCGCTGTCTTGATTCGCGCTGCCAATTCAGACCACGCACCCAGCGCCTTTCCTTCGCTGCTCTGGGCTTCAAATTGCGCGATGTCGCGCTTGAGCTCGCGTTTGCCAAACCACGGAAGGTCCTGCATCAGGGTGTATTTGGTGCTGCCGACATCACTGGGCCACAGCGTTGGGCTTTGCTCCCCCATTTTGGTGATGTCCATCCACTCGATGCGAAATTTGGGGTCCATCAAGGCGCCCGCAGGCTCGACACGTTCAGCCGCGGCCTGCGCCTCAAAACGCATGCTGGCGTAATCAGGGTTGTTCGCCTTGGCTACGGAAAGCAGGCCTTCGACGCTGGCCCCAGGCATTTCTTCGCTGGTTTGGGCCGCGATGGGCGCGCCCAGAGCCAGCAGCGCGGCGAGCACGCCGGTCTGTAGCGGGTATGACATGGCGTGGCCTACTTCGGGTTGGTGGTTAGCAGCGCGTCACCGACCAGGCTTCGCAACTGGTCAAAGCCGAAGCTGGGCAGCGGCTTGCCGTTGACGAAGTATTCAGGCGTCATGGTGACGTTCATGGTTTTGGCATCAAGCAGATCGCGCGCAATCATGGCGGCCACTTCAGGGGCGTTGGCGTCGGTTTGCAGCCTGGCCATGTCCAGCCCCAGGGGCGCCAGAACGGGCCCGATCAACTCGGCTTGTGCGACGTGGTTTTGAACCCAGACATTTTGCGAGGCAAACAGCGCCTCCAGCGCCGGCTCAAACTTGCCTTGCTTGCGCGAGGCTTCCAGGGCCTTGACCACGGCTTCTGAGCCCTGATGAAAAGGGGCATAGCGCAAGGTCAGGCGAATCTTGCCGGGGTGCTCCGCCATCAGCGCCTTGACCATTGGGTAGAAGTCGCGGCAGGTGCCGCAGGCCGGGTCAAAGAACTCGACGATATGCACCGGGGCATTGGCGTCGCCGAAGCTGGGCGCGTCTGGGCGTACCAGTGCGACCTGATTTTTCGCTGCCAGCTGTGCGGCCTGCTCGGTCTGTTGCTTCTTGTAAAAATAGGCGCCAGTGACAAAGGCGACGACGAGCAAGACTGCAGCGACGATAAAGATGCTTTTTTGTTTCATTTGGATGTCTTGAGGTAAGCGGTGATCAGCAAAATGTTAATCATCAGGAATGCGAGAAAGGAAAGCAGCGGAATGGTGACAAAGCCCAGCCACTCGACCTGCACGGTGGAGCAGGGAATGCCTTGCCGGCACGGCGTCAACGTCTCGGGGATGAACCCTGCGGTCAGCAGCAGCTGAAAGCCCGCCACCAGCAAGCCGCCCACGGCCAAAGGCAGGGCGTAGCGCACCACTTTCGGGTCGAAGGGAAAGAGTCCGACTGCGAGAATGAAAACCAGCGGGAACATGAAGATGCGCTGGTACCAGCACAGCTCGCAGGGTGCAAAACCCATGATTTCGCTCATGAACAAGGCGCCCAGCGTGGCTGCGGCGGCGAGCAGCCAGGCAGAAAATACAAACGCCCAGGGAGATGTTTTCATGTGAACGCGTCTGCTTAACGCAAGGTCTTACTTGGCTGGCTCAAAGTGCGACACGGTCATGCCGTCTGCGGGGTCGGTGGCAAAAAGAATCTTCTGCCCAACTTTCAAGGTGTCGAGCCAGGCAGCGTCCTTGACCTTATAGGCCATGGTCATGGGCGGCATGCCGTTGGGCAGCGCACCGTGCGTCAGAGTGACGGTTCCCTTGGCTGTATCAATTTTTTTCACGTTGCCCTCACCCATGGCGGTAGCCGCTGCCTTCGGGGCAGAAGTGGCTGCCGGACTGCCATGCATGTTGTGCTCGGTTTGGGCAATGCCCGGCGTAGCTAAAGTGCCAGTGACCAATGCAATGATCGATGCAAGGTGGAGTCGGGTGGACATTGAGTGATCCTTGGGTAAATGGAATGCCCCTATTTTGCCCACCGGGCTTCGACAAGAAGCTGACCTGAAAATTACATTTTTGTCATGTTCGGATTGACCGGCTCTGCGCCAACGGTCAGCCGACTGCGAAGCAGGCGCAACGCGTTGCCAATCACGGACACCGAGCTGAAGCTCATGGCCAGAGCGGCGATCAGCGGCGACAAAAGCCAGCCGGTCAGCGGATACAGAACGCCGGCCGCAATTGGAATACCCAGTGCGTTGTAGAGGAACGCGAACATCAGGTTTTGCTTCATGTTGACCACCGTGTCCTGCGACAACGAACGCGCAATCGCAATGCCGCGCAAGTCGCCCTTGACCAGGGTCAACTGCGCGCTGTTCATGGCCACGTCCGTGCCGGTTCCCATGGCGATGCCGACATCTGCCTTGGCCAGCGCGGGGGCGTCGTTGATGCCGTCGCCTGCCATGGCAACGATTCGGCCTTCTTTTTGCAATTTTTCCACCAGCATCAGCTTGTCCGCAGGCTTGACCTCCCCATACACCTCGTCGATTCCCAGGCGAGCCCCCACAGCCTTGGCCGTCGTCAAACCATCTCCCGTGGCCATGATGATGCGAAGGCCCGCCGCCTTGAGCGTGGCCAGCGCTTCGGGCGTGCTGGCCTTGACTGGATCCGACACGGCCAGCAGCCCTGCCAATTGGCCGTCGACTGCCAGGTGCATCACGCTGGCGCCTGCGGCCCGCAGGCCCTCGGCCTCAGACACCAAGGCCGTGACAGAGACCTTCAGCTGCTGCATCAGCGTGGTATTGCCCAGCGCGAGTTCGCGTCCGCCGACCTGTCCGCGCACACCAATACCTGAGCCCGATTCGAAGTTCTCCGGCTTATCCAGCGCCATGCCGCGCTCCCGGGCGGCGCGCACGATGGTCTCGGCGAGCGGGTGTTCGCTGCCCTGGTCCAGGCTGGCGGCCAGGCGCAGCACGTCGTCAGCCTCAAACCCGGTCGCGGGGACGGCGCGCTCAAACGTCGGGCGGCCCTCGGTCAGGGTGCCGGTCTTGTCAATGATGAGCGTGTCGATCTTGCGCAGGTTCTCGATCGCCGCCGCATCGCGAAACAACACACCCTGGGTGGCGCCGCGACCAGTGGCGACCATGATGGACATCGGCGTGGCCAGGCCCAGGGCACACGGGCAGGCAATGATCAGCACCGCCACCGCGTTGATCAGGCCGAATACCCAGCTTGGCTCGGGCCCGAAAAATCCCCAGCCAAAAAAAGTCAGCGCGGCAATGGCCACGACGGTCATGACAAAGTAACCCGCCACCAGATCGGCCATGCGCTGCATAGGGGCCCTTGATCGCTGTGCCTGCGCAACCATTTGCACGATCTGCGCGAGCACCGTGGATGAGCCCACTTTTTCAGAACGCATGACCAGGGCGCCGCTGGTGTTGAGCGTGGCGCCTATCACTTTATCCCCCACGCGCTTGCTCACCGGCATGGGTTCACCCGTGAGCATGGACTCATCGACCGAACTGCTGCCCTCGACCACCACGCCATCGACTGGCACTTTTTCTCCCGGCCGGATACGCAACTGGTCATCGATATGGACATGGCTCAGTGGCACATCCTCCTCGCTCCCATCAGGCCGGATGCGCCGGGCAGTCTTGGGCGCCAGGCCGAGCAAGGACTTGATGGCAGCGCCGGTTTGCGAGCGGGCTTTGAGCTCCAGCACCTGACCCAGCAGGGTGAGCGAGATGATCACAGCCGCCGCCTCAAAATACACCGCCACGCGACCCATGGAGATGAACGAGGCCGGAAACACCCGCGGCGCGACAGTCGCCACCACGCTGTAGACGAAAGCGGCGCCGGTGCCCAGACCAATCAAGGTCCACATATTGGGGCTGCGATTTATCACCGACTGCCAGCCGCGGGTGAAGAACGGCCAGCCAGCCCAGAGCACGATGGGCGTTGCCAGCACCAGTTCCACCCAACTCTGCACGGCCATCGTCTGCAGTGGATGGACATGGCCGAACATGGCGAGCACGAAGACGACAGCCGTCAGCGGCAAGGTCCACCAGAAGCGGTGCTGAAAGTTGCGCAACTCCGGGTTCTCGTCATCCTCAAGACTGGGCAGCTCCGGCTCCAGCGTCATGCCGCACTTGGGGCAGTTGCCGGGATGGTCCTGGCGCACCTCTGGATGCATCGGGCAGGTGTAGACCGTAGCGTCGGCCGGTGAATGTGACTTCGGTTCCAACGACTCCGGCGATGGCGATGCGGCCACGGATGGAACTGGCGGCAGGTAAGGCTTCGGATCTGCGGCGAATTTGCTCTGGCACTTGGCGCTGCAGAAGTAGAACGTACGCCCATCGTGCGCAAGCTGGTGCGGTGACTGCGCGCTCACCGTCATGCCGCAAACCGGGTCTTTCAGTGGCGGCGTAACACCAGCGCCTGGTCCCGATTCTGCAAGCCGATGTTGGGGCGAATCGGTAGGGCGATCGGGATGGTTCATGTTTCTTCTCAGACTTTAAGCAATGACTCAGCGCCGCGGTTGTCATTCAGACCGTCTGCGCATCGTAAAGAGCCTTCCATGCGCTGGCCAGCAGATAAAAGCCGAAGCCAAGAACGACGTAGCTGGCAATGTGCAGAGGGTAAAGTGCGTATCACCCTTTTCATCCAGTGGCGACTGCTTCGGGTGATTGATGGACGTCTACGCCACATCAAGCTGCCCCGTCAAGCTACTTGGCCATTGGCATGGCAGCAGACTCCCGATCCATCATCATTTGCATCATCATCTGCATCATCTCCATGCGCTTGGCCATCATCTTGTGGTGCGCACCCATGTCGCCAGTCATGCCCGGCATGTTCGGCATGGCCTTCATGTCGCCCATGCCAGCGCTGGACATATCACCCATCATTGCCATGCCGTCCTGCATTGCTTTCATGTGCTCGGCCATCAGCTTGCTGCGCTCTTGCGGCGTCTTGGCGCTGACCATTTTGTCGTGCATGGCCTGCATGGTCTTCATCTGCGCGTCCATCTTGGCCATGTGGTCGGGGGTCGCCATGCCGCTGGCAGATGCGGTGCCCAGGGGGGTCGTCGGCGCTGTGTTGCAGGCCGCCAGCAAGGCGGCGGTGGTGAGGACAGCGGCCAGTGGAATAAATCGAAAATGGGTCATGACAGACTCCTGGTTAGCTTGATTAACACCGCGAACGGCGAGGGAAATTCGATGCAATGGCGTCACTTTCCGCCCCGCTTGATGATCCATACCACAAGCACGACAACGACAAGCAGCAAGACCGGCATTCCGATGCCGCCGTAGCCGCCCATCCACCCAGTGCCCCACATGCTGCCATTCATCATGGTGCCGTTCTGCGCCAACGTGACACCGGTGGTGAACAGGGCCAGTGCACCAACTGCCGAAGTAAACAAGTTTTTCATTAGTCTTTCCTGTAAAACATGGAGCGTTCAATCTAAGTTGGCGTCCTGCAGATGTCTGTTCGGTAGCACGCGCAACATGGCGTCAACACAGATGAAGGGGGTCTTGTCTAGCGTGTGTTGCTCATGACAGTGTGCAAATCTGTTCCCATCAGCGAGCTGACAGCCAGATTACATTCCTGTTATCTGGCGTGTGCTGACGCGCAGGCAGCGCAAAATGTCGTCATGAAAATTCTCATCGTCGAAGACGAACCAAAAACCGGTGACTATCTCAAACAGGGCTTGGTCGAGTCGGGTTTCGTTGTCGATCTGATACGCAACGGCACCGACGGCCTGCATCACGCGCTCACAGAAGACTACGACCTGGCCATTCTCGACGTGATGTTGCCTGGCTTAGACGGCTGGGCGATTTTGGCGGGCATCCGCAAAGCCGGCAAGGACACCCCTGTTTTGTTCTTGAGCGCGCGCGACCACGTCGATGACCGCGTCAAGGGTTTGGAGCTTGGCGCCGACGACTATCTGGTCAAGCCATTTGCTTTTTCAGAGTTGCTGGCGCGTGTGCGCACCTTATTGCGCCGCGGCAGCAAGGCGTCTACCGCCGAATTTTTGCGCGCCGCCGACCTGGAAATTGACCTCATGCGCCGCCGTGTCACGCGCGCTGGAAAACGCGTCGATCTCACGGCCAAAGAATTTGCCTTGTTGGAGTTGCTGCTGCGCCGCCAGGGCGAGGTTTTGCCGCGTTCCTTGATCGCCTCCCACGTATGGGATATGAATTTTGACAGCGACACCAACGTGATCGAGGTCGCCATGCGTCGCTTGCGCGCCAAGGTGGATGACGAGTTTGAACCCAAGCTCATTCGTACCGTGCGCGGCATGGGTTATGTGCTGGAGAACCCCAATTGCGCTTGAGCGGAAAGACGTCGATCACGCGCCGTTTGACGCTGCTGTTTGTCACAGCCTCATCGGTCGTGTTGCTGGCACTGGGCTTCGTCGTCGCTTCCTCGGTGGAGCAGCACTTTGAGCAGCAGGACATGGAGGTTTTGACTGGCAAGATGGAACTGGCCCGGTATGCCTTGCAGACCTACAAGTCGCAGGACGATCTGGCGCGAATTTCACGCGTGATCAGCGATTCCCTGGTCGGACACCATGGACTTGAATTGATCATTTACGGCACTGATCACGAACTGATGTTCACCACGCCCAAGCCGCATTTCCCGTTTGACCTGATGGCAACCCAGGCTGCCAATAGTCCGTATCGCCCCATGACCTGGGAATTGGGTGGCCAAAGCTACCGCGGCATCGCTGCCGAGCTGCCCTCCGGCATCAGCGCGCATTCCAAGGTGGTGGTCGCGGTCGCCCTGGACATCGCCCACCACCAGGCATTCATGCGCTCCTTTCTGCAAACGCTATGGGTATTTGTAGCAGGCGCCGCCGTGCTGACCGGTGTGCTCGGGTGGGTCGCGGCACGGCGCGGCCTGGCGCCGCTGCGTGCCATGCGTGAGCAGACGCTTGTGGTCACGGCGCAGCAATTGAGCCATCGCCTGCCGGTAGAGTCGGTGCCGCTAGAGCTGGCCGAACTGGCGCAATCCTTGAATGACATGCTGGCCCGGCTTGAAGAAGCGTTTCGGCGCCTGTCAGAATTTTCGTCCGACATCGCGCATGAGTTGCGCACGCCGGTGAGCAATTTGATGACGCAAACGCAGGTCGCCCTGTCGCGCGCGCGCGGCGCTGATGAGTACCGCGGCATTCTGGAGTCGAATGCTGAAGAATTCGAGCGCATGGCCCGCATGATCGCAGACATGCTGTTGCTCGCCAAAGCCGAAAACGGTCTGGTGGTGCCGAGCCGACAGGTCGTCCATCTGGCAGCAGAGGTTCAGACATTGTTTGACTACTACGATGCGGTGGCTGAAGAAAAGCAGCTGCAGCTCAGGCTTGAAGGCGACGGCGCGGTAAGCGCAGACCGGCTGATGTTGCGCCGGGCACTGGGCAACCTGCTCTCTAACGCTGTGCGCCATTCGACCGTGAATACGACCATCCAGGTCAATATCAGGTCGAGCGCGGACGCCATCTCGATTGCGATGAAAAATACCGGCGACACCATTCCAGCGGAGTATTTGGATCGCGTCTTTGACCGTTTCTTCCGGGTTGATCCATCGCGACAACGTTCAAGCGAAGGCACCGGGCTGGGCTTGGCCATCACCAAGTCAATCGTGCTGGCCCACGCGGGAACAATTGCTGCAGGTTCCGCAGACGGTGTTACGACGTTCAGCATCTCCCTGCCACGTGTCGCCTGATACGAATTACTTACCACTTTGTAATTTGCCAGTCATCTCCTGGTCGGTGTCAACTTTTTATAGTTCACCCATATCGCAATGTCGCGATAGAAGCTGGACAAGACGGTACACGATGACGACCGACCTGCCCGGAATTGTTTAACAAGCTTTGAAAGGAATCATCATGAAAAACAGATTTGCCACCATTGCCCTGATCCTCGCCTCTGGCCTGATCGCCGGTACCCCAGCCCTGGCCGAATACTCCCGCACCGATGACAACATCGGGTTTGGGAATTTTTCGAACCAGCAAATTGGATCAAGCGTCACCCGCGAGCAAGTCACAGCCGAACTCATGCGCGCGCACCGTACCGGTGAGCACCAGAGTGTTCGAATGATGGGCCGGGATGACGACGGGGAGATTCAAGCGTCCAGCCCAGAACCATCGAGCGTCACGCGCAAGCAAGTCACAGCCGAACTCATGCGCGCGCACCGTACCGGTGAGCACCAGAGTGTTCGAATGATGGGCCGGGATGACGACGGAACTCTACCCAAGCTTTAATCGGGTGTCACGACGATGACGCAGGAATCCGTCAGCGAAGGCACGCAGTAAATGGTGGCGCCTCGGCGCCTTTACCCTGAAATCCCGCCCTGGTGGCGGGATTTTTTCTCTGACAGCGACTGCAGATTAACAGTCGATGGGTTCAGGGTCAAGCCGAACGATGCAGGCGCCTGAATTGACGCTGCCAACATTGCCCGGGATTCACCTGGACTTTTGCTGGCGAAGAGGAAAATCAAGCACCAGCCACTGCGTCTTTGATAAGGCGCAAATGCCGCCAGCCAACAGGTGTGACGATGGGGCAAGTTGACGCCTGCATAGCTCAGGACTACCGATGAAACCTGAAGCCACACTGTACGAGATACTCGAAGTCAGTCCACACGCCAGCGCCCAGGTCATCCGGGCGGCGTACCGCTGCCTGGCCCAAAGCAACCATCCCGACAAAAACTGTGGCAGCGAGGCCGCCAGTGAGCGGCAGGTGCAGATCAACTTCGCCTATGGCGTTCTGTCGGATGCGCGCAAGCGTCGGCGGTATGACCAGCGCATGGGCACGCAGCAGGTGTCTGACATTGAGCGTCGTGGCACCGACATGGCGGCGCCAGCACACTCGAAGGCCATGAATGACGCGCCACCGGTATCGCGGGCCTTCGCCTTTCGCCCGTTCAAATAGGACGCCGGTAGGCGCTTGCCATCCGGGCTCAGTTGGCTTCGTTGAAGCTGCTCCGCAAATGCGGCAAGTACTGGGGCCTGTAGCCAAAATTCCCAGCCGTGGCGGCATCAAGAAACCTGCCACCTTTGGCCGCAATGGCCTGGGCCATGCGCCGGGTGGAGTCGGGCAGCGAGGTCGAGCAGTCCGTCACTTCATCTGAGAGGTAAGGACAGTCTGCGATGGATCTGCAGAGGCTCCGCATAAAAAGTGAAACATTCATCATACAAATGCATTGCGTGTCCGTGCTGTTGTCTTTGAATATTTGACTGAATTCACTTAAAATTTAGCCGGTCACCGTACTAGACTAAATCTACAGGGCCGTCCAACCGCACTCCCGGCGTTTCGATAGATGGCCTTCGACAGTAAAGGAATACCCCATGACAGTTTTTGCCCAATACCCCAGCCTGGCTGACCGGACGGTGCTCATCACAGGAGGCGCCACCAGCATTGGTGCCTGCCTTGTCGAGCAATTCACCGCCCAAGGCGCGAAGGTCGGCTTCATCGACATCGACACCGCGGCAGGATCGACGCTGGCA
Organism: Rhodoferax sp.; assembly: GCF_010365055.1. Taxonomy (GTDB): domain Bacteria; phylum Pseudomonadota; class Gammaproteobacteria; order Burkholderiales; family Burkholderiaceae_C; genus Rhodoferax. The sequence continues at coordinate 15,324 of NZ_JAAFHA010000012.1, forward strand.
AGCGCACTGGCCGGAGCGCGGCACGCCCCGCTGTTTGTACATGCTGACTTGACAGACATTGCTGCGTTGGAGAGCGCCATCGACAAGGTGCGCCAGCACTTTGGCCCCATTAACGCACTGCTGAACAATGCTGCCAACGATCGCCGTCACACCATTGAGGAGACCACCTCAGAGTCGTGGGATGCAGGCATCGCCGTGAACCTGAAGCATCAGTTCTTTGCTGCTCGCAACGTCGCGCCCGACATGCGCAAGGCCGGTGGCGGAAGCATCGTGAATTTCGGCTCCCTTAGCTGGATGCTCAAACAGGGGGGCATGCCCGTTTACACAACATCCAAATCTGCCGTGCAGGGACTGACGCGCAGCCTCGCGCGCGATTTCGGCCCCTTCAACATCCGGGTCAACACACTGGTGCCGGGTTGGGTGATGACCGAAAAGCAGCTGCGTCTCTGGGTCGATGACACAGCTCGCGCTGATATCGCGCGTGGCCAGTGCATCAACCAGCCGGTATTGGCAGAGCACATTGCCCGGATGGCGCTTTTTCTGGTGGCAGACGACAGCGCCATGTGCACGGCACAGAATTTTGTGGTCGATGGCGGTTGGGTGTGACAGGGCGAAGCCTTGTCCCCGCCTGCGTTGAATCGGGCGGCCACCTCAGCCGTGCCGACCTGGTTCCTGCCTTGCCGCCCGAACTGGGCGAGTAGCCCGATCGTCTGTGCTGGTTCCGAGTGCGCCCATGATGGGCAAAACGCGGCGTGCAAGCACGGCGAGGGCCGCCGCAAACAAGGCGACAAGGCACAGCGCTACCGGTAAGGTGGCGACCTGCGCCACTGCACCGATCATGGGTGGGCCTAATAGAAAGCCAAGATAGCCCAAACCGGCGACGCCGGAGATGCCATGCGCGGGCGAGATGCCGGGCACCCGCGATGCGCATGAAAAGAGCACCGGCACGACGTTCGAGATGCCAAGTCCCACCAACGCGAAACCTGCGAGCGCCGCCGCAGGATGGCCGATCAGCAAGACCGCCAGCATCGCGATTGCGGCCAGCGTACCACCGACACTCAGCAGGGTTTCGGCACCCCATCGCGCACGAGCACGGTCACCCGCGAAGCGGCCGATCGCCATCGCCACCGAGAACGACGCGTAGGCCAGAGCCGCCAGGGCTTGCGGCGACGCCAGGCTCTCGCGCAGGTAGAGCACACTCCAGTCGTACATGGCGCCCTCGGCCACCAAGCCGAGGGCGGCCATGGCGCCGAGCAGGATGATGACACCGTGGGGCCGCATGAAACTGTGGCCCGCTTCTTCGGTGGTGCGCGCGCGGTCCGGCAGCATCGAGGGAACGACGGCAATGGTCAGGGCGGCCGCACCCACGGCGACCCACAGCGTATGCGTGGTCGCTGCGACGCCTGCAACCGCGAGCAAGCTCGCCAGCGCCGCGCCAGCGAGCCCACCCAAACTGAAAAAGCCATGACAGCTCGACATAATCGGCCGTCCATAGGCGGCCTCGACCTCTACGGCATGCGCATTCATGGCGACATCGAACAGGCTGTTTGCTACACCGAAAACGAACAGACCCATAACGCCTGCCCAGTAGCTGGGCAGCTGCAAAACGGCGCCGATCGCTGCGGCGGTCATGAGACCGGAAACTGCACAGACGGCCCGGGCGCCGAAGCGGCCGATGAGCGCACCGGCCCCAAGAACGGCGACGAGCGCGCCGACCCCGGCCGCCAGCATCGCCAACGCCACTTCGACCTCGCTCAGGCTATGCAGGCGTTTGAAAGTCGGTACGTGCACGCCCCAGGTCGCAAACGCCAGCCCATTGAGGAAAAAGTGGACATTGGTTGCCTGGCGGGCTGATCGGGGGACTGAACGGGACACTCGGTCACTTGACGTGACTGCGCCAGTTGTACTCTTGCTTGAAGTCCAGCAAGCGCTTGATTTTTTCATTGCTCAGCAGGGTCTCGAACTCGCCGAGTGTCTTTTTGACCGGCACCGTCGGATAGAAACGCTTGAGCAGCTCCGCTGTCGGCAGGTCGGACGAGACATCGTCGGCCGCAACGTTCATCACCTGGAAGCCCAGGCCGTCCTTGTCCACACCCAAGCGCGCTGCGGTGGCCAGGTCGCGGGCGTCGATGTAGCTCCAGGTGATGCGTCGGCGAAAGCCCGGGTCCTTGAAATACTCGGGAAACTTCGCGTAGTCCACGGGATCGATCACATTGCCGATGCGCAGGCAGTAGATATCCGACCCGGTTCGGGCATGGAATGCCTTGGCCGTGGCCTCGTTGATCACCTTGGACATTGCGTAGCTGTCCATCGGATCAACAGGGTATTCTTCATCTAGCGGTAGGTACTCGGGCATGCGGTAGTTGTCGGCGAAGACAATGCCGTAGGTCGTTTCGCTGGAGGCGATGATGACCTTCTTGATCCCGTACTTCGACGCCGCATCCAGCACGTTGTAGGTGCTCATGACGTTGGTGCGAAAGACCTCGTTGTCCGGATAGGTCATGATCCGCGGAATCGCTGCGAAGTGGATGATCGCATCGATGGGCGCCGGTTTGATGGTTTCGCTGAACTCGTGCCGCACCGTCGTGCTGCAGAGCGCGTTGAAGACCTGACCCGCATCGGTCAGGTCGGTGATAAGTGTGCGGGCTGTAGAGTTTTGCAGGACCGTGCGGTCCAGGTTGAGTACCTGATGCCCGTGGTCGAGCAGCTCCTTGACGACCCATTTGCCAGCCATGCCGCTGCCGCCGGTGACGATGATATTTTTTTTCATTGCATTTCCGTTAATGGTGAGTGTGTTGCTTGTCTGGATTGAAATTATTCGGTGGCTGTCTCAGTGCCGGCTGGCCAAGGCGTCACGCACTGCCTCGACGCCGCTTTGCGGCGAGGACAGGACGGGTACCTTCAAGTCGGTGAGTGAAGGAATCAGCCGAGCCATCGACACCTGTGCCAGTACGATGACATCAACTTTGTCGGCCAGGGACTCAATCGTGCGCTTGACGATCTCGTCATGCAGCTCGGACTTGCCATCCAGTAGCGCCTGGAAGCCACCTTCGGCCAATGCCTCGGTCACCTCGATGGATTTCCCGGCAGCCGCGGCCTTCGCCTTGATCAAGCGAACCGTCGGTTCGAGCGTTGTCTTGACTGTCGCGACCACGCCGATCCTCGGCCCCGACGCAACAGCACGCTCGGCCATGGTATCGTCGATTTTGATGATGGGGATCGAGATGGCCGCACGGGCAGCGCTGGCCGCCTCGCCGACCGACGAGCAGGCATTGAGCAGCGCGACGGCGCCCATCTGCTGCCCCAGTTGCATATAGGAAAAGATGCGCCCTGTCACAGCCTCGGTGAGATGGCCTGCCGCGATGACATCGTTGAGCAGGCTGTCATCCATGATGTTGATGACGCGCACGTCGGGCAATATCTGCTGAAACTGCTGCTTGATCGGCTGTATGGTGGCAGGCCCGGTGTGGACGACGACGACGGTTCTCATTGAAAGCTCCTTGTGAATGAAATAAAAAGAATCAAGCGGCCGCGGCTTCCATCACCACGTGCTGGGTGGCTTGCTGCCGCGACAGCTTGGCAGTGATGGCGCCCTCGCGCAAGACGATCACGCGATCGCTGATCGCGAGGATTTCCGGTAAGTCTGACGACACCACGATGACGGCCATACCGCGTGATGCCAGCTCCTGCAGGAGCCGGTGTACATCGGCTTTTGCCGCAATGTCGATGCCGCGCGTGGGCTCGTCAACAATGAGTACCTTCGGCGAGCGTGCGACCCATTTGGCAATGACGACTTTCTGCTGGTTGCCGCCGCTGAGGTTGCCAACTGTCTTTTCGACCGACGGTGTCTTGATGCCGAGCCGCTTGACGAACTTCTGGCATCCGACGGTCTCTGCCAAGCGGCTGATGAAGCGCAGCGTAGAGTAACTCTCCAGGTGCGTCAGGCTGAAGTTTTCACGAATATTCATCCCCAGCACCAGCCCACCCGACTTGCGGTCCTCGGTGACGAAACCGAGTCCGTAATCGATCGCCACGCGCGGGCTGTCGATAGCAACCGGCTGGCCGCCAAGCTCGATGGAGCCGTGGTATGGCCGCAGGCCGAAAACCATCTCCATGAGTTCGGTGCGTCCGGCACCGACCAGTCCGAAAAATCCGAGGATCTCACCTTCGTGAACGCTGAAACTGCAGTCGCGCACAGCTACTGTGTGCGCCGTCCTGTGCTTGAGTGTCAGGCCCTTGGCCTCCAGCGCGACCTTCTGTGTCGCGTGGCACTGATAGTCGCCATAGAGATCACTTTGTTCGCGGTCCACCATCATCTTGACCAAGCGCGCGCGGTCAAGCTGCTCGACCGGCAAGGTGTCGACGCAGGCGCCATCGCGCAGGACCGTCACACGGTCGGCGAGATCAAAGATCTCCTCAAGCCGATGTGTGATGTAGATGATGCCGATGCCTTCGGACCTGAGCTTGCGGATGGTCTCCCTCAGCACCGTAGCCTCGTGATGGCTGAGGGACGCGGTCGGCTCGTCCATGATGACGATCTTCGAGTGATTCGAAATCGCTTTGGCGATCTCGACCATCTGTTTTTGACCAATGCTGAGATCGCCGACGAGCGTGCCGGGATCGAGATGCATATCGAGCGATTCCAGCAGCACTCGCGTGGCGGCCTGCATCGCGCGCCTGTCGAGGAAACCCAGCCGGTTCGATATTTCCTTGCTGAGGAAGATGTTCTCGGCGATGGTCAGGTTATCGACGACCGACAGTTCCTGGTAAATGATGCATACGCCGAGTTGCCGCGCATGGGCCGTGCCAGTCAAGTGCGGCACCAAGACGCCGTTGATCCAAATCTCTCCTCCCGCATCGGGCTGATAGACACCCGTCATGATTTTCATGAGGGTACTTTTTCCGGCGCCATTCTCACCTGCAATGGCAAGCACCTCACCGCGGGCAATGTGCAGGCTTACCCGATTCAATGCCTTCACACCAGCGAAGGTCTTTGAAATATCCTTGACTTGCAGATAAGGCAACACACGCAGCTCCGTAAGAGGCGGGCCCGATCACGGGCCCGGTTCAAATTATGTTACTTGGTATAGGAGCCGAGGTTGTCGTTGGTGACCACGTTCACCCCCGTGTCGACGTCCTTCGGAGCTGTCTCTTTGCCGGTGATCTGATCGACCAGGTGCTCGACGGCAAGCTTGCCCATTGTGACGGGGCGCTGGACCATGATGCCCTGGATGTAGCCCTCCTTCACACCCTTGATGGTGTCAGGCAGGTCATCGAATGCGAAGACTTTGACAGTCCCTTTCTTGCTGCCAAACTCTTTGGTAGCCATGACCTTGGACACTGCCGGACCGCCGACCTGGCTCACCCCGAAGATCCCCTTGAGCGCCGGATGTCCGCGGAAGAGGGACTCGGTTGTTGAAACCGCCTTCGCCAGATCATCCTCCGTGCCTTCGGTCGCCACGACCTTGATCTTTGGGTACTTGGACAGCGACTTCTTGATGCCGGTGATACGCTCGTTGAGGTTCGCAGCGCCGAGCTGTCCGGTGAGAATGGCCACTTCACCTTCGCCACCGATGGCCTTGGCCATTGACTCGCCCATGGTCTCGCCCGCGGCCGAATTGATGGTGCCGATGTACATCGAACGACCGCTCTTGGACGAATCCGAGTCGAACGTCACGACTTTGATGCCGCTGGCGACAGCCTTTTTGATCGCAGCCTCGACCGACTTCGGTTCGTTGACCGAGATGGCGATGCCGTCCACCTTCTTGGAGATCAGGTCTTCGAGGATGCGCACCTGAGTTGAACCCTGTGTATTCTGTGGCACGACCCATTGGTACTGCACGCCGAGCTTATCGGCAGCGGCCTTGGCGCCATTGTTGCAGTCGTCGAAGAATGGCACCGCAACCTTCGGGATGACCGCGATCCTGATATCTTTGAGGTCCTTCGCGCTGGCATTCATTTGAACGGCCAAGCTCAGGGGTATAGCCAACAGCGCAAACTGGAACAGTGGTAGTAATTGTTTCATGATGTCTCTTTTCGTGTGCAAGTTAAAGATTGGTGCTTTGGAAGCATGAATTTACGTTCGCTTGGGTGAGGTTTCGGGTCGTTTTGCCGAATTACCGCTCCTTTCTGGCGTTACGCCACACGTCGATACTTACGGCGATCAGGATGACGGCACCCGTGATGGCCTGCTGTGCATAGGTATTGATGTTCATCAGGACTACGCCGTTGGCGATGATCCCGGTGAGCGCGGCGCCGAGGATGGCGCCCATCACGCTGCCCACACCGCCCGCCAGGCTCGCGCCGCCGATAGCTGCTGCGGCGATGACGTCGAGCTCCACGCCAAAACCGGATGCGGGCTCGGCCGACAGATAGCGCGAGAAGGCCACAATGCCGGCCAGCGCAGATATCGTGCCCGACAGCGTGTAAACCGTGAGTTTGATGCGCGAGGTGTTGACGCCGCTCAGCCACGCGGCCTGCTCGTTGCCGCCGGTCGCATATACATGGCGGCCAAAGGTGGTGAACGTCATGATCACCGAAAAGATGAGCGCGAGCACCAGCATGATGATCACTGGCGCAGGCACGCTGCCGATATATCCCTGGCCGATCATGCTGAAAATCTCGGGGGTCTCGGGAGTCGCCGGAACGCCCTTGGTCACAATGTACATCAGCCCCCGGCCGATGCTCAAGGTGCCCAGCGTCGCGATGAACGGGGGTAGTCGCCCTACGGTGACAAGCAAACCGTTCGTCAAGCCAAAAAGGAAGCCGACGCCCAAGCCGCACGACACACTAACCACGGTCGAAAACCCGTTCTGAAAGGCCAGGGCGGTGACGAGCCCGGACAATCCCATCACGGATCCTACGGAGAGGTCAATGCCGCCAGTGATGATCACCATCACCATGCCGATGGACATGATGGCCGTCAGTGAAAACGAACGGAAGACGCCCATCAGATTGTCCGTTGTCAGGAAGTAGGGCGTCACCAGGGCGATGCCGACACTCACCAGAACAAGCGCAAGAAGTACGCTCACCTCCTTGGCGCGGAATATGCCAAGCAAAGTTCGCCCCAGCGAGTGCGCCGTCATTCGGTTCGGCTGAGTTATTCCAACGTCCACTTTGTCTCCTAATAGTTTGTGCAAGGCACTCGAAAAATCAAAAGAGTTCTGCCCTAAATTCAACAACAGTTTTTCATCGCGTTTCTTGATCGACTCAATTCATTGAGTGCCAGATTTGTTTTTTAGTAGGATGGTTATCATACAAATAATGGGTGAACTCAATATAGGTATTTACCCGACACCGGGGGTAGCACGTTCGCCTTTGAAGGCCGGGGAGAAGCTGCAATACGGCGTCGATGAACAACTGCAAAATATCGCAAATGACAGCGCATTGGTGAAGTCATTCTTTCGACATCCTTCAGTCTCCTATATTTCTGACTTATGAGTAACTGGAGCCCAGTTTAAAGCTTAGGCATTAGAGTCTGGGGCGCGACAAATTCGTTATCAATGCCCGCTTTTGGTCGGTAGCAACACGGTAGTTCCCCATCCAGACTACAACGCTCAGAGGCCGACGTTTTGCATGCTTGATTTGATCAAATGAGGATGGACAAGCCCATGCCGATGGTGAATATCCGGCACATAGGTTTGAGAGTCAATAAGCGAGGCCGCTTTAGACAACTGGACGTGGCGCGTCGCGAATGCCCCGGTATGGCCGGAGTGACTTTTAGTAATTTTCTTGCATAAGCCATCGCACTGCTGCCTCGCATCAGTGCGATCAGCGTGGTTAAGCTGCGATCTTGCGCATTTCCACGATGAGATCGGACTTGCTCTCGAATCCAATCCCTGGAAGCGCTGGCAGGGTCAGATAGCCATTCTCCACCTTGGCCCCGTCCGGGAAGCCACCGTAGGGTTGGAACAAATCCGGATACGACTCATTGCCACCGAGTCCCAGCCCGGCAGCGATGTTCAGGGACATCTGATGCCCACCGTGCGGGATGCAGCGGCTGGCCAACCAGCCGTGCTCCTTGAGCATGTCCAGTGTGCGAAGGTATTCCACCAGGCCGTAACTCAGGGCACAGTCAAACTGTAGCCAGTCGCGGTCCGGGCGCATGCCACCGTAGCGGATCAGGTTGCGGGCGTCCTGCATGGAAAACAGGTTTTCGCCAGTGGCCATTGGATTCTTGTAATAGTTGCGCAGTGTGGCTTGCAACTCGAAGTCCAGCGGATCGCCCGGCTCTTCGTACCAGAACAGGTCGTACTGGGACAGTGCCTTGGCGTACTGGATCGCGGTATCCAGATCGAAGCGGCCATTGGCATCGACGGCCAGCTTCTGGCCATCCTGCAGCACGCTGAGGATGGAGTCGATGCGGCGCAGGTCTTCGTCCAGGGATGCGCCGCCAATCTTCTTCTTGACCACGGTGTAGCCGCGGTCAATGTAACTGCGCATCTCGTCCTTGAGCTTGTTGTGGTCCTGGCCGGGGTAGTAATAACCGCCCGCCGCGTAGACAAAGATTTTTTGGTTGGCCTGGCCGTTGCCGTAGCGCTCTGCCAGCAACTGGAATAGAGGCTTTCCCTCGATCTTTGCGACAGCGTCCCAGATCGCCATGTCGATGGTGCCAATGGCCACCGAGCGCTCTCCGTGCCCACCGGGTTTCTCGTTGGTGAACATGCAGTTCCATATCTTGTGGGGATCGAGGTTGTTGCCAGAGTCATTCATCAGGCTTTCTGGATTGGCTTCCAAAATACGGGGGATAAAGCGTTCGCGCATCAAGGTGCCCTGACCATAACGGCCATTGGAATTAAAGCCATAGCCAATGACGGGCTTACCATCGCGGATCACATCGGTAATGACGGCCACGACGCTGAGCGTCATCTTGCTAAAGTCGATGTAGGCGTTGCGGATGGGCGAACTGATCGGTAAAGTCTTCTCGCGAATTTCAACTATTTTCATTGAGGCGTCTCCGGTAAGGTTGGAAGTGGACAATTAAGCTTCTGGAGCGTGAGAATAAGTTCTGCATCCCTTTTTGTGTTTCAGCACCACCTAACTTCATTCTTAAGTTATTTTGAAAACTGCCAGCTTTTCGGAACTCGAATTCTTTGTGCTGCTGATACGCCATGGCAGCCTTTCTGCTGCGGCAAGGGCCTTGGACATCAGCCCGCCAGCGGCCACCATGCGGCTCGCCGCCATGGAAAAGCGATTGGGCGTGCGGCTGGTGAACCGTAGTACCCGCAAGATCAGCATGACCAGCGAGGGGGAGACCTACCTGCAACATGCAACGCGTTTGGTGGCCGAGTTGGAGGCCCTCGATGAGATTGTTTTGGGAGGTGGTCAGGCACCCCGTGGACTGCTGCGCGTCAACGCGTCGCTGGGATTTGGTCGCACGGTCATTGCGCCTCTGGCGTCTACGTTTACAGCCCGCCACCCCGAGGTCGAAGTTCAGCTGGAGGTCACAGATCGCCCGATTGATCTGATTGACAAGGGATTTGATCTGGCCATTCGCTTTGGAGAACTGCCGGATAACAGGATCAATGCCAGGCGCATCATGTCCAACCGAAGGTTCATGTGTGCGTCACCGGCATATCTCGAAAAGCACGGTGTACCAACCACCTTGAATGACCTCTCCAGCCATCGGTGCATTGTCCATCGTCAGAACGATGATGCCTATGGTGTTTGGCGCTTTCTGATCGATGGGCGCACCGAGATTGTGAAGGTACATGGCGCAATGTCCAGCAACGATGGAGACATTGTGTTGGGCTGGGCGCTTGATGGACAGGGAATTGTGATCCGCTCCGAATGGGATTTGGCCAAGTACCTGGAGAGTGGACGACTACGGCGTGTGCTTCGTGAGTTTGCGCTGCCCAGCGCCGACCTGTACGTCTATTACCCAAGCAAACAGAATTTGGCGGCACGATCCAGAGCTTTCATCAATTATTTGGTGAAGCAACTGGCGACTGATTGAAAGATCGACTGGATTTGGCTCTTTTGGTTCCACACCGGGCACTCGCAGTGCCCGGTGTGGTCTGTTCCATGGATACGGGTTGATGGCTCGGACGGCAACAACCATATCACTCAGAATAGATCGGCAAACGTATTGAGCAATTATGGATTTTTTGCGGGTACAGCCTGCGAGACGGGTTCATTTTTGCGCTAGTCGTCGTGCCAGAAAGTCCACGAAAGTCTTCACTTTTGCAGACAGGTGCCTCCTGATCGGATACACGGCGTAAATGTCTGCAGGTGGGAGTTGCCAATCCGTCAGTACCTGCACCAATTGGCCCTTTTCAACGCTAGGGGCAGCATGCCACTCGGAACGCAAAAGGATTCCCAAGCCTGCCAACGCCCATGCAAAAGCTACTTCACCATCATTGGTGCTCACGATGCCACGGACCTTGACCGTTTCTTGTGAAGAACCCATGTGCATGTGCCAAGTGCCGAAGGCCGCTTCGTCCTGGCGGATCACGATGCAGCGATGGAGTTGCAGATCGCGCGGGGCCTTCGGGATTCCAAAACGTTTCAGGTAGGACGGTGCGGCATAGAGAAAGCGTTGATTGTCTGCCAGTTTTCTGGCCGTGATGCGGGCGTCCGGCAACTCTCCAAACCGTATGCAGACGTCGTAGCCATCATCGATCAAGTTTACAGGCCGGTCGCTCAGGTGTAATTGCACTTCCACATCGGGGTACTGTTCTACGAACGCTTGAATTGCCGGGCCAATGTATTGGCGGCCGAAACCGAAAGTCGCATTGACTCGAAGCAATCCGCGCGGGTCTTCACTGCCACCTGCAACCAAACGCTCCAGGTCCTCGATGTCGTCGAGAATTCGTTTCCCTTCCGCCAGATACAGTTCTCCTTCCTGCGTGACAGACATGCGCCGCGTGGTGCGATTGATCAGGCGAATGCCTAGGCGTCGTTCGATGGAGGCCAGTCGGCGCGTCACGGATGAGGGTGTAACACCCATCTCCCGTGCCGTTGTAGCCATGTTTCCCTGTTGAACCAGAAGTGCAAAGAAAGCCAGATCCGAAATAGAGTTCATTGTTGCGTTGAATGCAATACTTAATTGACTATGTAGGTATTGTAGATTTTAATCAAATTATTAGACTTCCTTCATTGACCGAAGCCAAGACTTGGCTCTCAGGTTCAATCCATAAAGGAGTCGAATGGCAGCGCGCACCCTCTATCAGAAGTTGGTTGATTCGCACACAGTGGCCAGGCTCGACGAACAAAACGTCCTGCTCTACGCCGATCTGCACATCATGAATGAATACACCAGCCCGCAGGCTTTTGCGGGCCTGGCAAAGTTTGGACGTAAGACAGCACAATCCGGACAAAACGTGGCGGTGGTCGATCACATCATTCCGACCCATCCTGTCAAGTTCCGCATCATCGAGGAGCCGGCCTCGGCCTTGCAGGCCAGCAACCTCAAGAGCAATTGCGAATTGCATGGAATTCCTCTGTTTGATACCAACGACAGGTTTCAGGGTATCGAGCATGTGATTGCTCCGGAGCTCGGCATGGTTCGCCCCGGCATGGTCATCCTCTGTGGCGACAGCCATACCACGACCTACGGGGCACTGGGCGCACTCGGCTTTGGCATCGGAACCTCCGAGGTCGAACATGTGCTGGCCACCCAGACCCTGGTCTACAGGCTGGCCAAGAATATGCGAATTCGCGTTGATGGCGTTTTGCCCCCCGGCACCACTGCGAAAGACTTGATCCTAATGATCATTCGTCAAATAGGTGCGCAAGGGGCACGCGGCTATGCGGTTGAATTCTGCGGAGAGGCCATCGACACAATGTCGGTGGAAGCGCGGATGACCTTGTGCAACATGACGGTCGAGGCGGGTGCACGCGGCGCGCTCATCGCACCAGACCAGACCACGATTGATTACATCCGGGAGCACTGTAAAGACATCAGGGGAAAAGTCTGGGATCAAGCGCTGACTTTTTGGGCCAGTCTGCGTAGTGAAGCCGATGCTCGCTATGACGTCGAACTTGAATTCAACGCTGATGAGGTGGCGCCGTATGTCACGTGGGGAACCAGCCCTGATCAAGGCATTTCCATTGGTGACCTCGTGCCCACCGCAGAATCCTTTGCGCCAGGCCCGCAGCGCGACATGACTGCGCGGGCACTCGCTTACACGCGTTTGAATGGTGGCGAAGCCCTAGAAGGGTTACCCATACAGCGCGTATTCATCGGTTCATGTACCAATGCCCGCATTGAGGATCTTCGCGCCGTAGCTGCGGTTGTGAAAGGGCGTCGCGTTGCCTCCGGGTTGCGCGCCATGATTGTTCCAGGTTCCGGTGAAGTCAGAAGATGCGCTGAAGAAGAAGGCCTTGCGGCATTGTTTGTCGCGGCTGGGTTTGAATGGAGACAGCCGGGTTGTTCCATGTGTTTGGCCATGAATGACGACGTTCTGGCGCCCGGAGAGCGATGCGCCTCGACCACCAATCGCAATTTCGAAGGTCGCCAGGGGCGTGATGCGATCACGCACCTGATGAGTCCGGCCATGGCTGCCGCTGCGGCTGTCACCGGCGTCATTACCGATGTTCGCAAGCTGGAACTCAACGCATGAACAATCAAACCCGCATCAAAGGCAAAGCCGCACCCATTCCCGTTGCCAATCTCGACACCGACCAGATCATCCCCAAGCAGTTTCTGCGTCGCATCGACAAGGCGGGATTGGCCGAAGGCCTCCTTTTTGACATGCGCTTCGATGCCACGGGTCAGATACGCCCCGAATTTGTTCTTAATCAAGCGGACTATGCCGATGCCTGTGTTTTGGTTGCTGGTCCCAATTTTGGATGCGGTTCCAGCCGTGAGCATGCAGTCTGGAGTTTGCAGCAGTATGGAATCAAGGCGGTCATTGCACCGAGTTTCGGGGAGATCTTTTACTCGAATGCGATGAATAACGGTCTATTGCTGGTGCAGATCAGTGAAGCCGAAACGCAGCTGATTCTCAAGGATTCTGCCAGACCGGAAACTGCCGCGATAGACATTGATCTTGAAACGATGTCTGTACGAAGCAAAAACTGTAAAGCGCGCTTTTCTCTCTCGGAACGCCACCGCCGCATGTTTCTTGAAGGCATGGACATGGTTGGCGCGACCTTGGCAATGCAATCCGATATTGATTCTTTTGCTGCGGACCATTGGCAACAGCACCCCTGGCTGAAAGATGTCGCAGCCAAGACCCACCAACAACTGGCTTGACAGGTCAAGTCAGTCCGTTCCATCAACGAATTCAAACCACTGAGACCACCATGAAAACTTATTCAATTGCAACTATCCCCGGTGACGGCATCGGCAAAGAAGTGGTGCCGGCAGGGCAGCAGGTGCTCGCCGCATTGGCATCTTCAAGCAACACCTTCAAGTTCGAATTTGAGAATTTTGACTGGGGCGGCGACTACTACCGTGCGCACGGCGTGATGATGCCCGCCGATGGCCTCGATGCCTTGCGCAACAAGGATGCCATTTTGTTCGGATCGGCAGGCGACCCGGATATTCCGGACCACATCACGCTGTGGGGCCTGCGACTAAAAATTTGCCAAGGTTTTGATCAGTATGCCAACGTTCGTCCTACCCGAATCCTGCCCGGCATTGATGGGCCGCTTAAGCGGTGCAAGATCGAAGACCTGGACTGGGTCATCGTGCGCGAAAACTCCGAAGGCGAATACTCAGGCGTGGGTGGACGCGTACACCAAGGTCAGCCGATCGAGGCGGCCACCGATGTGTCGATGATGACCCGTGCAGGTGTTGAACGCATCATGCGTTTTGCATTCAAGCTGGCCCAATCGCGCCCTCGAAAACTCCTGACTGTCGTCACCAAGAGCAACGCGCAGCGCCATGCCATGGTGATGTGGGATGAGATTGCCGTGCAGATCTCCAAGGAGTTCCCCGATGTGAAGTGGGACAAGGAACTGGTCGATGCCGCCACGGCGCGCATGGTGAACCGCCCGGCAACGCTCGACACCATTGTGGCCACCAACCTGCATGCCGATATCCTGAGTGATTTGGCGGCCGCACTGGCCGGCAGCCTGGGCATTGCACCCACCGGCAATATCGACCCGGAGCGCCGCTACCCCAGCATGTTCGAACCCATTCATGGCTCGGCCTTCGACATCATGGGCAAGGGGCTGGCCAACCCGGTAGGCACGTTTTGGAGCTGCGTGATGCTGCTAGAACACCTGGGCGAGATAGAGGCAGCCAAACGCCTGATGCTCGCCATCGAACAGGTTACGGCAAATACCGCATTACACACGGGTGATCTTGGTGGCAAGGCTACGACCGCGCAGGTCACTCAAGCTGTATGCGACCTGCTGGTGTCCCGCGCAACGTCCCTTACAACCTAAAAGGAGATTGAACAACAAAACCCATATGACCATTCGCCAAGTGCCGTCCAGGCACACATTTCCCTCTTGACTTGAACTATTAATACGACTGGAGACAAAAATGCATTCTATGAACATCCGCCGACTGATTTCAACTGCCGTGATCGGCTGCACCCTGGTTGGTGGCCTGGCAGGCGTCAATACCGCCTTGGCCCAAACCTACCCCAGCAAATCAATCAACTACATCCTTCCCTTCAACGCGGGTGGAGAGTCAGATATTTCGGCACGTTTCCAGCAGTCGGTATTCAAGAAGATTGCGGGCGTCGACGCGGTCATCCAGTACATGGATGGTGCAGGAGGCGCACAGGCGTGGGCGCAACTCAATTCCATGCCGGGGGACGGCTACACCATCATGGGCATCAACCTGCCGCATACCGTGCTGCAGCCGATGCAAAAGGATGTCGGCTACAAAACTGACGACCTGACACCGGCGTATTACTTTCATTACACGCCTGATGCCATTTTTGTGAGAAATGACAGCCCGTACAAGACACTGAAAGATTTGATTGACTATGCCAAAAAATCACCGGGCATGGTGACCTTCAGCGGTTCTGGTTCCAACTCCTCGAACAATCTGGCGCAGGTGCGGTTTGATGAACTGGCCGGCATCAAGACTACTTACATCCCATTTAGCGGTACAGGCCCTGCTGTAACGGCCATTCTGGGCAACCAGACGGTCGCCGGTTTCAACTATGCGCCGTCCGGCATCAGCCACGCGGACAAAATGCATATGCTGGCGGTTGCATCGGAAAAGCGCATGCCGGCTTTTCCCAATGTTCCCACTTTCAAAGAACTCGGGTTTGACCTGGTAGGCGGTGCCTATCGGGGTCTATCGGTACCCAAATCGACCCCCGAGGCCATTCGTCAGAAGGTGTCGGACATCATTGGCGGGATCAACGCCGACCCGACGTTCAGAAAGAAAATGGAAGACACGGGCTTTGTCTTGACCGATATTACTTACAAGGACATGCCGAAGTTCATGGCGGAAAAGAAGCTTGAGTACGCCGCGTCAGCCGAAAAGCTCGGCATCAAAAAGCGCTGATAGACAACAGAGACCGCAATGGAGATTCTTCATTACCTGGTTGACGCCCTGACGCCTTTTAACCTGCTGCTCGCGGTGGTTGGGGTGACTCTGGGAACGATCATTGGCGCTCTGCCGGGCTTGTCGGCGACCATGGCGGTGGCTATTCTGGTGCCATTCACGTTTTCCATGGCGCCTGCATCAGGGCTGATTGCCCTTGGTGCCATTTACACAGGCGCCATTTACGGTGGGGCCTTTGCAGCCATTCTTGTCAATACACCCGGAACCCCGTCGTCCATTGCCACAACCTTCGATGGCTATCCCATGGCGAAACGGGGTGACGGTGGATTGGCGATCACCCTGGCGACGCTGGCCTCCGTTTTCGGAGGTCTGGTCGGGGCTATTACCCTGATGGTGCTGGCACCACCCCTGGCCAATGTGGCGCTGCACTTCGGGCCACCCGAGTATTTCTGGATGGCGATATTCGGACTCACGCTGATTTCGGCACTGTCGGTGGGCAACACAGTCAAGGGATTGATGGGCGCGTGCCTCGGCCTGCTGATGTCAACGGTGGGTGTGGCTGTCGTCGGTGGCGACGTCCGCTACACGCTGCATACGCAAGCACTGCTGGGCGGCTTCGACGTGACGTCTGCCCTGATTGGCCTGTACTGCGTTCCCGTAGTCATAGATCTGGTGGCGACCAAGGCGCCTCACCTTTCTCTGGAGGAGGACACGCGGGGCTACCGGTTGCTTGAAGGGCTACGCATAGCCTGGACGAACAAATTCAACCTGATCAGAAGTTCTGTCATCGGCACAGCGGTCGGGATTCTTCCTGGCGCAGGGGGATCCATCGCTGGACTGATCGCCTATTCTGAAGCACGGCGCGCCTCGAAGCATCCCGAGCGATTCGGCAAAGGCGAACCCAATGGCGTGCTCGCCACGGAGTCATCGAACAACGCCACGGTCGGTGGTGGCTTCATTCCGACGCTGGTGCTGGGCATTCCTGGCACCCCCCCCGACGCCATCATTTTGGGCGCGTTGCTGGTACAAGGAATCAAGATAGGCCCCAGTCTATTCAATGAGCAAGGAAGTATTGTCTACACCTTCATGTTCGGCTTGCTCATTGCCACGGTTCTGATGCTGCCCATAGGTCTGTTTTTGGGCCGCTATGCCTACAAAACGATCGTGCGCATTCCGAAGTCCATGCTGGTGCCCACGGTGGCCTTCCTGACTATCATTGGCAGCTTTGCGATTCACAGCAATGTGCATGACATGCAGATGATGTTTGCTTTGGGCGTCGTTGCCTGGATCTTGCAGCGCTACGGCTTTGCGCCGTCGCCGATCGTGTTGGGCCTAGTGTTGGGACAGATTGCCGAGCAGGGTTTTGTACAGACTTACATGATAGGCAGTGCCACGAATTCGTTGGTCGGGATGTTCTTCGGGCGTCCAATCAGCATGGCCATTGTTGCAGTTGCAGCCCTGACCCTGTTCTACCCGCTGATCGTCGAGCTGCGAAGCCGTCGTCGCAAGATAAAGGTGGTTGAGGCCACCGATACTGTGGTGAAAACAGACGTGACGGTTCAGGCCAAATACCGGGATGTCTCTGCGGTTCTTTTTGGTGTCTTCTTCATCTTCATGGGCGTCATGGCCTACGTGCAGACGAACGACATGTCTGCCATGGGGTCGGTCTTTCCCAGTGCCGTTGCTGCGGCGTTGGTTTTGCTGTCAGCCATACTTATCGCGTTTCAGATAGGTCGCCAAAAAGCACCTAAAAGGGCAAACATTCCTGAAGAGGTCAAAGAATCTGTTCCAAGACGTATTGCGATCATCGTTGCAATGGCGATGTGGACTCTGTTGCTGCCTTTTATTGGATTCTTTACCACCAGCTTAGTTGCATTCCTTTTGCTCATGATGATCGCCACATTCGAGCGACTCAGTGCCCGGGCGATTGTCTTGCACCTTGTTGTTGCGGTGGCAATTGTTGGAGCATTCCAACTCTTGATGGATCAGGCCTTGGGATTGCGTATGCCCATGGGACTCTTCTACTAAGGCTCGGGCGCGTGCCGACTGTGCCAAAAGGTCGCCTGATCGTCGTTGGCGCAGGCAAAGCCTCGGCTGAAATGGCACGTGCAACGGAAACGCATTGGCTAGGGCCGATAGAGGGCTTGGCTGCAACCCGCTATGGTTACGCCGTACCCTGCAAACACATTGAAATTGTGGAGGCCCGACTGGGCGTGCAGTTGCTTAATCGCACGACGCGTCGTATTGGTCTCACGCCCGAAGGTGAAGTCTACCTGGAGCACGCGCGACGCATCCTTGCCGATATTGGGGACATGGAGCAGCTGGTGTCCAACTCGGTTGCCGCGCCCAAAGGCCTGCTACGTGTGAACGCCACGTTGGGCTTTGGCCGCAGCCATATCGCCCCGCTCATTTCGGATTTTGCCAAGCGCTATCCGGAAGTGCAGGTCCAACTGCGGCTGCGCCAGGTGCTGGAGAACTGGCAAACACCGGGAGCCGATATTCACGCGGTGTACCCGCAACGTCACCAGACTGCAGCGCGCGTGCGTGCATTTGTCGACTTCGTGGTAAACGCATTTTCTGCCTCAAACCCACTGGGACAGGTTTTGCCACTCCAACAGATTCCTCCTTAACGTGAAACCGATTTGTTGCCGTCAGAGGGAGTCCAATCAAGCGTTCGAAAGATTTGCTCAAGCTGCTGCCTCGGCCGGAATTACGGTGGCGGTGTAGCCTACGCCCCTTTCTGCGTCTCAATAAGGAGAAATTGACAATGACCCATGCTGCCCTCACTTCCGGATCCGTTGCGGTCGTCACTGGCGGCGCTGCCGGTATCGGCCTCGCCGCCGCCAAACGGATGGCACAACTCGGACTTCGCGTCTGCATCGCCGACCTCGGCGCGGACCGGCTCGTCCGCGCGGCCGCCGAGGTCGCCATCCTGGCGGCGGGCGGAGCGGATGATGTGATGATCTTGGAGACGGACGTCAGCCGTGTGGAAGACCTGCGCCAGCTGGAGGCGGCTGTGCGCGATCGCTTCGGCGGCACGGATGTCCTGATGAACAACGCTGGCATTCAGCCCGGCAGCGCCATGTTCGGGCCAGCCGGCAACTGGGAACGGGTGCTCGACGTCAATCTGTGGGGGGTCATTCACAGCACGCAGATCTTCGCGCCCGCCATGATCGAGCGCGGACGACCCGGTCTGGTCATCAACACAGGGTCCAAGCAAGGGATCACCACCCCGCCCGGCGACCCGGCCTATAACGTGTCCAAGGCCGGCCTGAAGGCTTTCACCGAAGCGCTGCAGCACGAGCTGCGCAACACGCCGAACTGCCGGATCAGCGCCCATTTGCTGATTCCGGGTTTCGTGTTCACAGAGCTGACCGCCCACGGTCGCACGGAAAAGCCGGCCGGCGCCTGGACGCCGGAGCAGACCATCGACTTCATGATGCAGCGGCTGGAGGCCGGCGACTTCTACATTCTCTGCCCCGACAACGACGTGCCCCGTTCGCTCGACGAGCGGCGCATCCTCTGGGCTGCGGGCGATGTCGTCGAGAACCGGCCGCCGCTTTCGCGATGGCATCCAGATTACGCGAAGGCGTTCGAAGCCTTCAGCCAGAAAGCGAGCTGAACTCAGGCGTTACAGGTAGGGCTTGAGCCAGCCCAGCCCGGCTGAGGTTCCGCCCGCTTGCATGCCGGCCTGTGGCCGGTACTCACAACCGACCCAACCGGTGTATCCCAATTCGTCCAGCACAGAGAACAGGTAGGGGTAGTTCAGCTCGCCCAGATCGGGCTCGTGCCGCTGCGGCACGCCCGCAATCTGGACATGGCCGACATGGCCGGTGGGCAGGTATTGGCGCATTTTCATCGCCAGGTCGCCTTCCACAATCTGGCAGTGGTACAGGTCCATCTGCACCTTGAGGTTGGACGCGCCCACCTCGGCCAGCACTTGATGCGCGTCGTCCTGGCGGTTCAGGTAAAAGCCGGGAATGTCGCGCGTGTTGATCGGCTCGATCAGCACATCCACCCCCTGCTTGGCGGCTTCGAGCGCGGCCCAGCGCAATTGGCTGACGTAGGTGGAGCGCAGCGTCGCACGCTCGGTGCCCGCGGGCAGGAGCCCGGCCATGACATGAACGCGTGGGCAGTCCAGTGCGGCTGCGTAGTCGAGGGCCTTGACGATACCGGCACGGAATTCGGCTTCACGCCCGGGCAGGCACGCCAGACCGCGCTCGCCAGCGTCCCAATCGCCGGGCGGCGCGTTGAACAGCACCTGCTGCAGGCCATGGGCCTTGAGGCGGGCCGCGATTTCGCGGCTCTCATAGGCATAGGGGAACAGATATTCGACCGCCTTGAAGCCGTCTTGGGCGGCGGCGGCAAAACGGTCCAGAAAATCAAGCTCCGGGTAGAGCATGGAAAGGTTGGCTGCAAATTTAGGCATAAGGTTCACCATTGGGCGCCAAAGGTTTGGCGCAGTTCGTTGATTTGGGATTCGGTCAGGGGCTCGGGCGCCGATGCACTCAGGCTTACCAGCCGGGCGGTTTCTTCAAGTTCTTCGAGCGTGGCCATGGCAGCGGCGGGCGAGTCGTGCCAGACATTGGGGCCCAGCCGCGCCAGCATGACGGCGCGGATCGGCGTGCCGGCTTGGCCATAGCGCTCAATCGTTTGCGCCACCAGCTGCGCCGCCTCGGGCGCGCCGGGCCGGTGGTAGGCAATCACCGGCACATGGCCGACCTTCATCACAAAGTAGGGCGTCACGGCGGGCAGCAGTTCCGGGCGTTCATGAACCTGCGGCCGCAAAGTCAGTGCCACACAGTGCGTGCTATGGGTATGGATCACGCAGCAAGTTTTTGGATGAAATTGGCTTGTAGCCCTGTAGATATGGGTGTGTAGCGCTATTGTTTTACTAGCGCGATCGCCACTCAGCTGCTGCGCCTGCGCATCCAGCCGGGCCAGCCGGGCGGGGTCGAGAAAACCCAGGCAGGCATCGGTCGGCGTGATCAGATAGCCCCCACCCTGCGACTCATCCAGCCGCACGCTGATGTTGCCGGCGGTGGCGTGCACGTAGCCGCGCTCGAACAGGCTGCGCCCGACGCGGCAAATTTCCTCGCGGGCTTGGTTCTCGTTCATGCCAGCAACGCAAAGGCTTTGCTGAAGAAGTCATCGGCGCCAAAGTTGCCAGACTTCAGCGTCAGGTGCAGGCCCGCCCCAGGTGCGGCATCGGTTTGGGCATGACACCAGGGCACACCGGGGTCGATTTGCGGGCCGATCTTCATTTGCGTGATGTTCAAGGCCTGCACGCAGGCGCCCGAGGTTTCGCCACCGGCCACGACCAGCTGGCGCACGCCAAGCGCCACCAGCCCGCGTGCGATGGCGGCCAGGGTGCGCTCGACCATGGCGCCGGCTTCTTCCACGCCGAGTTGCGCCTGCACCGACTTGACCGCATTGGAATCAGCGGTCGAATAAATCAGCACGGGGCCCTGGCTCAGCAGTGGCGCGGCCCAAGCCAGAGCCTGCGCCGTCACATCGACCCCGGCGGCGATCTGCAAGGCATCGACCCCCAACGCCGGACGGCCCGCCTGGATAAAGGCCTGCACCTGCCTATTGGTCGCCAGCGAGCAGCTGCCCGACACGACCGCCTGCAAGCCAGTGGCGGCGGGGAGTGCACTGGCAGCGTTGGAGGGCGCAATTCCAAAGTTGGCAGGTAGTCCAATGGCGACGCCCGAGCCGCCCGTTACCAGCGGCATGCCGCTGAGCGCGGCGCCCAGGCGCAGCAGGTCATCGTTGCAGATGGCGTCCACGATGGCCAGGCCGACCCCTTGCGTACGCAGCTGATCGATGCGCGTGCGAATCGCAGCCTCGCCCTGCGCCACCACCTTGTAGTCGATCAGACCCACCTTGCGGCGGCATTGCCCCTGCAGCACGCGCACCAGATTGGCATCCGTCATGGGCGTGAGCGGGTGGTTCTGCATGCCGCTCTCGTTGAGCAGCACGTCACCCACGAACAAGTGACCCTTGAACACGGTGCGCTGGTTATCCGGAAACGCGGGCGTAGCGATGGTGAAATCGCCGCCTTTGACGTTCGCCAGCGCCTCCATCAGCGCCTCCGCCACCGGGCCGATATTGCCTTGCGCCGTGCTGTCAAAAGTGGAGCAGTACTTGAAGTAGATTTGCTGCGCCCCCTGCGCCTGCAGCCAGCGCAACGCGGCCAGTGACTGCGCAATGGCTTCCTCCACTGGCAAGGTGCGCGACTTCAGCGCGACCACCACCGCGTCGGCGTCGGTGTCCAGCGCCTGCCCCGGCACGCCGATGGCTTGCACCACACGCATGCCAGCGCGCACCAGGTTGTTGGCGAGATCGGTCGCACCGGTGAAGTCGTCGGCAATACAGCCCAGTACTAGTTTTTTCATGGCTTTTTGGGCAACTCAATGCCGGGGAAAATCTTGATCACTGCGCTGTCGTCCTCGCGGGCGAAGCCTGCCGTGGACGCTTGCATGAACATCTGGTGCGCCGTGCTGGACAGCGGCAGCGGGAACTTGGTGGCGCGCGCCACATCCAGCACCAGCCCCAGGTCTTTGACAAAAATATCGACTGCCGACAATGGCGTGTAGTCGCCGCTGAGCACGTGGGCCATGCGGTTTTCGAACATCCAGCTGTTGCCCGCGCTGTGCGTAATCACCTCGTACAGCGCCTTAGCGTCCACGCCCTCGCGCAGGCCCAGCGCCATGGCCTCGGCCGCCGCGGCGATGTGCACGCCCGCCAGCAACTGGTTGATGATTTTGACCTTGCTGCCGGCGCCGGCCTGATCGCCGAGCCGGTACACCTTGGCCGCCATGGCGTCCAGCAGTGGCCCGACCGCGGCATAGGCCTCGGGCTTGCCCGCGGTCATCATGGTCATCTCGCCGCTGGCCGCCTTGGCGGCGCCACCTGAAATGGGGGCGTCGATGTAAAAAATGCCCAGCGCAGCCAGCCTCGCCTCCAGTGCCATCGACCAGTTCGGGTCCACGGTGGAGCACATGACAAACACGCTGCCCCGCTTCATGGCCGCAGCGCAGCCGCCCTCGCCAAACAGCACGCTTTCGGTCTGGGCGGCGTTGACCACCACCGACACGATGACGCTGCACTGCGCCGCCAGTTCGGCGGGTGACGCACAGGCCACGCCGCCGTCAGCGGCAAAGGCTTGCGCCGCCTCAGCGCGCACGTCAAAAACATGCACCTGGCTGCCATGGCGGCGCAGCGAGCGCGCCATGCCACTGCCCATGGCCCCAAGACCAATTACGCCTACGTTGGATGTCATTTGTTGGCTTCTTTCATTTAAAAAACAGTCGAGCGGTACCGTGCTCGACGTTTAATTTTATATGGTTATCATACAAATTCAAAGTCAACCCAACATCCGGGTTTACCCTGAATCACAGACACGAAGCGGGTCCGGCCCACGGGCTGACGGGTCAGCTCCGCGCCGGCAGTCCGGAAACCAGCGGACGGGCCAGTTGCACACCCGCCTGCTGCCAAAACGCCGGGTCAGCCTGCTCAATGCGCAGGATGGCGTTGTCCATGTGCCGCGCCGCGGCCTTGCGCGCCGCGGCGGCGTCGCCGGCTTCAATGGCGCGCAAAATCTTGTCATGCTCGGCACGAACCTGGCGCGCGAAGTCGGCCCGGCGCGCTTCATTGGCGCGCGTGACGCGGGTGGCCCCGCGTAGGAACTGGCCCAGGTATTCCAGCGTGCCAATCAAAAAGGGGTTGCGCGCGGCCTCCGCAATGGCGCGGTGGTATTGCACGTCTTCGTCCACGCCGTCGCCACCGGCTTGCACTGCCTTGTCGAGCAGGGCAATGGATTTTGCGATGCGCTTGATATCGGTTTGGGTGCGCCGTTGCGCCGCCAAGCCAGCTACTTCGGCCTCCAGCGCGCGGCGCACCTCGACCATCTGGATCACCGCCTGCCGGGAGACGGTCGACTTGGCATCAAAGTTGAGCGGCGAAAAGCCCACTTCCTTGACATACACACCACTGCCTTGCCGTGAATCGACCAGGCCCAGCGACTTCAGCCGCGAGACCGCTTCCCGCACCACCGTGCGGCTGACCGCGAATTGCTCTACCAACGCCGCCTCGGTCGGCAACTTGGCCCCGACGGCCAACCGTCCGGCCCGGATCTCGGCGGCCAGCGCGTTCGCCACCTGATCGGAAAGGTAGGCGCCGGGCGTGATGGGCTTGAACTGTGCAGTGACGGGAGGACTTGAATTCA
The DNA here is from genome assembly GCF_010365055.1 of Rhodoferax sp. Classification (GTDB taxonomy): domain Bacteria; phylum Pseudomonadota; class Gammaproteobacteria; order Burkholderiales; family Burkholderiaceae_C; genus Rhodoferax. Next base: position 38,972 of record NZ_JAAFHA010000012.1, read on the forward strand.
TCGTGTGACTCTGTCACCCGGCAGGTGCTCACCTGCCGGGTTGGGTTCCAACTAGGTGGCGTAAAGCAGATCGCGCAGGGTGAGCGAGAGGCTCGGCATGTAGGAGATCACCATCAGGCAGGCCAATATCACCAGCACGAATGGGATCAGGTCCTTGATCATGCGGTCCAGCGAAATGCGAGCCACCGTGCAAGCCGCGAACAGATTCACACCAAAGGGCGGCGTGATCATGCCCAGCGCCAGGTTCACCACCATGATCATGCCGAAGTGCACCGGATCGATGCCGAAGTGCTGCGCCACCGGTGCAAGAATGGGCGCCAACACAATGATGGCGGCGCCGGTTTCGATGAACATACCAATTAGGAACAAGGTGGCATTAACCCCCAGCAAAAAGTAGGTAGGAGATTTCAGAACGTCCTGCAGCCAGAGACCGATTGCCTCCGGAACGCCAGCCCGCGTGATCAAAAACGCAAACAGGCCGGCGTTGGCAATGATGAACATGATCACGGCAGATGACAGCACCGATTTGCGCAAGATGTGGTACAGGTCTGGGAGCTTGATTTCCCGATAGATCACCGCACCCACGATCAGGGCGTAGAACACGGCCACCGCAGCGGCCTCGGTCGGGGTGAAAACGCCGCCGTAAATCCCGCCCAAAATAATAACGGGCATCAGCAGCGCCCAGCCAGCTCTCCAGGTCGCCTTGCCGACCGACAGTCGACCGTCGCCATCAGCCTTGCCCCAGCCTTTGATCTTGCAATAAACCCAGACAAAAAGCATCAGCGCGCCACTGATGAAAATACCTGGGCCAATGCCTGCAACAAACAGCTCGCCAATGGAAACTTCGGCGCTCACGCCGTAGAGGATCAGCGGAATCGACGGGGGAATGATCACCCCCAGTTCAGCACTGGTAGCCTGTAGCGATGCCGCCCAGGTGGTGGGGTAGCCGTGCTTCATCAGCGCCGGAATCAGGATCGTGCCAATGGCGAACGTGGTCGCCACCGACGAGCCGGATACCGAGGCGAAAATCATGCAAGTCAGCACGCAGGTCATGGGCAGGCCGCCCTGGACACCGCCCACCAAGCTCTTGGCAAAATCCACCAGGCGGCGCGAGATGCCACCGGATTCCATGATATTGCCGGCCAGGATAAAAAACGGAATGGCGGCCAACGGGAATTTGTTGATGGCGTTGAACATCTCCTTCACGGAGATCAGCATGTTGGCGTTCTCCACCTGGATACCCATAATTGCGGCCAGTCCGATGGATACGGCGACGGAAACAGTAAGGGCGAAGCACAGCATCATGGTGCTTAACATCACGGCGGTCATATCGCGGTCTCCAATTCAAGACGCTGGGGATCCAGCAGGTTGGCAAAGATGCCCAGCAGGCTGAACACGCCCCCCACCGGCATGGCCAGGTAGGCCCAGAACATCGACACGCTTTCCAGTCCGGCCATGGTTTGCACCCTGCCACGCAAGGCATAGTCCCAGCCCCACCAAATGATGATGCACATCAAGCTTGTAGCGGCGAGACAGACGACCCAGTCGAGCAAACGGCGGATGCGCGGCGGGCTCCAACGGTAAAGCACGTCCACACATACCATGGCGCCCTGGCGAAACGCCATCGGGATAGCCAGAAAGACCATCCAGATCAGGCTGAAACGGGTTAGCACCTCGGTCCATTCAGCGGGCATTTCAAGGACGAAGCGCGTGATGATCTGCAGCATGCCCAAACTCGCAGCCACCAGCATCATCGCGCAGGCGACGACCAAGGCGACTCTACTGGTCAAGTGCTCCAGTCGAAGAAATTTTTCTCTCATTGCTATATCAGCCTGAAATGGGAAGGTGTAAAAAAACACCCGAAAGCTTGCGCACTCCGGGTGTTAGCAGCAAGAAAAAACAGTAGCAATTACTTGTAGTTGCGGATCTTGTCCATGTTGGCTTTGCCGAACTGCTTTTCGAAATCAGCGTACACCGGGGCAAGCTTGGCCACGAACTTCGCCTTGTCGATTTTCTCGGTCACCTCCACGCCCTTGCCGCGCAGGTAGGTCACGCCCATGGCATCATCTGCATCTACCCGGGCCCGATTGGCGACCACGGCCACCTTGGCTGCATCCAAAAACACCTTCTGATCGGCGGGGGGCAGCTTATCGAACATTTCTTTGTTCATCAGAAAGATGGCGGGGGAATAGACGTGACCGGTGAGTGATACGTACTTTTGCACCTGGTCGAGTTTGGCCGCCATGATGACTGACAAGGGGTTTTCCTGACCGTCAACCGTGCCTTGCTGCAGCGCAGTGAACACTTCGGCCATGGCCATCGGTGTGGTTACGATGCCCAGGCCTTTGTAGGCGGCTACGTGCACCGGGTTCTCCATGGTGCGAAGCTTCAGTCCCTTGAGGTCGTCCGGGGTGTTGATGGTGCGCTTGCTGTTGGTCATGTTGCGCATGCCGTTCTCACCCCAGGCCAACGCCTTGAAGCCCTTGGACTCGAACTTTTTCAGCATGTCCTGGCCAATCGGGCCATCCAGCACGGCACGGGCATGGGCCTTGTCCCGAAACAAAAACGGAATATCCAGGATCTTCGCCTCCGGCACGAAGTTGGGCACCGGGCCTGTCGACGTGAACGTCAATGCCTGGGTGCCCAGTTGCACCGCCTCGATGGATTCGCGCTCGCTACCCAATGAGGCGTTGTAGAAGGTCTCAATTTTGTACCGACCGTTGGTTCGTTTTCCAACTTCCGAGGCGAAGGTGTCGATACCAATGCCCTGATGCGAATTTTGCGCGATGGCAATGTTGATCTTCATAACGGTCTGGGCTGCGGCAACGGCGACAAAACCCAAGGCCAACGACAGGCCAATAACCAGTTTTCTCAATTTCATGGAAAGTATCCTCAGTTTGGACGGGTGGTAAAAGTTATCATACAACTTGTGTATTGTTATCCGATAGGCAGCTTGATGGCATAGGTATTTTCCCTGATGTACTCGCGAATAATGTCGTCAAAGCTATCTTCGGGCAACAGACCTAGGCCGCGCGCCCGCTCCGCATGAATGCGGGCTGGCCAGGTCTTGACGATGTTGCGGATGGCCGGGTCGGGCGTCCAGTCGATCAAAGCGGTAGCCGCCGTGCCCGCCACGCGCTCCAGCGCTGCCGCCATCTCGCCGGGGGTGGTGGTCAGGGCTGGCAACGTCAGGGCTGTTCGGGCGCCCCAGGTCTGGTCGGAGGCCTCGGCCGCACGAATCAGACCCTGGATGGTGCGTGCCGGGGATGACAGTGCCACGGGCGTGTCGGCTGTCACCGGGCAAGAGGTCTGAACGCCGGCCAGCGGCTCACGGATCATGCCGCTCAAAAAGCTCGATGCAGCGCCGTTGGGCTTGCCGGGGCGGACACTGACCGTCATCAAACGCACGCTGCGGCCTTGGATGAAGCCTTTGCGCGTGTAGTCGGCCACCAGTTGTTCACCGATGAATTTCTGGATGCCATAGCTGCTTTGCGGTGTCGGCAGGGTGTTGTCTTCAATGGCGCTCGGTAGCGGCTGCGCCGGGGTGTCGCCGAACACGGCCAGTGAGCTGGCAAACACCAGCATGGGTTTTGTCTGCAAGGCGCGGCAGGCGCCCAGCAAGGCGAGCGTGGCGGCAAAGTTGCTGCGCATGCCGAGATCAAAATCGGCCTCGCATTCACCGCTGACCGCTGCCGCGAGATGAAAAACAATAGCAGTATCCTTAGCAACGACGGGGGCTACAGCGCTTTTATCTTCAAGAAGTTCATTCAGGTCGCCGAGCAGCGAGGAAACGCGGGCGTCGGCCAGCAAATCGTCGGGTGGCGCGGCGCGGTCAACCAGGGTGATGTGAGTGATCTCCGTCGGCGCGGCACCCGCGAGCGACAACTGCCCCTGGGCCAGCAGCGTGCGCGCCAGACGCACGCCCAAAAATCCGGCACCGCCGGTGATCACGATATGACAGGGCCCAGTAGCCTGAGCGGATGGCTTCAACATGGTGGTTTCCTAAGTAATGGATAGTTCAGCTGCCAATATAGGCTGTTTTCACCGTGGTGAAAAACTCCTGCGCATAGCGCCCCTGCTCACGCGAGCCGTAGCTCGATCCCTTGCTGCCACCAAACGGCACGTGGTAGTCGACCCCGGCGGTCGGCAGGTTCACCATCACCATGCCGGCCTGGCTGTGGCGCTTGAAGTGCGTGGCGTATTTCAGCGAGGTGGTGGCAATGCCGCTTGAGAGCCCATAGGGCGTGTTGTTGGCCTCCACCAGCGCTTCTTCATAAGCCTTGACGCGGATGATGCTGGCGACCGGGCCGAACACTTCTTCCCGGTTGATGCGCATCGCCGCTGTGGTGTCGGTCAAAAGCGCCGGCGCCATGTAAAAACCCTCGGTGCTGCACTGCAGGCGCTCACCACCGGCGACCAGCACGGCGCCTTCGGCCTTGCCGATCTCCACATAGCTCAGGTCCTGCTCCAACTGGGCTTGTGAGGCGACCGGGCCGATGTCGATGCCGGCCGCCAGGGCGTCCCCAATCTTGAGGCCCGCCATGCGTTGTTTCATGGCTTCAAGGAACTTGGGGTAAATGCCGTCGGTGACGATCAGCCGGCTCGCGGCCGTGCAGCGCTGGCCGGTCGCGAAGAACGCGCTTTGCACGCTGAGTTCGACCGCCTGCGCCAGGTCCGCATCGTCCAGGATGACTTGCGGGTTCTTGCCGCCCATCTCAAGCTGCACCTTCTTCAGGTTGAGCGCGCATTGCTGGGCAATGCGTTGGCCCACGCCTTGCGAGCCGGTGAAGCTGATGGCGTTGATGCCGGGGTGGTTGACCAGCGGGTCACCGATGACGCTGCCGCGGCCCATCACCAGGTTGAACACGCCCGCCGGGATGCCAGAACGGCTGATGATCTCGGCCAGGGCCCAGGCACAGCCGGGCACCAGGTCCGCCGGTTTGAGCACCACGCAGTTGCCATAGGCCAGCGCCGGGGCGGTCTTCCAGGCGGGAATGGCGATGGGGAAGTTCCAGGGGGTGATCAGGCCGATCACACCCACCGGCTCGCGGGTGATCTCGACGCTGACGCCCGAGCGTACCGAGGGCACGATCTCACCGCTCAGGCGCAAGCATTCGCCGGCGAAGAACTTGAAGATATTGCCGGCGCGCGTAACCTCGCCAATGCCTTCGGGCTTGGTTTTGCCTTCTTCACGGGCCAGCAGGGTGCCGAGTTCTTCACGCCGGGCCAGGATTTCGGTGCCGATCTTGTCCAGCGCATCGGCTCTGGCCTGGATGTTGCCGGTGGACCAGGCGGGGAAGGCGGATTGGGCCGCCTTGACCGCTGCATCGAGCTGCGCGGCATCGGCCTGGGTGTAGTCGCCGATGACGTCGGCAATATTGGACGGATTGATGTTGGGGGCGTATTTGGCACCCGCAATCCATTGGCCGTTGATGAGGTTGTCGTGTTTTTGAGTTGTCATGGTGATAGGTCCTTGGTAATTTGAATTTACTTGCCCCAGCGCAGAACCATCGGGTCCAGGCGCTGTGCGGTCTCTAACAGGCCCGCGCGGACGGCGGGGTGCATGGCAGGCCAGGGATGGCGCGGTGCTTCGCAGGCAATGACGCCGCCTTCCTTCATCAGCGCCTTGGCGCTCAGAATGCCGCCCTGGCGGTTTTCATAGTTGATCAGGGGCAGCCATTGCTGGTAGTGGGCGATGGCTTCTTCACGTCGACCGGCGCAATAGGCGTCCACAATCAGGCGAATGCCATCGGGGTAAGCGCCGCCGGTCATGGCGCCGGTGGCGCCGGCGTCCAGATCGGGCAGCAGGGTGATGGCTTCCTCGCCATCCCACGGGCCTTCAATGGCGGCCCCGCCCAGGCGGATCAGTTCGCGCAGCTTGGAGGCGGCACCGGCGGTTTCGATCTTGAAATAGGACACCTGCTTGATCTCCTTGGCCATGCGGGCCAGAAAGGCTGCCGACAGAACTGTGCCGCTGGCGGGGGCGTCCTGAATCATGATCGGAATATCGAGAGCGTCCGACACGCCGGCGTAGAACTCATAAATCTTGTCTTCGGAGACGCGAAAGGTGGCGCCATGGTAGGGCGGCATCACCATCACCATGGCCGCGCCCAGCTCCTCGGCGCGCACACTGCGCTGGGCACAGACCTGGGTGCTGAAGTGGGTGGTCGTCACAATCACCGGCACCCGGCCCGCCACGTGTTCGAGGATGGTTCGGGTCAGCACGTCACGCTCTTCGTCCGAGAGCAGGAACTGCTCCGAGAAGTTGGCCAGAATGCACAGGCCATTGGAGCCTGCGTCGATCATGAAATCGACGCAACGCCTCTGGCTGGCCAGATCGAGCTCGCCATTCTCAAAAAACGTGGTCGGTACCACCGGGAAGACGCCCTTGAAGCGGGCCAGGTTTGTTTGAGTCATGTCAATCCCTTTGACGTTAAATAAGGCCGCGCGCTTTGGCCATGGTCATTGCCGCATCTTCAATCATGTCTTCCTGACCGCCGACCATGCCACGGCGACCGAGTTCGATCAGAATCTCGCGGGCGGAAACACCGTATTTTTTCTCTGCCCGTTTGGCGAACAGCAGAAAGGAGGAATAGACGCCAGCGTAACCCAGGATCAAGGCGTCGCGGTCAATGCGGATCGGGTGATCCATCATCGGCACCACGACGTCCTCGGCCACGTCCTGCATCTTGAACAGGTCCACGCCGGTCACTATACCCATGCGGTTGCACACGGCAATGAAGACTTCCATGGGCGTGTTGCCGGCGCCCGCGCCAAGACCCGCCGCCGCTGCATCAATGCGCGTCGCACCGCTCTCGACGGCGACCACCGAGTTGGCCACACCCATGGCCAGGTTGTGGTGGCCATGAAAGCCGAGTTCTGTTTCAGGATTGAGCACGGCACGCACGGCGCTGATTTTTTCCTTGACCTCATCGGGCAGCATGTAACCGGCCGAGTCGGTGATGTAGATGCAATTGGCACCATAACTTTCCATCAGGCGGGCCTGGCTGATCAGTTGTCTTGAGTCCGCCTTGTGCGCCATCATCAAAAAACCGACCGTGTCCATCTCCAGTTGACGCGCCAGGCTGATGTGCTGCTCGGAGACGTCGGCCTCGGTGCAGTGGGTGGCGACCCGGATGGTGTGCACGCCCAGATCCTTGGCCATTCGGAGGTGGTCCACCGTGCCGATACCTGGGATCAAAAGAGCCGACACCTTGGCCTGCTGCAGCAGGGGAATCACGGTGCTCAGGTACTCCTCGTCGGTGTGGGCGGAGAAGCCATAGTTCACCGAGGCGCCGCCCAGACCGTCGCCGTGGGTGACTTCGATCAGCGGCACACCGGCGGCGTCGAGCCCGGTTGCCACGGCCTTCATCTGGTCCAGCGTCATCTGGTGGCGCTTGGGGTGCATGCCGTCGCGCAGGGTCATGTCGTGGACGGTGATTTTTTTACCTTTGACAGTCATGGGGTGCTCCGGGCTCATGCTGCCATCGCCGCGTCGGTCGCGGGCTTGAGGACGATCTTGCCCGCAAGGATTTCCTCGGCGAACATCTCGGCGGTGCGGGCGGCGGCGGCGGTCATGATGTCGAGGTTGCCGGAATACTTGGGCAGGAAGTCACCCAGGCCTTCCACTTCCAGAAAGACCGACACCCGCTTGCCGTCAAACACCGGGCCATTGACCAGTCTGTAACCGGGTACGTACTTTTGCACTTCCTTGATCATCGCGTGAATGGAGGCGGAGATCTTCGCCTGGTCCGGTTCCGTCTCGGTCAGGCAATGCACGGTGTCGCGCATGACCAGCGGCGGCTCGGCCGGGTTGATGATGATGATGGCCTTGCCCCTGGTTGCGCCGCCCACCTGCTCAATAGCGCGGGAGGTGGTCCGGGTGAATTCGTCGATGTTCTTGCGCGTGCCGGGGCCAGCTGACCTGGAGGAAATCGCGGCCACGATCTCGCCGTACTGGACCGGCTGCACCCGGGAGATGGCGGCGATCATCGGAATCGTCGCCTGGCCACCGCAGGTCACCATGTTGACGTTCATGACGCGCTGGCCGAGGAGCGGCAGGAGGTTGACCGGCGGCACGCAGAACGGGCCGATGGCGGCCGGTGTCAGGTCGATCACCAGGACGCCCAATTCAGTCAGCTTGCGCGAGTTCTCGGCATGGACATAGGCCGAGGTCGCATCAAAGGCAATCTGCACGCCATCGGCCAGCACATGGGGCAACAGGCCGTCAACGCCCAGTTCGGTGGTCTTCAAACCCAGCTCGCGGGCGCGCTTGAGGCCCTCGGAGCTCGGGTCAACACCCACCATCCAGACCGGGTCCAGCACCGCGCTGCGCCTGAGTTTGTAGAGCAGATCGGTGCCGATGTTGCCCGGACCGATCAGTGCACATTTGATCTTCTTGTTCATCACTAGTCTTTCAAATCAATCGCCTGGAACGTACTGGATTCCCGCCTGCGCGGAAACGATGTCTTGATGGCAGTGCCCTTTTCTCAGTGCGAATGCCGGGGCACCTCGGCACCGCGACAGCCCACCAGAAAATCGAAGTCACAGCCTTCGTCGGCCTGCAACACCCGGTCGATGTACAACTGCTGGTAGCCGCCCTTGGTCGGCGCTGCGGGCTTGGCCTGCAGTTCAGCCTGGCGCTGCGCGATTTCCAAGTCACTGATCTCCACGTCCAGCTTGCCCGCATGGCTGTCGAGCGCGATCCAGTCGCCATCGCGCACGATCGCCAGCGGCCCGCCGGCCGCTGCTTCGGGTGCCACGTGCAGCACCACGGTGCCGTAGGCCGTGCCGCTCATGCGGGCGTCCGAGATGCGAACCATGTCGGTGATTCCCTGCGCCAGCAATTTCGGCGGCAAGCCCATGTTGCCCACCTCCGCCATGCCGGGATAGCCCTTGGGGCCGCAGTTCTTGAGCACCATCACCGAGTCGGCATCGACCTCCAGGTCCGGGTCGCCGATGCGCGCCTTGTAGTGGTCAAAATCCTCGAACACCACCGCCTTGCCCCGGTGTTTCATCAGCGCGGGCGTTGCCGCTGATGGTTTCAGCACCGCGCCACGCGGCGCCAGATTGCCGCGCAGGATGCAGATGCTGCCATCCGCGACCAAGGGCTTATCCAGTGGCCGGATGACTTCGGCGTTGTGGATGGGGGCGTCCAGCACGTTCTCCCAGATCGACTTGCCGTTGACCGTGAGCGCATCCTTGTGCGGCAACAGGCCGCCCTCGCCCATACGGCGCAGCACGCCGGGCAGACCACCCGCGTAATAGAAATCCTCCATCAGGAAGCGGCCTGACGGCTGCAGGTCCACCAGGGTCGGTGTCCCCTTGCCTACGTGCGTCCAGTCGTCCAATTCGAGTGGCACGCCGATGCGAGCGGCAATGGCTTTGAGGTGAATCACGGCATTGGTGGAGCCGCCAACGGCCGCATTGACGCGAATGGCGTTTTCAAACGCTGCGCGCGTCAGAATTTTGGACAGTTTCAGGTCTTCCCACACCATGTCCACGATGCGCATGCCCGACATGTGGGCTAGCACGTAACGGCGCGAATCGACTGCCGGAATGGCGGCGTTGTGCGGCAACGAAGTGCCCAGCGCCTCGGCCATGCAGGCCATGGTGGAGGCGGTGCCCATGGTGTTGCAGGTGCCGGCGGAGCGCGACATGCCGGCTTCGGCCGACATGAACTGGTTCAGCGTGATTTGCCCCGCCTTGACGGCTTCGTGCAGCTGCCAGACCACCGTGCCGGAGCCGATGTCACGGCCCTCGTGTTTGCCGTTGAGCATCGGGCCACCGGTGACCACGATGGTCGGGATGTCGCAGCTGGCCGCGCCCATCAGCAAGGCCGGCGTGGTCTTGTCGCAACCGACCAGCAGCACCACCGCGTCCATCGGGTTGCCGCGAATCGACTCTTCCACATCCATGCTCGCCAGGTTGCGCGTCAGCATGGCGGTGGGGCGCAAGTTGGACTCACCGTTGGAAAACACCGGAAACTCGACCGGGAAGCCGCCTGCCTCGGAAATACCGCGCTTCACGTGCTCGGCAATCTTGCGAAAGTGCGCGTTGCACGGTGTCAGCTCCGACCAGGTGTTGCAGATGCCAATGATCGGCTTGCCCTGAAATTCATGGTCCGGAATGCCTTGATTTTTCATCCAGCTGCGGTACATGAAACCGTTCTTGTCGGCGCTACCGAACCAGGCGGCAGACCGCAATACACGTTTGGGCGGGGTGGACATCCGAGTCTCCTTCAGTCTTTTGGGTTGCAATCGGCGGAATCTTAGGCCTTGCTGAAATACAAAACAAATGAATTAATATGTGAAATCGATATTATTTTTTATATCAATCAAGCAGTAAACCGGATGAACGCTGACTATCCCCGCCACTGACACCTCCAGACCCATGACTGACCATGACCAAGACCATGACGCCGCGCGGCGCACGCGGACCAAGCTCAAAACCCGCCAGATGTTCCTGTTGCTCGCGCTGGACGAAGCACGCAATCTTCATCAGGCGGCCAAAGAAACCCACATGAGCCAGCCCGCCGCGTCGAAGATGCTCAAAGACATTGAGGAACTCTTTGGTGTGCCGTTTTTTGAACGGCTGCCGCGCGGCGTGCGGCCCACGCTGTATGGCGAAACCATGATCCGCCATGTCCGGATGGCACTCACCAATCTGTCACAAGGTCAGGACGCCATTGCCACGCTGCAAGCCGGCCTGTCCGGCCAGGTTGACATCGGCGTGATCATCACGCCCGCCACGACGCTGGTACCGCAGGCCATTGCGCGCACAAAGCAAGAGGCTCCGCGTCTGTGTATCGGCGTTGAGGTCGGTACCAGCACTGAGCTGGTAGGACGCCTGAAGCACGGCCAACTCGATTTCCTGATCGCGCGAATTCGGGAGCAGGAAGATGATTTGGACCTGTTGTATGAGGACTTGTCGGAGGAAGCCGAGTGCGCCGTCGCGCGCGTTGGACATCCCCTGCTGGCGCACAGCGATCTGAGTCTGAACGATCTGGCCGCCGCCAGCTGGATCCTGTCGCCGCGCGGCAGCATTCTGCGCCACCAGTTTGACATGATGTTTCGCCGTATTGACCTGGAGACGCCCGCCAACGTGGTGGAGACCACGGCCATTTCAGTGATCACCAGCCTGCTGCAGCAAACCGACTTCCTGCATGTGATGCCCCTGGAGGTGGCCCACTATTACGTCCGCTCCGGCGAACTGGCCATTCTGCCCATCGACCTGCCCTGCAAGATGGATAGTTTCGGCATCATCATGCGGCGCGATCAATTGCTGTCACCCGGCGCCAACCTGCTGTTACAGCACGTGCGCGCCATCGCGGTGGGAATGTATTGAGGAGCCGCTTCTTCGCGCCCATGCCGCTGATGCCTTGCCTGTGTTGCCCAGCCGGCCGCTGCCAGTCAATCGGCCATGCTTGAAAATTGAAAAAATTCGGAATCAATCAGCTGACGCCATTGCGCATGAACGCTTCAAACTGATCTTTGGGTAGCGGCCGGCTGAAGTAATAGCCCTGCACCTCATCGCAGCCTTGCAAGCGCAAAAAGGTCAGTTGGCTGGCGGTTTCCACGCCTTCGGCAATGGTGTGCATGCCCAAACTGCTGGCCAGATTGATGATCGCGGTGACGATCGCCTTGTCATCCGGATCATCGCTGATGTCGCGGACAAAAGACTGATCGATCTTGAGCTTGTAGATCTTGAATTTCTTCAAGTAACTCAGGCTCGAGTAGCCGGTGCCAAAATCGTCAATCGACAGGCGGATGCCGCGTTCATCGAGCTGGTTCATGACCGCAATGGCGCCCACTGGATCATCCATCGCAGTGGCCTCCGTCAGCTCCAGTTCCAGGTACTCGGGGGGGAGCGCGGCCTCGTCGAGAATGCGCGTCACCATGTCAATCAGGTTCGGGTGGCGAAACTGCACCGCTGACAGATTGACCGCCATCACCATGGGCCGCATCCCGGCGTCAAGCCACTGCTTTAATTGCCGCACGGCCGTGCGCAACACCCACTCGCCAATCGCCAGGATCTGACCACTGTCTTCCGCAATCGGGATGAACTCCACCGGCGAGATCGTGCCCAGTTCGGGATGGTGCCAGCGTAAGAGCGCTTCGGCGCCCACCATGTGACCATCCTGCAAGGCGATCTGCGGCTGAAAATGCAGCTCAAATTCGTTCCGGGAGAGCGCATGGCGCAGCGCGTTGACCAGTTGCAGGGTGCGCGCCGAATGGGTCTGCATCTCCTGCGTGAAAAATCGAAAATCGTTGCGCGAGGTTTGCTTGACGCGGTACATGGCGGCGTCGGCATTTTTTGACAGGGTCTCAAAATCGTGCCCGTCATTGGGATACAGGGCAATGCCAATCGACACCGTGCTCGTCAATTCATTGTGTTCAATCTGGCACGGCTGCGCCACGGCCGCAATCAACTTGGCGGCGACCCGACTGGCGCCTGCTTCATCCGTGTCCGGCAGCAACAGGATGAACTCATCGCCGCCCAGGCGCGACAAGCTGTCTCCTTCCCTCAGGGTGGCCCTGAGTCGGGACGAGACCGCCACCAGCAGCTGATCCCCAATGCTGTGGCCCAGGGTGTCGTTGATGTTCTTGAAGTGGTCCAGATCGAGAAACATGACGGCCATCTGGCCACCATGACGCTGCGCCAGGGTGATAGCGTAGTTGAAGCGATCCTGGAGCTGACTGCGGTTGGGCAGGCCGGTGAGCTGATCAAAATTCGCCAACCGCTGAATCTGCGCCTGTGCCCGCTTCAGTTCAGTGATGTCGCGTGTGATCGAGAGGATGCAGTCAACGTCTTTGAGGCGTATTTTTTCCGCTGACATCAGGCCGGGGAAGATCTCGCCGTCTTTCTTGACGAAGTTCGCCTCCAGGTTGCTGCAACGCCCGTCGCGCTGCAAGGCCTCAACCATGCGCTGGCGGTCCGCGGTGTCGCCCCAGAGATGGAGTTCGGTGGCGGTCTTGCCCACCACCTCGTCGTGCTGCCAGCCGGTGATGCGCTCAAAACCCTCGTTGACATCGACGTAGCGGCCATCCACCAGCCGGGTGATGTTGACGGCATCCGGACTGGTCTGAAAGGCCTTGCGATAGCGCTCTTCGGTGTCGCGCAAATCGTCCTGCATCTGCTTGCCCGCACGTTCATCGGCAAAGCGTTCCAGCGCAAAGCTGATGTCCAGCGCCATTTCAAGCAACAGGTTTTGCGCGGCTTCATCAAAGGCCCCCACCTCACCCGCATACAGGGTGAAGGCACCAATCACCCGGCCTTTCAGATGCAGCGGCAGCGACGCCGAGGCGCCCCAGCCGAAGCTGGCGCCACGCTCATGCCAGGCTGCGGTGGCCTCGTCGTGCTGGAAGTCCTGGCACCAAAGCGGCCGGTCTTCACGAATGGATGTGCCGGTGGGGCCCCGACCTTTGTTGTCGCCCGGGTCGACCGATATTTCAATTCCGTCGAGGTACTCGACGCCGCTGCCAAAAGAGGCCACCGGCTTGACCAACTGGTCAGTCTCATCGAGCAGGCCAATCCAGGCCATCTTCATGCCGCCAAAATTGACGGCGTCGCGGCAAATGACCGGAAACAACTCGTCGGCAGCGCGGCAGCGCACGATCGCCTGGTTGCATTGGCTCAGCGCCGCATAAAGTTTGCTCAGGCGTTCAACTTTGGTCTGTGCCTGCTTGCGCTCGGTGATGTCGCGCGACAACACAATGAAAGTGGGCGCAGCACCCGGCGGGCCAGGCTTGCGCGAAACAGAAAGCTCGAACCAATGCGTGCCACGGGCAAGCGCCAGCTCCATCTGTTGGCCGTGCGAAAAACCGCTGGCATGGGCTTCGTGCACCGCCGCCAGGCAAATGTCTGCTGCCGCAGTCGGTAACACCTGATGCAGTGTCTTGCCCAGCAGTTCAGCGGGCGGGGCGGGCAGCAAGTCAGTGCGCGGCGAATGGTAGGCCAGGTAGCGACCGTCCAGGTCCATTTCAAAGAGCAGATCGGGCAGTGCATCCAAGGTGCTCTGCAGGCGCTGGTTGAGCGCCACCAGTTCATTCGCTTGCACATTGACGTCGACCTGAAGGTCGTTCGCGCGCAGTCGGGTGGCCTGCGCCTGTTTGGCAGCGTAAGCCAGCAGCACACTGAACAGCACCGCCAGCGCAATATTCAGACTCAAGCCCTGGGGGTCGGCCCAGCCCGCCGTGGGGGCCACACTGAGGGTCCACTTGGCATTGGGAACCGTCAAGTCGAAATCCACCGCGCCAAGTGGTGCCTGGGCTGACTGGGCAATGATCTGGCGCTGCTGGCTGGCCGGATCGATGCGCCACAGCGCATAGTCATAGCCACGCGCCACGATCTGCTCCAATTGCGCCGGGCCGAGGGCTTGCGGCAGGCGCAGCACCACGTTGGTAAAGCCCCAAAAACTGCGCTGGCCCTGGCTGTCATCAATGAAGACTGGATAAAACCCCAAGGCGCCAAGTCCGCCCTGCACCAGCTCGAAGGGTCCGGCCAAGGTCAGTTGGCCGCTGTCCCGCGCCAATTTGGCCTCCTTTTCGCGCGCCGGGTGGCGCAGCAGATCGAGGCCAAGGGCGTGCGCGTTGCCGTCGAGAGGCACGATGCGCTCAACAACACCGGAGGGCTCCAGCGCCATGGCCGCTACACCGGGATAGCGCGTCAGCATGTCATTGGCCAAGGCCTCAAAGTTGGCAATGTCGCCGTGGCCTTGTTGAACCAGTGTCGCCAGGGCCAGCGTGGCGGACAATGCCTGATGAAGATTTTGTTGCAGGGCCTGCGCATGGTCGGAGGCCATGGCCAGCGCGTGGGACTGTGCCATCTGCCTGCGGTGCTCCTCAGAGAGATAGACGATAACAGCCGCAAGCAGCCCCGAGAGCAGGAAGACGACGATGCCAACCAGGGCCGGGCGCATGGGCTTAGCGAGAATCGGCATCACACACCTTCCCTGTTGAAATGGTTGCATTGCACATGCCCGCCAATAACGCACACGTTGGCGCCGTGCTTGCGGTCAAATTGTAGAGGTGATCGCAGTCAGGTTCGGTCACATGTGTTGTTCACACGCTCACCATCACGCGCAACACCTCTTCACCATACGCTTCGAGTTTCTTCGCGCCAATGCCGCTGATGCCTTGCAAATCGTCCAGCGACAGCGGCGCGCGCTCGGCAATGGCCACCAGCGTGGCATCGTGAAAAATCACGTAGGCCGGCAGGTTGTGCTCTTTGGCGACTTCGCCGCGCCAGGCTTTCAGGGCGGTGTAGCGCGTCTGCGCCGGCACATCCAGCGCGATCGGCGCCTTGCCGATGCTGCTGGCGTGGGTCGCGCCGCTGCGTTTGGCCTTGCGCTCGGCCGGGCTCGATACCGAAGCCCGCAATTGCACCGTCACCTCGCCCTTGAGCACGGCGCGCGAGGCATCGGTGAGCTGCAAGGTATTGAAGGCCTGGGCATCGACCGCCACGGCACCGATCGCGATCAGCTGGCGCAGCACGCCGCGCAACTGCACTTCGCTAAAGGCCGAGCCAATGCCAAAGGTGCTCAGGGTTTCATGCCCGCGCTGCGTGACCTTGTCGGTGCTCTTGCCGCGAAGAATGTCCATGATGTGAACCGCGCCGTAGCTGCCCCCCATTTGCTGCACGCGGTAGATGGTGCTGAGCAGCTTGCGGGCCGCGTCGGTGCCGTCCCACACCGCCGGTGGGTGCAGGCAGTTGTCGCAATTCCCGCAGGGCTGGCTGGCTTCGCCAAAGTAATGCAGCAAACGCACACGGCGGCAATCGGTGGCCTCGGCCAGACCCAGCAGCGCATCCAACTTGCCGCGCAGTCCCGCCTTGAATTCCTCCCCGGCCGGGCTCTCGTCGATCATGCGGCGCTGGTTCACCACGTCTTGCAGGCCGTAGCACATCCACGCTTGTGCGCTCTGGCCGTCGCGCCCGGCGCGCCCCGTTTCCTGGTAATAGCCCTCGATGTTTTTGGGCATGTCCAGGTGCGCCACAAAGCGCACATCGGGCTTGTCGATGCCCATGCCGAAAGCGATGGTCGCCACCATCACAATGCCCTCGCTGCGCAAGAACTGGTCCTGGTTCGCTTGCCGCACTTTCGCATCCAGTCCCGCGTGGTAGGGCAGGGCGGCAATGCCCTCGTCGCACAACAGGCTGGCAATGTCTTCCACCCGCTTGCGCGACTGGCAATAGACAATGCCGGCGTCGCCCATGTGCTCCTGGCTGATGAAGCGCAGCAACTGCTGCGTGGCCTGCGTTTTTTCGACGATGGTGTAACTGATGTTGGGGCGGTCAAAGCTGCTTAAAAAAAGCCGTGCGTCCTGCAGCTGCAGCCGCTCCACAATGTCGGCGCGGGTCAGCGCGTCGGCGGTGGCGGTGAGCGCGATGCGCGGCACGCTGCCATAGCGCTCGTGCAGAACCGTCAAAGCGCGGTATTCGGGCCGGAAGTCGTGGCCCCACTGGCTCACGCAATGGGCTTCGTCGATGGCAAACAGGCTCAGTTTGCCGCGCTCGTGCAGGGAGTCGAGCTGCGCCAGAAAGCGCGGATTGGTCACCCGCTCGGGCGCCGCGTAGAGCAGGGTGATGTCGCCGCGCAACAGCCGCCGCTCCACCTGCGACGCCGCCTCAAACGACAAGGTGGAGTTGAGAAACTCGGCGCTCACACCGGCCTCATGCAGGGCGCCGACTTGGTCGTGCATCAGCGCGATCAGCGGCGAGATCACGACCGTGATGCCCTGGCCGGCTTGCTCGCGCGCAATCGCTGGAATCTGGTAACACAGCGATTTGCCGCCGCCGGTGGGCATCAGCACCAGCGCGTCGCCGCCCGCCACCACGTGCTCGATGATGGCTTGCTGGGGCCCACGGAACGCGCCGTAACCGAAGACTTCTTGCAGGATTTGGTGAATAGACAAAATAGAATGCTATTAAATATATAGCTGCTTACGCTTATTGGACGAGGGCTAGAGGCCCGTTTGGCATATATTTTCCGGCAAAACCAGAAAATCACCGAGCGCTGTTGCGGCCATTGTCCCACCCCGCACCGCCCGGCCCGCGGCTTTCTACAATACGCGGCTATGAAAGCACTCCACTACACCCGCGGCCAACAGCTGCCCGAGATTTTGCAGCACCGCATCCTGGTGCTGGACGGCGCCATGGGTACCATGATTCAGCGCTTCAAGCTGGGTGAAACGCAGTACCGGGGCGAACGCTTCAAGGACTTCCACAAAGACGTCAAGGGCAACAACGAGTTGCTGAGCTTGAGCCGCCCGGACGTCATCAGTGACATCCATGAGCGCTACCTGGCCGCTGGCGCCGACATGATCGAGACCAACACCTTTGGCGCCACGCGCGTGGCGCAGGCGGACTACGACATGGCGGATCTGGCGTTTGAGATGAACCTGGCCTCGGCCAAGCTGGCCAGAGCCGCCTGCGACAAATTTTCCACCCCCGACAAACCGCGTTTCGTGCTCGGTGCCCTAGGCCCCACGCCCAAGACCGCCAGCATCAGCCCGGACGTGAACGACCCCGGCGCGCGCAACGTGACTTTCGAGCAACTGCGCGCCGCCTATTACGAACAGGTCGAAGCGCTGGTGCAGGGCGGCGCCGATGCGCTGCTGGTCGAAACCATCTTTGACACCCTCAACGCCAAGGCGGCGCTGTTTGCCATCGATGAATTCTTTGAAGCCAGTGGGCAGCAGCTGCCGATCATCATCAGCGGCACGGTGACGGATGCGTCCGGCCGCATTTTGAGCGGCCAGACTGTGACGGCCTTCTGGCACAGCGTGCGCCACGCGCAACCCCTGGCCGTGGGCCTGAACTGCGCCCTGGGCGCCGCGCTGATGCGCCCCTACATCCAGGAACTGGCGCGCGCCGCGCCCGACACCTTCATCAGTTGCTACCCCAACGCCGGCCTGCCCAACCCGATGAGCGACACCGGCTTCGACGAAACCCCCGCCGACACCAGTCGCCTGATTGGCGAATTTGCAGCCGAGGGCCTGGTCAACATCGTGGGCGGCTGCTGCGGCACCACGCCGGAACACATTGGGGCGATTCACGACAAAGTGGCGCCGCTGCCCGGGCGCGTGCTGCAGAGGAATGTGTTTTACAAAGAGGCGGCTTGAGGGGCGACTGGCGCGAGCCAGGCCAGCACCGGACTTGGCAAATTCAAGGCAGCTTGGGCATGCGGACGGCATCTGCATGGCGGCGTCAGCGGTCCGTTGGCTCCGACCCTGGCTAGGGGTCAGGCGATGACGCCCATCCACGAGCTGCTTGCGCGCGTCCGATGGGACCCCGAATTCGGCACGGCGCGGTTCGTGATCGGCTACTACGACCGCGTCGCCCGGGCGCAAGTCAAGGTGCCGCTGGAGCGCATCTGGTTCGAGCCGGGCGCAGGCTTTGCATTCGAGAGGGCGGCAGAGGACGGCACGCGCCACAGCGTGCCCTATCACCGCGTGAGAAACGTGTGGCGCAACGGCGAGCTCATCTGGCACCGTGACGCGCCGCCCGCATGAACGCCGCTGGCAGACTGACTGCCGACATCCAGCAATTCACACGGCGCCGGCGAACCGCTTTGCTGCACTCAGCGCTTGGGCGTGCCCACCGGTCCACGTCGCGACTGCGACTGATTGCTGCCGCCCACATGCGACTCGCGGTCGCTGCGACTGTCGGGGGTACGCTGACCCTGATTCAATTGCGTGGGCGCTTGCTCCCCCTGCTTGTTGGTGTCGTTCTCGACCTTGCCGCTGAGAGGTGTCTGTTGGTCGCGCGGGTTTTGTTTGCTCGTCATGGTGATCTCCTTACAGTTGATAAGTCGAAGCGTTACTGAGCCAAGTCCAAATAATACTATTTGGGAAAGACTTCAGGGCAGGTGCCGCCCCAGTTTGCCGGGGTTAGCGCCAAGTTCC
Source organism: Rhodoferax sp. (assembly GCF_010365055.1). Taxonomy (GTDB): domain Bacteria; phylum Pseudomonadota; class Gammaproteobacteria; order Burkholderiales; family Burkholderiaceae_C; genus Rhodoferax. Next base: position 57,877 of record NZ_JAAFHA010000012.1, read on the forward strand.
GGTCGGCGGCTCATCGCGTCAGCTGGGTTGACCCAGCGGGCCTCGGCAAGAGTCTGGCGCGGTCGGGTCAAAAAAATTCTGTATTTTTCCTCTGCAGGCGAATCCTGGCTGATGCACTGCGAGCAGCGACGGCTCGGGCAGCGCCAGTTTCTGCATTAATGTTTTACTACGCTATTGGTAGCGAATTGCGCAGTCATGACGGGGGTTAGAGGGCTTTTTGATCTGTAATCTTTTGAGCTTGGCCTGCGCTCAATAATTCCATCAAACCATTTTTTCAACGGGCTGCCAGGGTCATCGCAGCCGTCGGCATTCGCTTGGGTTGGCATGTTGCCGGTCCAGACCTGATGACGCGGCATTGCGGCTGGCCCCAAGCCCGGTGCTAACATCTTTACGACGGTGGGCCGTGGACGCCGCCATGGGCCACCCCAGCCCGGCGTTGGCGCAAAAAGTTGGTCCCCAATTGCAATATTCTTATGACACTTCTGATGTTTGTCGCGGGCCTGCTCACGCTGCTGCTGGGCGCTGACCTGCTGGTGCGCGGCGCCTCCAAACTGGCGCTGGCGCTGGGCATTTCTCCGCTGGTGGTAGGCCTCACCGTGGTGTCTTTTGGCACCAGCGCGCCCGAAGTGGCGGTGTCCATCGGGGCGGTGCTGGAGGGCAAGACCGACCTGGCGCTGGGCAACGCCATTGGCAGCAATATCTTCAACGTGCTATTCATCCTGGGCGTGTCGGCGCTGATCACCCCGTTGGTGGTCAATATCCAGCTCATTCGCCAGGAGGTGCCGATCATGCTGGGCGCCAGCCTGCTGCTGCTTTTGTTTGCGCTTGACGGGCAACTCGGTCTGTCAGATGGCCTGCTGCTGCTGGGGCTGATGCTGGCCTACACCGTGTTTCTGGTGAGGCAGTCGCGCCGCCAGACCCGGGCCGCCCAGGATGAATACGCGGGTGAGTTTGTGCCCGCCAAGACCGGCAGCTGGCTGGAGCGCATGCCGGCTCAGTTGCTGTTGATCGCGCTGGGCCTGGGCTTGCTGGTGCTGGGTTCTGACTGGCTGGTGCAGGCCTCGGTGGTGTTTGCCAAGGCGTTGGGCGTGAGCGACCTGGTGATTGGCCTGACCATTGTGTCGGCCGGCACCTCCATGCCCGAAGTGGCGACCTCGGTGATGGCGGCGATCAAGGGCGAGCGCGACATCGCCGTGGGCAACGTGGTGGGCAGCAACACCTTCAATATTTTGGGCAGCCTGGGGATTGCCGGTGTGGTCAACGCGGCATTGGGAAACGCGGGTCTTGACGTGCCTGCCGCTGCGATAAATTTTGATCTGTGGGTGATGAGCGCCGTGGCGCTGGCCTGCGTGCCCGTGTTCATGACGGGGCGCGAGATTGCGCGTTGGGAAGGGGCTGTATTTTTGGCCTATTACGTCGCCTATGTGGCGTACCTGGTGCTCGCCGCCCAGCAGCATGCGGCACTGAGCGCGTTTTCAGGCGTGATGCTGAGCTTCGTGCTGCCGCTCACGGTGATCACCCTGGTGGTGCTGGGGATGCGCAAGCCGCCAGCGGCTGACGCGAACAACCCGTAAAATCACCGGCTTCCAAGGAGCGTTGCAGTCGGCCACATGGCCGGTCAGGCTTGGATACCTCACAACGACGCTCACCTGATCATTGATTTTTATTTCGTTTCAAATCAGAGTGAGATTAGGCGACCCGACGCAGACAGTGCGAATGCACGGCAAGGAGGGTCAACGACATATCGCTTTGATTTGAAGTGAAATCACAGGTGAGTTGCATGTCTGAAACCCTAGTTCCCCCCATGAAATTGTCCGGCCTGGAGCCGTTGACCATTGGCGCTGCGCCGTCTGCGGATGACAGCGCCCCAAGTGCCACGTTTGTGAACATCGGCGAGCGCACCAACGTGACCGGCTCCAAGGCCTTTGCCCGCATGATTCTCAACGGCGAGTTTGACCAGGCCCTGAGTGTGGCGCGCCAGCAGGTCGAAAACGGCGCCCAGATCATCGACATCAACATGGACGAGGCCATGCTTGACAGTCAGGCGGCCATGGTGCGTTTTCTCAATTTGATAGCGTCCGAGCCAGATATCTCCAGGGTTCCGGTGATGATCGATTCGAGCAAGTGGAGCGTGATCGAGGCCGGCTTGCGCTGCGTGCAGGGCAAGGCGGTGGTCAACTCCATCAGCATGAAGGAGGGTGTGGACGCCTTCAAGCACCAGGCCAAGTTGCTGCGCCGCTACGGTGCCGCCGCCGTGGTGATGGCGTTTGACGAGCAGGGCCAAGCCGACACGTACGAGCGCAAGATCGGCATTTGCGAGCGCGCCTACCGCATCCTGGTCGATGAGGTGGGCTTTCCACCCGAAGACATCATTTTTGACCCCAACATCTTTGCCATTGCCACCGGCATTGAAGAGCACAACAACTACGCGGTCGATTTCATCAACGCCACGCGCTGGATCAAGCAGCATTTGCCCGGCGCCAAAGTCAGCGGCGGTGTCAGCAACGTGTCTTTCAGCTTCCGGGGCAACGACCCGGTGCGGGAAGCGATTCACACCGTGTTTCTGTACCACGCCATCAAGGCCGGCATGGACATGGGCATCGTCAACGCGGGCATGGTCGGCGTCTATGACGACCTCGAACCTGAGTTGCGCGAGCGGGTGGAAGACGTCGTGCTGAACCGCAGGCCGGATGCGGGTGAACGGCTGGTCGAGATTGCCGAAACGGCCAAGAGCGGCGCCAAGGACGAAAGCAAAAAACTGGAGTGGCGCGGCACGCCGGAGCAGCCGGTCGGCGTTGAACAGCGCCTGAGCCATGCCATGGTGCACGGCATCACCGACTTCATCGTGCTTGACACCGAAGAAGCCTACCAGGCCATCATCGCCAAGGGCGGGCGGCCGCTGCATGTGATTGAAGGCCCATTGATGGCGGGCATGAGCATCGTCGGCGACCTGTTTGGCCAGGGCAAGATGTTTTTGCCGCAGGTGGTCAAGAGCGCGCGCGTGATGAAGTCCGCCGTGGCGCACTTGATTCCGTACATTGAAGAAGAAAAGCGGCTCGACGAGGCGGCTGGCCGCGATGTCGCCACCAAGGGCAAGATCATCATCGCCACCGTCAAGGGTGACGTGCATGACATCGGGAAAAACATCGTCACCGTGGTGCTGCAATGCAACAACTTTGACGTGGTCAACATGGGCGTGATGGTGCCGTGCCACGAGATTCTGGCGCGGGCCAAGGTCGAGGGCGCGGACATCATTGGCCTGTCGGGACTGATCACGCCCAGCCTGGAAGAAATGCAGTACGTGGCCGGCGAGATGCAGAAGGACGATTACTTCCGCATCCAAAAAATCCCGCTGCTGATTGGCGGCGCCACCACCAGCCGGGTCCACACGGCCGTCAAGGTGGCGCCCCACTACGAGGGCCCGGTGGTCTATGTGCCCGATGCCTCGCGCAGCGTGGGCGTGGTGCAAAACCTGCTCGGCGACCAGGCCGATGCTTTTGTCACCGACCTCGATGCCGACTACGCGCGGGTGCGCCAGCAGCACGCCAACAAGAAGCAGATTCCGCTGTGGCCGCTGGCCAAGGCCCGCGCCAACAAGTGGCTGCCAACCCCCGTTCGCCCTGAGCTGCCTGTCCTGAGCGCGGTGGAAGGGGTCGAAGGGCTTAAGGCTTCGACAGGCTCAGCCCGAACGGAAATGGCGTGGCAAGACTACACCCCGACCACGCCGAAGTTCATTGGCCGGCGCGTCTTCAAGAACTTCGACCTGGGCGAGATTGCCCGGTACATCGACTGGGGCCCGTTCTTCCAGACCTGGGACCTGGCGGGGCCGTTCCCGGCGATTCTGGACGATGAGGTCGTGGGCGTGGAAGCCAGGAAGGTTTATGCCGACGGCCAGGCGATGCTGAAGAAAATCATCGAAGGTCGCTGGCTCACCGCCAATGGCGTGCTGGGCCTGTACCCCGCCAACACGGTCAACGACGACGACATTGCGCTGTACACCGACGAGTCCCGCAGCACCGTGGCCATGACCTGGTACGGCCTGCGCCAGCAAGCGGCGAAGGAAGAAATCGACGGTGTGATGCGCCCGAGCCGCTGCCTGGCGGACTTTGTGGCACCCAAAATAACTACAGAAAACGTAGCGGCTAACGCAGATATGACGGGGGCTACAGGCCAAAAAGGCTTAAATATGCCAGGGAATACCGGGGCCGTGATTCCCGCGCCAGCGAGCATCCACGACTACATCGGCGTCTTCGCTGTGACGGCGGGTATCGGCATCGAGAAGAAAGAAGCGCAGTTTCTGGCCGCGCACGACGACTACAGCGCCATCCTGCTCAAGTCACTGGCCGACCGGCTGGCCGAAGCCTTTGCCGAGTGTCTGCACAAAAAAGTTCGCACCGACCTGTGGGGTTATGCGCCGGATGAAGCCCTGCCCGCCACCGACCTGATCGCCGAGAAATACGCCGGCATCCGCCCGGCGCCGGGCTACCCGGCCTGCCCGGACCACAGCGTGAAAAAAGACATGTTCGAGTTGTTGCAGTGCGGTGACATTGGCATGGGCGTGACCGAGAGTCTGGCCATGACGCCAGCCGCCAGCGTCAGTGGCTTCTACATCGGCCACCCGGACAGCACCTATTTCAGTGTCGGCAAGATCGGCGACGACCAGCTCAAGGACCTGGCGCTGCGCCGGGGCATGAACGAGCAGGCGCTGCAGCGGCTGTTGGCACCCAATCTGTGATTCTTAGCGCGAGCGCAGCGCCAACTGCTGCGCCAGCATCAAGGCGCCCACCCCGACCACGCTGAGCGCGAGCAATAGCCACAGGCCGTGGGTGTAGCCCGCCTGCGCCGTCCACAACAAACCCAGCAGCACAGGCGCGGCCGCGCGCGCCAGCGCCAGCGGCAGGCCCAGCGCGCCATTGAGCGTGGCCACATGGTCACGGTTCACGTACTGCGCGATGGCCGTCCCTTTCACAATCGTCAGCATGCCGTTGCCCAGACCATAGAGCAGCACAAACAGCAGCACGGCCCCCACCTGCCCGTCAGCGGACAGGGGCGCTGCCAGCAAGGCCAGCAGCCCGAGCGGAATCAGGCACGGAATCAGCCGGTTCGCCAGATGCGGGTCGACGTGATGCTCAAAAAAATACAGCAGCAGCCGACCCAGGACCTGAATGACACCGATGCCGGCCGGAATGGCGATGACCCAGACCTCGCGCAAGCCGTTCTCGCGCAGCAGATTCACCATGTGCGCAGGCAGCGCCACCGTGACCGCCATCAGCAGCACGACAAACACGCCAATCAGCAAAAACGGGGCACTGAAAATGAAATCGGACACGCCTTTGACCGCCTGCGGGTCAGCGGCGGCCACGCGGGGCACCGGACGCGGCGCCCCGCGCAGCGCCAGCGCCGTGCAGCGGCGCACACACCAGCAGATGCAGCGCCGCCAGGGCGATGAACGCATGGCGCCAGCCCCATAGTGCCATCAGCCAGGCTGTCAGCGGGATGAACACGGTGCTGGCCAGGCCACCCAAAAAAGTCATGAGGATGATGGCGCGGCGAAAATCGTTGGGGAAGCGGCGCGTCACCACGGCAAAGGCGGGCGCATACAAAATGGCCGCCATCGCCGCACCCAGCCCGGCCCACACCGCATAAAACCCGACCATGCCGGTGACATTGCCCTGCAGCAGCAGGCAAACACCGGCCAGCACCGAGCCACCCGTCATGACAAGGCGCTCATGGCCCCGGTCAATCCAGCGGCCCACCGGGTACGCCAGCAAGCCCTCGACCAGCAAGGCCAGGCTGAACGCCAGCGACGACTCGGCCCGGCTCAAACCCAGCTCACGCTCCACCGGCGCCATGACCAGGGCAAAGGTGTAGAAGATGCTGCCCCAGCTGATCAACTGCGCCAGCGACAGCCAGCCGACCAGGCGCAGGTTGATGGGGGGCGGCACAGGCATGGATTGGTCAGGTTTTTAAGCCAAATCGGACACTAGCCCGCGTCGAATAAGCGCAGGCAGCTATTAATTCAGGACTTGTTAAGGTTGAGGCAATGTGCTTGGCTGCGCGCCAGCTACAAGAGCGCGTCGTGCAGGGCCACGTATTCGTGCGTGAGCTTGTGGCTGGGGTCCAGAAAGATCATCGGCAGGGACTGCTCGTGCGACTCCCGAATTTTGACCGAGGAACTCAGGTAGGGCTGCAGCACCGGCAGGCCCTCGTCGATCAGCTCCTGCACCAGGCGCTGCGGCAGGTTGGCGCGCGGCTGAAACTGGTTCACGATGATGCCCTCGACCTGCAGGTCGGCGTTGTGGTCGGCCTTGATCTCCGCCACGTTCTCCAGCAGCGTGTAAAGCGCCCGGCGCGAAAAATCATCGCAATCAAACGGAATCAGGCAACCCTGCGCCGCCATCAGGGCCGAGCGGGTGTAGAAGTTCAGCGCCGGCGGCGTGTCGATGTAGATCTGGTCGTAGTCGTCGGCCAAAGCGACAAGCGCGTCGCGCAGCTTGTAAATCTTGTGGCGCGACTCCAGCTTGCCATGCAGTTCATCGAGCAGCGGGTTGGAGGGCATCAGGTCCAGCCCCTCCCAGGGGGTGTTGACGATGAAGTCGCCCGGCGGCTTGTCGCGAATGGTGAATTTCAGGCTCTGCTCAAAGAACTCCGCCACATTGGGCAGATCTTCCGGGGCATCGGCGCCCAGCAGGTAGCGGGTGGAATTGCCCTGCGAGTCCAGGTCAATCACCAGTGTGCGCAAACCCTGCCAGGCGCTGATGGCCGCCAGATTGCAGGTGATGGTGGACTTGCCGACGCCACCTTTTTGATTGAACACGACGTGCTGCATGACGGGCGCCAGTTGGAGTTGTGATGGCCCCGATTTTACGTGCTGCTAAGCCGCCCGCAGCGCACGCCGGTACTGCATGGCCTCGGCCACGTGCGTCACCTGGGTGGTGCGGGCTCCGGCCAGGTCGGCAATGGTGCGCGCCACTTTCAACGCCCGGTGCGTGCTGCGGGCCGACCAGCCCAGGCGCGCGGCGGCGATGTTGAGGAACTTGACGGCGGCCTCGTCGAGCAACAGGTACTGGTCTATTTCCTTGCCCTGCAGTGCTTGATTGCTCTTGCCCTGGCGTGTTATGGCGCGCTCGCGCGCGGCCGTGCAACGCGCGCGGATGTCGGCCGTGCTTTCACCGGCGCTCGCCTGCAACAAATCACCCGCTGGCAGGGCCGGCACGTCCACATGCAGGTCAATGCGGTCCACCAGCGGGCCGCTGAGCTTGCTCTGGTAGCGCGCCACCTGGTCGGGTGTGCAGCGACACACCTTTTGCTTTGATCCCAGGTAGCCGCAAGGGCAGGGATTCATGGCGCCAATCAGCTGAAAGCGGGCCGGAAACTCGGCGCGCCGCGCCGCGCGTGAAATGGTGATTGAGCCCGACTCCAGTGGCTCGCGCAGCGCTTCCAGCGCGGCACGCGGGAACTCGGGCAGTTCATCGAGGAACAGCACGCCATGGTGCGCCAGCGAAATTTCGCCCGGCCGCGGCGGCGAACCGCCCCCTACCAGTGCCACCGCGCTGGCGGTGTGGTGTGGGCTGCAGGTGGGCCGCTGGGCCCACTTGTCCAGTGAAAAGCGCCCACCCAAACTGGCGACCGCCGCGCTTTGCAGCGCTTCGTCGGTCGTCATGGCCGGCAGCAGGCCGGCAAAGCGGTGCGCCAGCATCGACTTGCCCGAGCCTGGTGGTCCCATCATCAGCAGGCTGTGGCCACCAGCCGCGGCAATCTCCAGCGCCCGTTTGGCGCCCAGTTGGCCCTTGACGTCGGCCAGGTCCAGGTAGCGGGCGAGCTCGCACCGAGGCGCGGCCGTGACCCGTGACCAACCGGCTGCTGGCTCCGCGGGCGGCGCAGCGGCGTCTTGCGGCAAGAAATGCTGCACCACGTCGAGCAGATGGCGGGCGCTGTAAACCTGGGCGTCGGGCACCAGCGCCGCTTCTTCGGCGCTGCCGGGCGGCAACACCAGTTGCGTCACCACCTGGCTGGCGTGCAAGGCCAGGCTCATGGCCAGCGCGCCGCGCACCGGGCGCAACTCGCCCGACAGCGACAACTCGCCGGCAAACTCATAGCCGGCCAAGCGGGCCGCGTCGATCTGGCCACTGGCGGCCAGAATGCCCAGCGCAATCGGCAGGTCGAAGCGGCCCGAGTCTTTCGGCAGATCGGCCGGCGCCAGATTGACCGTGATGCGCTTGTTGTGCGGAAACTCCAGTCCGGAGTTTTGAATGGCCGAGCGCACCCGCTCGCGCGCCTCTTTCACCTCGACATCGGCCAAACCGACCAGCGTGAAGCTGGGCAGGCCATTGGCCAAATGCACCTCCACCGTGACGGCGGCGGCGTCCAGGCCCAGCAGCGCGCGACTTTGCACCAAAGACAGACTCATCACGATTCCTCTTCAAAAAGGGCTGGCGCGGATTGGTGCCGCCTCCACCATTTTTGCACCAAGTCGGTGCATACTGTTTATTTATACATTGATATTAGCGCAAAGCCGGTCCCTCTGCCATCGGTGGCAGCCGCCAGCAGCGCAGAAATGCTGGCATGAACTCTGCTTAAGACTCTTGTGTGTCAACTTAATCGGAGAAGCTGATGAAACTGAATTCACTGAGCCCCCTTCACTCATTTCATGCCAAGGAGCCATCATGAAACTTGTTACCGCCATCATCAAACCCTTCAAACTCGATGAAGTGCGCGAAGCACTGTCCAGCATCGGCGTGCAGGGCATCACCGTGACCGAAGTCAAAGGCTTTGGGCGGCAAAAGGGCCACACCGAGCTCTACCGCGGGGCCGAGTACGTGGTCGACTTTTTACCCAAGGTCAAGATTGAAGCGGCCGTGTCCGACGAACTGGTCGAGCGCGTGATCGAAGCCGTGGAGGGCGCTGCCCGCACCGGCAAGATTGGCGACGGCAAGATATTTGTCTATGACGTTGAACAAGTCATCCGCATCCGCACCGGCGAGACCGGTAAAGAAGCCCTGTAAGCGCCTCGCTCCACCCTGATTGACGAGAACTACCATGAAAAAACTATTGCTATCCCTTGCCCTGGGTCTAAGTCTGTTGGTCGGCAGCACCGCCGCACTGGCCCAAGCTCCGGCCGCCGAGCCCGCAGCAGCTGCCCCCGCCTCTTCCCCGGCAGAAGTCAAGCCCGATGAGGCTGCGCCACCGGCGGCCCTGGCCACCGCTGCTGCACCCGCAGCCACCCCGGAGGCCGCGCCTGCCGCCGCCCCGGCACCGGTTCCCAACAAGGGCGACACCGCCTGGATGATGGTGTCGACCCTGCTGGTGATCCTGATGACGGTGCCCGGCCTGGCGCTGTTTTACGGTGGCCTGGTGCGCTCCAAAAACATGCTCTCGGTGCTCATGCAGGTGATGGTCACCTTCTCGCTGATCGTGGTGCTGTGGTTCATCTATGGCTACAGCCTGGCCTTCACCGAGGGCAACGCGTTTGTCGGCGGGTTCGATCGGCTGTTCATGAAAGGCATCTGGGACAACGTGGCGGGCACTTTCGCCAACGGCGCCACCTTCAGCAAGGGCGTGGTCATTCCCGAGATCGTATTTGCCGCGTTCCAGGCCACCTTTGCCGGCATCACCGGTGCACTCATCGTCGGAGCCTTTGCCGAGCGCATGAAGTTCTCAGCCGTGCTCATGTTCATGGTGCTGTGGTTCACCTTCAGCTACGCCCCGATAGCCCACATGGTCTGGTTCTGGATGGGCCCGGACGCTTACGGCGCCAAAGACGTGGTCGATGCCATGAACGCCAAGGCCGGCTACATCTGGCAATCGGGCGCGCTGGACTTTGCCGGTGGCACCGTGGTGCACATCAATGCGGCGGTCGCCGGTCTGATCGGCGCCTACATGGTGGGCAAGCGCATCGGCTACGGCAAAGAATCCATGGCGCCACACAACCTGACGCTGACCATGGTGGGCGCCTCCTTGCTGTGGGTTGGCTGGTTCGGCTTTAACGCCGGCTCGGCCCTGGAAGCCAATGGCTTTGCCGCGCTGGCCTTCATCAACACCTTTGGCGCCACGGCGGCGGCGGTGCTGGCCTGGTCTATCGGTGAAGCGCTGATGCGCGGCAAGGCCTCCATCCTGGGCGCGGCCTCGGGTGCGGTGGCTGGTCTGGTGGCGATCACGCCGGCCGCCGGCAATGTCGGTGTCGGTGGTGCCCTGGTCATTGGCACGGTGGCCGGTTTTGCCTGCCTGTGGGGCGTCAATGGGCTCAAGAAGCTGCTCGGCGCCGACGACTCGCTCGACGTGTTTGGCGTGCACGGCGTCGGCGGTATTGTGGGTGCGCTGCTGACCGGCGTCTTCAACTCGCCAGCCCTGGGCGGCCCCGGCTATGTGGCCGACTGGGTGACTGCGACCATGGTGACCAGCGCGGACTACTCGATCGCTGCCCAAGTCTGGATTCAGGCCAAAGCGGTGTTGACCACCATTGTCTGGTCGGGCGTCGTGTCCTTCGCTGCCTACAAGATCGTCGACCTGACCATCGGTCTACGCGTCAGTGAAGAAGACGAGCGCGAAGGTCTCGACATCACTTCACACGGCGAGACCGCTTACAGCAAATAAGCCGGCTCACCTGGCAAGCCCACCCGAGTCTGAGGCTCGGGTGGGCTTTTTTGCGGGTCAAGGTTTTGCAGCCCGCGCCCGATTACGCCTCTGCAGATGTGGTGCCAGTTAGCGATGCTCCCATGTCGACATTGACATGCGCGGTTTGTCCCTTCGCAATGTGGCGATCAATTGAACCGGCAGCTACACCGGCAACTGACATTCGCGGTCGGACGTCCAAGGTTTGACGCTGCGCCTGAGTGTGATGCCTCGCCCCATGCGGTTGAGATTCCTCGTCGTTTGTTTTTTATCAAAACTGGAAACCACACTGACTCTTACGCTTGCTGTGTCATGGGTTGTTCGACATCCTCAAGTGCGTAGGGCGGCGGACCGTGACAGGGGCTTTTGGTTCGGCTGCGCACAGGCCGTGCAACTTGTAGGAGATTCTCATGACGATCAGAGGGCTGACTTTGGCCTTTTCGCTATTGGTAGCCGGCGCAAGCGCCTTGGCTGCCGAGCCCACCTACAAAGAAGGCGAAACGATCTTCGTTGAGACTGGGGTGGAGGCACCAGACCGCACCCCAACCTGGTATGCGTCCATCGTGGCCAAGCCCTATGCACCGGTGTTCGAGATGCTGGCCACTCAGGGTACGCAGGGGCGCTACTACCCCTATACCTACCCCGTTACGCTGAAGGACATGGTCCGGTTCCATGGCCATGATTGCGAGGGGACCACCACGGCAGCAAATTCGGCCTGGATGGCTTTCAAGATATTGTTCCCGGACGGCATCATCGATCGCAGCGTGCTGTGGGGCATCAGTGGCGAGTCGCCCTGCTGGTCCGACGCCGTGGCATTTCTCACCGGTGCGCGCCTGCAGTATGGCAACCTTGGGTTTTTCAAGGACAAGCGCTATAGCCATGCCGTCATCCTGTACCGCGAGGACACGAAGGTAGCCGTACTGGCGACGTGGAAGGAAGGCGTCAACAACATCCCTGGCGAGCCAGTGATGCTGCCCGGCAAGATCACCTGGCAGCCCAAAATCACAATGAAGGACGTCGAGGCGCTCAAAGCAGTGGTCAAGCTGGCAGGTGGCAATCCCACGCCCTACCAGGTGGACCTGATGCGCTACCAGCAGTGGGTACACATCAATGACATTCTTGATCGTCCTCTCCCCGAGAGTTACCAGGCTCAGGTGATTGAGAATTTCAAATGGGAAGACTGGATCGACCCGAGCAAGGTCATAGTCAAGCCGCATGAGCGCAGTGACACGCGCCTGAAAAACCACCCCTATCGAGGCCGTCCAGTGGAAGGGCCGCGGTGATCTTCACGCCTGTCAATGATTCGCGGTACCGCTGGTCAAATTCGCACTGGCGCCCGCAGGTAGGCCAACTGGTGCAACTGGGCTGCCAGGAAGCGGGCACTGGTCGACGGAAGAAAACGCCGCCTCCCGGTGAATCAAATTTCAAATGGCTATGTTGGCAATGGGAACTCAGCGACCGATCAATCAGCGCTAGTGTTCGTTCGTCAGACGGGCCAGCGCGAGCGCATAGGCACGGTATTTCTGGTTAGCCGGGTTCATTTCGCGCACGCGACCGAGCAGCTCTCTGGTTTCAAGAACCAAGTCCTCGGTCTTGCCGTCTTTTTGCATCAGGCCAATCAGCAAGCCGCACAGGTTCACGCTGATCACTTCGTTATGGGGCAGCTGCTGCGCGGCAGTTCTCAATAGTTTGACCGCTTGCTGGAAGTCGCCTTGCTTGGCCAGCGTGACGCCCTGGTTGTTGATGTCGATGACTTCATTGCGCGAGGCCTTGATGAGGGTCTGGCCCTCTTCTGCCATATTTTCGCCCTCAAAGACGGCGCCGATCTGCCTGGAGAGTTCGGCATCTTCATGGTTGTTTTTGACCAGCTCTTGCAGCAAACCGCACGCCTTGTCCTTGTTCCCCAGCTTGAACAGCGATGTGGCCACTTCCATCGTCAACTCGGGGCTCACCTTGTCGGCCAGCTGTTCCATCAGTCGCTCGGCATCCAGCATGGCCGCTTCGGCCTTCTGCACTTGCCCCATTTTCTGATAGACCCGGCTCTCGGCCGCCGCCGTTTGCAGGGCGGCTGCCGGGTTGTATCGGAAATCGGCCTTGCTGCGCTTGAGGATGTTCAGCGCTTCTTCTGGGGAGTCCTTGTCCGAGAAGACCCGAGCCAGCCGGGCGTAAACCGCCGGGTTCTTGTGCGGCGAAAATTCGCTGATCTTGATGGTCTTCTCGAACGCCGCTTGCGCCACATCGAGCGCGCCATTGCGGTAGGCCGTGTCGCCGAGGGTCTTTTGGCGAATCGGCGAGTTAGGTGACAGCCGCACCGCGTCCTGCAAGACTTGCTGGGCCTGCGCGCTGTCCCCCATCGCATCGAGGGTCTTGGCCAGCCAGTCGGCCGCCTCCATGTACATTCGGTTTTCTTGCAGCACCTGCTGAAACAATGGCACCGCACCGGCATAGTCCTGGCTGTAAAACAAGACCTTGCCCAGGCCGGTCTTGGCCCATGGGACACTGCGCAGTGCCAGCACCGAATCAAACAGCGCCCGCGCGGCCGGGTAGTCCCCAAGAGTCAGCAGCAAGTCGCTCTTGATGCGCAAGATTTCCTGGGGATTGACGGCGCGCGCCTGCAACTGCTGATCGCATAAGGCGATCGCGGCGCTGTAGTCTTGCGCCCGGATGGCGGCCTCGATCGCACCGAGCGACTGCTTGCGTGCGATCGATTTTTCAAGACGGCTTTGCAGCAACACCTGGTTGATCGGTTTGAGCAGATAGTCGTCGGGCTTGACCTCCGCCGCCCCCATCACCATGTCGGTGGTTTTTTCGGCCGTGACCATGACCCAGATGGTGGACACGCCGACAAAATTGCGCAGCTTGGCCTCCTCCAGCACCTGTTGCCCGTTGGCGCCAGGCCCGAGGTTGTAGTCACAAATAACAATGTCATATTTGTTGGCGCTGAGCTGTTTGATGGCCTCGTGGCCATTGCTGGCGGTGTCGATTCGGGTGACGCCCATGAGCCGGACGAAGTCCCGCAGCATGGTGCGCATGCCCTGAAAATCGTCAATGATCAAGGTGTTGGCTTGCGGGAGTGAAAAAGTCATGGTCGGGGCCTCGTCAAGGTGGGCTAGGGCAGTCGCACGACAAAACAGCCACCGCCATACGCGCCGCCGTTTTCTATCGTGAGCGAACCCTGCCGAGCGCCGTTTTTGTGCATCTGCGCCACTCGGGAAGAAAAATAAAACCCCAGGCCGGTGCTGCCGCTTGAAAAATTGACGCCCTTGTTGGCCGCCACACCGTCGCTTTGCAGCATGGTGTCGGGGTAACCCCGGCCGTTGTCTTCAACCCGCAGCTCAAGGAACCCGCCTTCAACGTGGGCGGCGATGCGAATCCTGTCAGTGGTGTAGCTGTAGGCGTTGTTCAGGGCGTTGAGCAAGATGCCGGTCACCAGGTCGCGGTCAAAATACCAGTAGCAGCCCTCGTCGCAATCCACGTCCATCGTGATGCCCTTGAATTCCATCGCCGAGCGGTTGTGCAGCAGGGCCTCATGGATCACATCGGCGACCGACTGTTCGGCAATGTCCACCGGGTAAATCGATTTGCCAAGCTTGTAGAGGCTGAGCAGCTGGATCAGGTTGGCGTTCATGCGGTGCGCCTGGTGGATGATCGGCCCCAGTGCCGCCAGGGTGTCGTTATCAAAGCGCGCCCGACAGGCGTCGGCGATGGTTTCCAGACCATTGACTTGAATATTCAGCGAATTCTTCATGTCGTGAATCGATGAAGCGATGAAATCAGTGAAGCTGATATCTTCAGTTGTCATAACGGCAGGACCCCGGTTCTTTGCTGCAAACGCGCTGGGAGATTCTAGGCGTCCATCAAGTCCGCCCGGCGCGACAGTGCACAATGGTCACCCGCAAAACCCACGACGAGACTCCTGGACTATGAGCTGGCAAACCATCACCCCGCAACCCTGCATCCTGGGCGAATCGCCGTTTTGGCACCCGCACGAACAGCGGCTGTACTGGGTCGATATTGCGGGCCGAAAGATCCTGCGCACCCAGCTTGGTCTGAGCCCGGTCGAGACCTGGGCCATGCCGAGCGAGCCCGGTTGCATCGCGCCCGCGGCCAGCGGCGGCCTGGTAATTGCGCTGCGCCATGGCGTGTTCCGCGCCCGCGAGTGGGGTGGGCCGCTGCAACACATCGCCACGCTCGACTACGACCCGCAGCAGCTGCGCGCCAATGACGGCAAGTGTGACGCGCTGGGGCGTTTCTGGATTGGCACGCTGGACGAGACCCGGGTGGCGCGCAATGCCGCGCTCTATTGTCTGGACTGCCGCGCGGGCGCCGCGCCGCAGATTCGGCGCCAGCTCGATCAAACCGTGCTGCCCGCCACCACCGCCAACGGCCTGGCCTGGAGCCCTGATGACCGCACCCTGTACTGGGCCGACACCCCCAGCCACACCATCCACGCCTGGGATTACGACCTGCCGCGCAACGGCCTGAGCGGGCATCGCACCTTTGCCCAGTTCGCGCCCAAGCCGCCTGGCTGGCAGTCTGACGGCGCGGCTGACAACGGCGGCTACCAGGGCCGACCGGATGGCGCTGCCGTCGACGTGCAGGGCAATTACTGGGTGGCCATGTACGAGGGCCGCCGCGTCTGCCAACTGGCGCCCGACGGCACCTTGCTGGCCGAGTTCGTCATCCCGGCGCAATGCCCGACCATGCCCTGCTTTGGTGGTGAGGACTTGCAGACGCTGTTTGTCACCACGGCGCGCCATGGCCGCGGTGCGGCCGAGTTGGCCCACTTTCCCGAGTCGGGCTGCGTGTTTGCCATGCGCGTCAGCGTCCCCGGCCTGCCGGTCAACTTCTTCGTCGACTAGCCCTTACCATCGGCACAACCTTCCAACGCGCCATCTCCGGCCTGCACCTTATGGACTTACTGCTGCATCAGATCACCGAGCGCATTCGCGCCGCTAGCGCCGAGCGCACCCCGCTGCGCATTCGCGCTGGCGGCAGCAAAGACTTCTATGGCCAGTCGCTGCAAGGCGAGTTGCTCGACCTCACGGGCTTGAGCGGCATCATCAGCTACGAGCCCAGCGAGCTGGTGGTCACGGTGCGCGCGGGCACGCCTTTGAGCGAACTGGAAGCCGCGCTGGCTGAAAAAGGCCAGTGCCTGGCTTTTGAGCCGCCCCACTTTGCGCAGCCTGGCGCCGGTCCAAGCGGTGCCACCGTCGGCGGCATGGTGGCCGCTGGCCTGAGCGGCCCGGCCCGTGCCAGTGTCGGTGGCGTGCGTGACTATGTGCTGGGCGTCAAACTGCTCAACGGCCGCGCCGAGTTGCTCACTTTTGGCGGCCAGGTGATCAAAAACGTGGCGGGCTACGACGTCTCGCGCCTGATGGTGGGCGCCCTGGGCACGCTCGGCGTGCTGACTGAAATCTCACTCAAAGTGCTGCCGGTGGCACCGTTTGAGGCCACTTTGATGGCGCGTGGCATCGGGCAGCAAGCCGCCCTTGATTTGCTGCAGCGCTGGGGCGGCCAGCCGCTGCCCTTGAACGCCAGTTGCTGGGTGCATGACGACAGCGTCAGCCCGGCGCAGGGCACCCTGTTTGTGCGCTTGCGCGGCGCCAGCGCGGCGGTCGCGGTGGCCTGCCCGCGCCTGCTGGCCGACCTGCAAGCCGCAGGCGGTGATTGCGCGCGCCTGGACAACGCGCAAGCCGGCCCCGACTGGGACGCCTGCCGCGACCAAACCCTGCCGTTCTTCAAGCCGCCCGCGCCCGACCTGGGTTTGTGGCGCCTGTCGCTGCCGCCCACCGCGCCCGCGCTGGCCTTGTCCTACGCGCCCCTGATCGAGTGGCATGGCGGCCTGCGCTGGCTCTGGGCGCCGCTCTCAAGCCAAGCGCAGCTGCGTCAGGCGGCGACCGATGTGGGTGGAAGCGCTCTGCTTTTCAGAGCGCCTGACGCAGATGGAGCGGTGGCTACAGCCCGTTTTCATCCCTTAACGCCGGTGCTGGCCCAGATCCACCAGCGCCTCAAGGCCGAGTTTGACCCGGCCGGTATCTTCAACCGTGGCCGGATGTACCCCGATGCAAACTCAACTCGCCCCTGAATACCAGGCCACGGCCGACGGTCTGGCTGCCGAAGCCATCCTGCGCAAGTGCGTGCACTGCGGTTTTTGCACCGCCACCTGCCCGACCTACCAGTTGCTCGGTGACGAGCTGGACGGTCCGCGTGGGCGCATCTACCTGATGAAACAGGTGCTTGAAGGCGCCACGCCGACGCGCAAGACGCAACTGCATCTGGACCGCTGCCTGACCTGCCGGAGTTGCGAAAGCACTTGCCCGAGCGGCGTGCAGTACGGCCATCTGCTCGACATCGGGCGCAAGCTGGTCGATGCCAAAGTGACCCGCCCGGCCGGTGAGCGAGCCCTGCGCTGGGCGCTCAAAGAAGGCCTGCCGTCACCGCTGTTCGCCCCCGCCATGGCGCTGGGCCAAATGGTGCGCCCCATCCTGCCTGCCGCCGTGCAAGCCAAGGTGCCGGCCAAACAGGGCGCGGGCGCTTGGCCCACGCGCGAACATGCGCGCCAGGTGCTGCTGCTGGCGGGCTGCGTGCAACCGGCCATGGCGCCCAACATCAACAACGCCACATCCCGCGTGCTGGACGCGGCGGGTGTCCAGTGCGTGATCGCGCCGAAAGCCGGTTGCTGTGGTGCGGTGAAATTTCACCTGAACGACCAGGATGGCGGCATGATGGAAATGCGCGCCAACATCGACGCCTGGTGGCCCTATCTGCAAGGCCACAACGGCCACGCCGGGGTCGAGGCCATCCTCATGAACGCCTCGGGCTGTGGCGTTACGGTCAAGGAATACGGCCATATCCTGCGGGATGACCCGGCCTATGCGGAGAAAGCCGCCCGCATCAGCGCCCTGACGCAGGACGTGAGCGAATGGCTGCCCGAGCTGAGCGAAAAATTGCGTGATCAAGTCTCACCGCAGGTGTCAAAACAGGCCGGCGCCATGGTGTTTCACCCGCCGTGCAGCCTGCAACACGGCCAGCAATTGCGCGGCGGCGTCGAGCGTTACCTGGGCGAGTTGGGCTTCAACATCAAAGTGACCGGCTTCGAGGCGCACCTGTGCTGCGGCTCGGCCGGCACTTATTCCGTGCTGAATCCGGATTTGTCCCATCAGTTGCTGGCGCGCAAGCTCGGTCACCTGAACACCACCTTTGGCGCGGCACCCCCCGATGTCATCGTCTCGGCCAACGTCGGCTGCATCACGCACCTGCAGAGCGGCACCGCCGTCCCGGTGCGCCACTGGATCGAAGTGCTGGACGCGGCGCTGCAGAAGTCACTGGAAAAATAACTATAGAAACAGGAGCTGCTTGCGCTTATTCCACGGGGGCTAGCGTGCTGTTTTCTATAAATTTTGGAGATCTAAAAAAAAGCAGGGCCCAACGGGCCCTGACTTCAATGCCTCACTGGCTGACTTTATTCAGCAACAGCGGCGGGTGTCGTCACAGGAGTGGTCGTTGTCAGACCCGTGCCCGGCGTGTGAATCCCTTTGGGTGTCCCCGCCCCGGCCGGGCCAGTGCGCAGCGTTGGGTCGG
>NZ_JAAFHA010000103.1 GCF_010365055.1 Rhodoferax sp.
ATTCATGTCCGTTGGAAAGTCTTGCCCATCGGCGGCCGGCATCCAAGACGTGATCCGTCTGCCCGCTGACGCAAACCACACCTTGTGTCCGCTGGGCAAGCGCCTGCGCCGCGCTCAACGCATCGTTGGCCTCGGCGCTGCTGTCTACGCCGCGGGTCTGAACGACGGCGCCCGCCACACTCATGATCTCCGAGCCATTGCCCCGCACCACCGTGGGCAGAGCGGTCTTCAAGAGTAGTTCAATGCTCTCGTTTCGATAACGCGTGGCGCCCGCACCTACCGGGTCCAGTATCACCGGAATCCCTCGCGTCGAAGCGGCCACCAACGCGAGGCGCATGCTCTCAATCCAGTACGGATCCAACGTACCAATATTGAGCACCAGCGCCTGCGCAATGCCGACCATGTCGGCAACTTCCTCGTGGGCATGGGACATTACGGGCGAGGCACCGGCGGCCAGCAGCGTATTAGCGTTGAAGTTCATCACCACCAGATTTGTGATGCTGTGCACCAGCGGTGAACGCTCGCGCACTGCGAGCACATCAGACCAAAGATCAGAAAACAGGAGTTTCGTGGCCATGCAATTTTGTAACAGGTAAGACACAAGCCAGACCGGCGACAGCGGAAAAAAGGTCCCTGCGCTGGATGACCGAGGTCAGATTAAAGCAATAAGTCGCAGTCACCCGGAGGCGACAGCTTTAGCGGACTTGAATTATCCGGGAATTCGTTTGCAAGGGGATGAATGGCTTTTGACAAGATATTTGAGTTGATGCTCAACTGCCCGTAAAGTCGCCGGAAAAATGACGCTATAATTTGAGGCTTATTCCTCGATAGCTCAGTTGGTAGAGCGCCGGACTGTTAATCCGTAGGTCCCTGGTTCGAGCCCAGGTCGAGGAGCCAACTTACAAGCCTTATAGGCACTAGCCCCGAAGCTATCCAAAAGATAGCGCGGGGCTTTTTACTTGGTGTCTCATTTTTATCATGTAGCCACCATGTAGCCATCAGTACATCGTTTTTGTACCGTCTAGCCATCCGGTATTGCAGCTTCCCCGCCGTCGGCAGTATCGGGCCATTGTTGTCGGCGGCGCGTCAGCGCCGCTGTCCCCGGTGTTGCGCTGACTGAGGGAGCCCCCTTGGGGGGCGGATGGGCAGTCCAGCGCGGAGCGAAAGCCGCGCAGCGGCGAGGCCCACGGGTGGGCGGGGGCACACACCACATGACTGGCCGCAGGCCACTGACCAAGCACACTGCGCGCAGCGCCTGACTGATGCCACGGCGCAGGCACACCACAAGGGCGCGCAGACGGCGGCGCGTAGGGCGCGAATGCGAACGAGGAGCGCCGACGGCTGTGCGACCGCCTCCAGCGAAGGCCACTTTGCATAACGCCTGTTTTGTAAACCCGAAGGGCGCAAAGCGGTGTGGGGCACCAAGTGGAGCTTTAGCGCAACGACTGCCCTGCACTTTGCAAAATGCGGCGTTATGTAAAAGCGAAGCGGGTGGCCGTAGCGGGGGCGTGCCAACAGTGGTGGAACTGGCTGCATTGCCGAGCGTAGCGATGGCCCTTCCAGACGATGCGCAAGCGAGCCGAGACCTTCCATATCTGCGCTCCAGCGCACTGACTGACACTTGCGAAGCACTGGCGATGTAACTCCCCAGCACCTGCGCGGGGCGAAGCCGAGCCGCGCGCACTGACCAACACTACAACGCTGGCAAACCGAAAGCGGTGATGTACTAACCCACAGCGCATAGCGCAGCTCAATCAAAAAGCAAGGCCGCGCTGCATGACCGCGCTGCTGGCCGAAGCTGCGCGACAGCCTGGTGCTGCCTGGCAATGGCGGTACTCCGCCGTTGCCACTGACTGAAGCTACAGGCTCACGCGATAAGAAAGCGGTGATGTTGGGTGCGTTGCCACCAGCGCAAAGCGCCATTCAACGGGCAACGCGCCCGGCATGACCGCGCTGGTGGAGGTGGCAGTCCCGCTCGCACTCCGAAGGATCGTCTATGCCTGCCGCCTTCGCCGTAGCTGACTGGGCACCTACGCAGCACTATTTATATGCCAAATAGGCTTTTAGCCCTCGTAGAAATTGCGCGACACACTATTAAAAAAATAGCGGATAGATCAATGTGAAGGCTTGGCAACGAAACTAGAGTTCTTTGCTATTTGACTGTGCCAGCTGCAGCGTTCATTTCATATGTTGCAGACCCTGTTCCGTCGCGGTATCGTGTGCATGTCACGCGGTACAAGTCCCCGGAAATTCTTGATATGTCAGTCACTTTTGCGCACAGCTGACCATTCAAATTTATCAACAGAGCCGCCTTGCTTTTTGAATCTTCAGAGATGCCTGAATATCGCTCTTCCACGGGTGCTGTGGGTGTTGTTTTACCGCCGCCAAGAAAATACAAACTCAGCCAGATACCCGTCACCCACAGCAAAATTTTCCACCACAAGGGCCAGGAAGGCTGGTCCCGTTTGGCAGCGCGGCTTGCAGCATATAAATCCAGGGCCTCCTGGGATGCAAAGGTCCGCTTGCCGTGCGTGAATTTGTGTTCGATCGTCATGGTTCACCTCGTTGATTAAAACAATAGCGGCTCGATCAAGCGCCTAGTCAGCCTCCTCGCTGGCCGAGTAGTTGACCCACAAAGCCGCTGCAACTGTCTCCCACCGAATAATCGCCCGGATAGCGCCAGCCTTTTGCATCAGCGTCTTCCCTTGCGCAAACGCAAGATCGGCAGCGCCAAGCAACTTGCGGTCAATTCCAGACGCCTTGGCGAGATACAAAAGCAACTCCGGCTGAACGACGTGGTTGTAGGCAAATTTTGCGTCACGCTTCACGCCGGTCTGCCGCCCATACGCGCCAGGACCTTCGTACTCGGAGAGCCAGCCAATCCAGTGCTCCTTCTGGGTGCGGTACCACTTTTTGGGGTTGTGTACCGGTGGATCAGGCGGAAGTGCCCGGATGGCGGATAAAAGGGAACGGATGCTGATGGGATCGTGCATGGGAAATGACCTCGTAGTCTTCTCAATTTTTGATTATCGATCTACGTCGATACACCGCCGCCGCCAGCCTTCGCCGCTCATCTCACCGCCCGCTCCAGGTTGAGTTTCAGCAAGCGGCCCAATACTTCATCGTCGGTCATGGCTTCGGTGTAATCGCTCCAGCCGTAGGCGGCGGCCACTGCCTTGTCCAGCGTCTGGTGCGCGAGAGTGAGCCAGGCGGGGCGGGCGTTGTAGAGGTTGGTCAGGGTGCGGGCTTGCAGGGCCTTGAGGTCGGCGGCGCTTATGTCCGGCTTCGGCTCTATGCGGTTGGGATAGGGGCTGGCGCTCATGCCCAGCGGAATCACCTCGGGCACGCTGTGCGTCCACTCGGGCGGATTGAGCCAGGCTAAACGGCGGTCGTTCAGCGTTTTGGCAGCGTTGGCGATGGCTGTAGCGTTGGCGGTGATGGTTTCACTCGCTACTGTTTTGATAGCTTCTTGCGCATGTTCTACGGGGGCTACAGCTTGATTTGATGCTGAAACATCGTCCAGCAGGGGGATAACGGCTCCGCTGGACAGGGTTTCTGTGCGCTGGTGGGATGTGTCGGCGGGCGTGAGGCCTTCGGGGAAGGGGAAGGTCTCGAAACAGGTGGTGGGGGTGTAGCGCGGCCTATCCTCCAGCGACGTGCCCATGCGCAGCGACCAGAGTTCGTGGAAACGGCTGTGCAGCAGGCCGAAGCTGGTGTCATCGGCCCGCGCGAACGTAATCAAGGCTTGGTCTGGAGAGGTCGAAATGGGAAGCCATACAAAAAATCGGTGCTTGGAATGTGCGACGGTGGCGATGAAGCGAGGAAGTGTCACCAAGGCCCGGCGCAAGCCGGGCCTTGGCTCAGCAAAACGCCACCAAAGTTTGCGATAAGCCTCACGGTTGTTTTGAAGACGGTCCTGCTTAACGTGCGCCACGACGTAGGCAAACGGCGCGTCGTAAAGCGAAGCATCACTTTCGGATAGCTCGTTGCCAAAATCAATGATCCACTGGTGTTGAGGCCCCCGGCTGAGTTCGAACCCATTGGCCCAGGGTTTGAGCACGTCGCTGTTCGGGCGGCCATGGGGGTTGGGCAAGCGCAGCCACTCACGTGCAAGCGGCGCATCAATCTCGAACTTGGCTTTCTTGGATGCGCCCTGAAAACTGGTGCCCATACATTCCGGCAGCAGCGCTGCTTTGCTCAGGTTCAGCGAATCGCCCGCTTCGCTAGGCGCTGTCAGGTCGGCATAGATTTGCGGCACCGCAACGCCATTCAGGCATGCGCTGCTGCCACGGCCAAAACAGACCAATGAAACGCGCACCGCTGCGCCGTAGTTCACCCAGGCTTCATCACTCCAAGCTTCAAAAATGAGTGTGCTTTCGCTCTGGCAGATGGCGTCCAACACTTTGCGGTTAGAGCCGCCGCGAATGGAATTTGTGGAAACCAGTCCTGCTGCTTTCAACCGCCCAGCCTGTATCGCAGCACGCGCCTTGTCAAACCAGTAGCAAACCAAGTCCGCACCACCCGGCACGCGGTTGGCAAATACCTTTTCCAGCTTGGCAAAGTAGGCATCGCCCAATTCACCGCGCTTCTTGCTGCCTCCCAAAAACGGCGGGTTCCCCACCAGCACATCGGCCTGCGGCCACTGTGCCTCGGTGCCATCGGTATTCAGCAACGCATCGCGGTGTTCGATACTGTCCAGGCTGTGCAAAACGGGGCGCTTGTGGATGGGGCGGCCATTGCGTTGGCACCATTGAATATCGCCAATCCACACGGTGACGCGGGCCAGCTCGGCTGCGTATTCGTTGATCTCAATGCCCAGTATGTTTTGCGTGCCGCATTCGATGCCAAGCTGCTGCTGCTGCAGTCCCAGGGCATCGGCATCCAGTTGCGCGGTGTGCTCCAGGTCTTTGAGTGCGTGCAGCGCCAGATACAAAAAGTTGCCCGAGCCACAGGCTGCGTCCAGCACGCGGAAGTTGCGAAGTCGCTCCATATAGGCGTAGTAGGTGTTTTCAGCCGCTTTTCTATGGCGGTTTTTGGCTCTGGTTTTATCAGCTCCAACTGTACTGTCGATGCTGCTTGCAAACTTGACCATCGCCTCTGCAATGCTGGCCTTGGCAACCTGCCATTCAGCCCGCAGTGGAATCGTAATCAGCGGGTCAATGATCTTGTGGATGGTCGCCACATCGGTAAAGTGCGCGCCCAGCTCGGCGCGGCTGCTGGGGTCCAGCCCGCTCTCGAACAAGGTGCCAAAGATGGTGGGGTCGATGGCGCGCCAGTCGTGCTGGTCGGTCACGCGGTACAAGCAGCCCATGTCTTCCAGCGTGAGCGGGGGCACGTCGATCTTTTTGAACAGGCCGCCGTTAAACCAAGTGATGCTGTCATTGCCATACCGGCCACCGTCGTTTTGCATGGCGGTGAACAGGTCGGTGATGCGCAGGGCGGCTTTGGCCGTATCTATCCGCGCGGATTTGAGCAGTGCGGCGAAAATGGCGTGGTTGTCGGTGGGGCTGTCGTGCAGCAGCCCTTCGTCTTCGGCAAACATGCAAAAAAGGCACTGCGTCAAAAAGTGGGCCACCTGCTGTGCGTCCAGGCCACGCAATCGCATGGATTCGGCCAGGTTGGCAAATTCTGCGGCCACTTCCTGCGTAATGGCGGCGTTGGATTTCCGGGGCTTGAGCTTGTCGGGGTCGGTAAACACCCAGCGTAGGGTTTGCAGGTTGGCGGGGTGGCCGATGTCTTTCAGCAAAATGGTGCGCGGCTCGTCGGGGTAGCCCCGAAACACGGTGTGGATTTCGATGCGCTCACGGTCGCAAACGATTTGCAATGGCGGGTTGTCGAGGTTGCCCGCGTAGGCGCGGAGTTGCTCCAGGGCCTTGACCAGATCGCGCTTGGGGCTCTTGTTTTCCCAGCCGAAGTGGCCACGCTTCCACACGTCGGCCCAGCCATCGCCGCCACCGGCCTTTTTGGCACCGCGCTCAAAGCAGTAGTTGTCGGGGTCGCGCGGTTTGGCTACGCCCAGCAGCTCGCACAGGTCGTCAAAGTGCGCTTGTGCACCGGCGCGTTCCGTGAGCGGGTTGTCGGCCCAGCGGGTGATGAATTCTTGCGGTGTCAATGTGCGATCCCGGCTGCCTGATGATTGGTTTGTGTTGAGGGTGTAGCTTATCCGGTGGCGGGCACGCTGTGCTGGGCTATCGAAGGTACTCCGGCGCTTGCTCGCATACGGGTCAGCGATACCGCCTCCGGGCGCTAATTGGGGGATGCTCGTAAGGGGGTAGTATTTTTTGCCGCGAACCCGTTGCAGCGCTGGCGCAGTTGGGTGAAGTCAGCGGCCAGATCGCGGGTGCTGAGTGCGGCGTGGTGGTGGTTGAGGCAGCAATTGCCGGGTTTGAGGTGGCGGCAGTCAGTACACACAACCCGGTCGTCCAGGTCGGGCGTTTTTTTCTGTGCAGGCTGGGTGGGTGCCCCCATAACCCCCAAAATCAAAGTTTCGGGGGTTATGGGTGTTGCCTCCCCGGTCTTTTGTAAAAAATGGGCCTTGGCACGCGCGGCCCAATCCGTCACGCTGCGCGCCTTGTTTTGGGGTTGATGTTGAACCGGATGGTGGGCCTGCCCGGCTGGTCGTAGACCTCAAAACTCTGCACCCAGTCATAGTCCTCCAGCACGGCCAGCGCGGCTTCGGCGTCCGCCGTGGAGCGGATGCCCGTCCAGCCCTTTTTCCAGACATCGCGGGCCGTGAACTGGTCGTTCAGCTTGCCCTCGGCAATGCGTCGGCCCAAGGTGCGGGCGGTGTTGATCTTGCCCACCTCCACCAACCCATAAACGCGCCGCGCATGGCCTGCCAGGTACTCGCACCACGCGGCGGCGCGTATGGCACTGTCAACCTTGACCGGGCCAATGCTGCCCTCCGCTAGGTGCAGGATCAGCGCCAGCGCGCAGAACAGTTTTTCAAACTTGCCAAAGTGCTGTTGCATCAGCGGGTTCTGCTCCTTGGCGATCAGCTCCAGGTGCAGCGTGGTTGCCCACTCGATGAACACGGCCTGCGCTTCGTCGTCAAACTGGTAGTGCGCCAGCTTCACAAAATCATCCGCAGCGGTAGCGCCATCCAGCAGCGGATCAAACGCTGCCAGGCGGTCGAACAGGTCGCGCACGGCCTCGCGCGCACCCTTGACCGGGTAACGGTCGCGCCACTGCCACGGCACGGCGTCCGGGTACACCAGCAACTGAAAACGCTGGATGCGGCCATCGTTGTCCATGCTGGTGGCAATGCCCGACAAATAGCGCTCCAGCAGGTCGGGTTGAATGCCACCAAACACCGACAGGCACAGACAGGGGATGAACAAGCTGCCACGGGCAATGCGGTCGATGTTGAAACTGCCGGTGCCGTTCCAGCCCTCCAGGTAGAAGGCCCGGTCGCCTTCGCGGCCTTCCTTGTCCCAGCTTGCCAATAAGCCGATCAACTCATCCCGAAACACCAGCAAACCGATGGGGTTGTGGGTGAGCAAGTCGCCCAGTTTCTCGGTGGTGGCATCGTTGGATTTGAAGCGGCGCGGCTGGGGTTCCTCGGGCTCTTGCAGATTCTGCATGTCCTCCATGGCGGCGGCCATCATCAGCGGGTCGGGCTTGCCGACGGCGGCTTTCTTCATGGCGGCCTTGACGGCGCTTTGGTGCGCCTCAAACGCGGCTTTTTCAGCCTCGAAGACTTTCATACGCCCGTCAACCAGCTCGCCCTCTCGCGCTTCCAGGCGATCCAGAAAGCGCATCACGGTGTTGATGGCCGGTGTTTTCTTCGCCGACGGGTCGCCTACCACGCCGCCGTACAGGTTGGGGGTCACGATCCAGTCGTCGCGGCGCTTGGGCTTGATGGCGCACTTGGTGCCAATGACCGAACCCAGCGCCACCACCAGCGCAGCGGCCACGTAGTCGGGCGCACAGGGCATCCGGTCGGCTTCGTCCAGCACAAAATCAGCCAAGGTCTTGGGCAGCAACGCCAGAGCATCGAACGGCGGTGCAGGCGGCAAGTCAGCCTTGATCGGGCGCGGTTCGGGCCATTCCATGCGGGCAATGGGTGCGGTGGTCGCCAGATCGGCAAACGCCAGGTCAAAGCCAGCCGCCGTTTTAGCGTAGTCGTTTGGGTTAGGCATGGACCACCTCCCCGACGACATAGCCAATGCGGCCCACCGCCACCAGCAGGCGCTCGCGGTCGGCATCCGCCAGGGGCTTGCCTGCGGCCAGGTCGGCGGCCAGCAGGTAGGTAATCTGCACCTCCAGCGCCAGCACCTCCAGCATGGTGCGCGCCGACACGGGCGACGGCTTGTAGTCGGGCGTGTGGCCATCGTCGCGCCAAGCACCCAATGCCTTGGCAGCCTCCACAAAGCCTCGACCACTGGCGAGCATCTCGTAGGCCAGCACGTCGCCGCCTTTGGCACCACAACCGGCCATACAGACAAACGCACCCGTGATGGTGTTGAGGCGCATCGAATCACTGCCGCCGTGAAACTCGCAGCGCGTGGTGCGCCACTTGCCTTTGCCACCTTGCAGCGTCAGCCCGGCCGTGCTGGTGAAATAGTCCACCGGGTCGGGTAGTTGTTCGCGTTGAAAACTCATGGAAGTACTCCCGTGACGATCAGCACCCGAGCTGGCAGCGTTGAAGCTGTTCGTGTGCATTTATTTATGACAAACTGGCTTGTAGCCCACGTGTAACAAGCGCAAGCAGCTATTAAATATGTAGCAAATTTGGCGGCGTGTATTGAAGCCCCTGACTGATTTACACCATCAGCAGGGGCTTTTTCTTGGGCGGTCATGCGGGGGCAACGCCCAGCAGTTCACGGATTTTTTGCGTCGGCCAGGCCAGACGACCAGAAATGCGGATGGGGCGCAGCGGGCCATTCTCCAGACACGCCCAGCCGCGCAAAGTTTGCTGCTTGCGATTCAGGTAGTAGGCAGCGGCGGCGGTGTCCACTGCGGGGCGGGTGACAGATTCCAGCGGGGGGAATGTGGCGGTAACGGTTTTCATCGGTTTGCACCTCAAGTAGTTGATGTGCATCGATGGTTTTCCGACAACTATCCTCCCCCGCAAGTATCTCCGTGTTCCCCATTTAGGGGGATACCAGCACCAAGTATTTTGCAATAAGCATGCCACTCTAATTGATCAGCCTGGAAAGTGAACCATTGAAATGTCTGGATTGGACTTACGATGTACGTTCCAAAAGAAAAGGTGGCGAAATGGGAACGATTTTGTTTTTTACATGCTTGGCGGCTGGGCTCTGGTGGAAATTTAGACCAAAAAACCTCCAGGCACGCCCATATAAAAACAATGTATCCAACACCAAACTGACTGAACAAAACGACGTATTCCTTGAGCCTGTTAACAAAACTCGCGTAAGTCCCGTCATCTACCCTAAATTCAAACATGCCGATCAACTGACAGTTGAAAAAAATGACAAATTAAAGAGGATGAAAAATATTGAACTGATCTATACCAACACAAGGGACATGACTCACAAGCGTTTAATTCAACCCTACAAGACTCGCGCAAACATCGACTATTTCGAGGCTTTTTGCTTCCTTGAAAACAAGAAGCGAAGTTTTTGTTTTTATCGGATCGAGTACGCGATTGACCAAGACACGGGGGAACTGCTTTCTCAGGCAGACGTTTACAAACTGATTCACCCCAAGCGAACGCTGCCCGACTGGCTTCAAACAGAAGCAGTGCTGGGACAAACCAGAATTTTAAAAAGTTACGATGAAGTGCCAGAACGGGATTGATCAGGCAGGCCCACGTCTTCAAATACCAGCCGAACGCAGAAAGTATTCATCAGCAAGCGGACGCGTTCACGATCTGACACAGGGCGCTTAAACTCGAATCACAATTTCCCTGCGGCTAGACAGCCGCTCCCACGCTTTGTCAAAAACTGTTGAGCCAACGAAGAGCGCATCACCCTTAAGTGCAGTACGCATCTTGGCTTTCACGCCAGGCTTGCCAGGCTGGTTTTTTGGTAACGCCAGCGGGTCAAGGGCCATCGTTTTGAGAACAGCAAATATCGCGGCATCTTGAGCTGCGGCGCGCTGTACGGGCCTTTTCGCCGGCACAGCCTCCACCGGTGCATCGAGCTCGGCCTCGTCGGGCTTGATGGCATCGGACGCCAGCTTTGCCGCCTCATATTCATCCTGCACCTTAAGTTCAGCTAGTTTCGCCAGACGTGCGGTTTCAATCGCATAAACGCGGTCCTGCTTACGGCGGCGGTTTTCGGCTGCCTGAAAATCGTACATAGGGACGTATGGAACTTCCAGTATTTTGAATTCCTTCGGTTCTTCCGCTTTCTCGTAGAACTGCTTGACCGTATCGAGCGCCAATTCACCAGTGCTCACCTGTTTGAAGACATCGGCCACGGTCATGGATTTCAACAACCCGGCAGCGTCATCCAATACGGCTTTATCAAGCTGGCCGAAAGCAACAGCAGAGCTTGCAGTGGCCTGGCGGGCAGGGTCAAGGCGTTGATCAGCCATCAGTGCCTTTGCAGACGCGGAGCCGATATAGCCATTGGCGGCGTCCATCAGAGTCTTGTCGAGTGCCCCCATAACGCTCGCGGCGCTGCCCACACCGGTCACGTCGACAAGATATTTTTGCTGCGCGGTCAATTGAGCATCGGCGTATGCGGTGCCAAGGTAGTCGGTGACGGAACAGGCTTTGACTTTCGCGGCTTGACGCATAGCCTCGGCAACACCATTCACACTCGCAAGATGACCCATGCCTGTCAGTTTGCCGGCCCTCAGGGCCTGAGCGGATGTGATTCCCATGCAACCACTGGCGGCAGCAATTGCGGCTTTGTCGGGTCTACTGAAAGCGTCGATAGCACGAACCCCGCCAGTCCGTTGGTCAAGGTGGGTTTGGTTTTCAGCCAATCGCATCGCGTCCGGCATGGTGTCGAGATAGCCCAATGCCTTGCCCACTTTGACTTGTGCGATTTGCGGGTAAGTGTCGACCGCACGGCCCCATTTTTTAAGGCGATCAATCTCATCTTGTTGAGCAACCATCCGCAGTGCGCCCGCCATGGCGGCTGCGGTGGTGGTATTGCCCATGGCGGCATCCATGGCGTTTTGCACCGCCTGGGTGTCCGCGATGAGTTGGACGGTGGCTGGGTCAAAGCCGGCGGCGAGATGGAATTTTTTCATATGGGGTGGGGTGTAACGGTTTAGGCGTGCATTAGCTCAGACGTTGCCATTCGCTTGCGGCTCACGGCGGGCCTGCTCACACGCGCCTTGGGCTTGGTGACTTTGACCATCGGGCTCATGCCCGCAGTGGCGGCCATGTCAATCAAGGTGTCAAGCGAAAACAGATTGATCTTGCCGCGCATCAGGTCAGACACACGCGGCTGCGTTACGCCAAATAGGGCGGCGGCATCGCTTTGGGTCATGCCGCTACTCTGAATCACGGTGCTCAATTCCATCATCAACGCCGAGCGCGCTTTCATACTCGCGGCCTCTTGCGGCGTGTCTTCGATGGCGTCCCACACGCTTGCGAATCTTTGTTTATCAGTCATTGCTCATCTCCTTGATCAGATCCGCCAATCGTTGGCGGGCTAGCTCTATGTCACGCTTGCTGGTTTTCGGGGTCTTTTTCTGAAAACAATGCAGCACATAAACGGCGTTTTCAAACTTGGCAACGTACACCACCCGAAATGCCCCGGCTTCGTCCCGAATCCTCACCTCCACCACACCTGCGCCAATCGTCTTCATCGGCTTGAAGTCATCCGGCTGCAGACCGTTTTGCACCTTGCCCAACTGGTAACCCGCATCGCGCTTGACACTGTGCGGAAAGTCGCGCAGGTCAACCAGCGCAGTGCCTCTAAACTCGATTGGTTTCATCGTTGAAGTATATATAACTTTGTATGTTTCTGTTGGCTTTTTGACGTATTCTGAAAAACTGCTATCCAGCCACCATGCGCAACCCGCCAGCCCCAGCCTTGGGATCAAACCCAATCCCGGCCTGCGCCAGAATCCACGCCTCTATTTTTTCGTGGTGAACCCGCAGCAGGTCGAGTGGTCGCACGGTGTAATGCTTTTCAGCAGTCGCACTGGGTTTGTGCCCCATCAGTTGCGCCACCACGCCTGCAGGAATCTCTAGCCACTCCGTCAAGCTCTTGAACGAACGGCGCAGGCCATGCAGGCTCAAGCCGTCAATGCCCGCCACCTTGCAGGCGTTAACGTGATGCTTTCGGGGCGCGGTCAATGCACCGGCTTCGGCGGTCGCGCTAGAGAAAATCATCGCGTTACGGCGCGGCAATGTCGCCAGCATTTGCGCCACATACGGGGTCAAGGGAATAACCCGCGTGCCCTCCACTTTGTCCCGAATGGTGATGCCCTTCCACTTGGTGTTCACATCGTCCCATTCCAGCGCCAGCACTTCGCCGGGCCGTGCGCCGGTTAGCAGCATGGTTTGCAGTGCGGCGGCAATGACGGGGTTCTGAATCTGGCGTACCGCGTCAAACCAGACTGGCAACTGCTCGCGCATCAGGGCATCCTGTTTGACCTGCGCTTTGCCCAATGACTCGCGGGCTTTCTTGGTCTTGGCCGGATTGACCGGCTGGAGCACAGGCGCAAATTCGGGCTGTTCAGCGCACCAGTTCAAAAACGCTTTCAAGCAACGCCATGCAAGCCGGGCGCTGGTCGGGCGGGTCTTGGCTTCATTGGCAGCCCATGCCTCGACCACTGGCGCGGTCAGGTCGCGCAAGGCCAATGTCATCAATGGATGCAGCGGCATTGCGATGGTGACGCCACGGCCATCGGTGCCGCGCTTGCAAGGTACACCACCAGCCTTCACGAGCGCCAAGTGGTCGCGGTAGTGGCGATCACCCCAATGCGGTTTGCGCTCCACCAGATACGCGCTCCAAGCTTCACCCACCGTCACCGCAAGGGCAGCCGCAGCGGCCGATTTTTCGGCCTTGTCAACTTCCTGCTGGCGCTCCAGTTCCCGAGGGTCGGTGCCCGCGTTGAACATCACGGCCAGGCGAGCGGCTTCGACACGAGCCGCGTCAATGCTCCAGGCCCGCACATCCCCAATGGTGCGGCGTATGGTCTGGCGGTTCAGCTTCTTCTCAAAGACGAATGACTTTGCGCCCGCAGCGGTAACGCGCACGCGTAAGCCGGGCGCTTTGGTGTCGCGCATGAATCCCTGCTGTTTGCCAGCCGGACAGGCCAGGCGCTCGATCAGCCCGGCTGTCAGGTCGAATGATTGCGCCAAGTCTGGCGTGTCGGTCTTCTTAGGTCGTGCCATTTTTCACCTCGTTTCATGTAGCCACCATGTAGCCAAAATCCCGCTCATGTAGCCACCATGTAGCCACATTTGCAGTATTTTGGCGAATATCAATCAACTCAAAAAACGGTCAAATTTCTCTTAAGTTATTGATTTACAATGATTTTATCTACAATAATCAACGGCGGTGAATATTTATTTGTTCAGACTGTTAATCCGTAGGTCCCTGGTTCGAGCCCAGGTCGAGGAGCCAGAATTCAAAACGAAATCAAGCACTTAGGTCTTTGGCTTAGGTGCTTTTTTCATGGCCGCGCGGACTCATTGCAACCCTTGGGCTCTGCATTGGTTCGGTGGCAGGCCTTTAACCATGACAGAAAGTACATTGAGATGAAAAAAATCCTGGCATCAACGGCATTGGCCCTCGGCTTACTTCTGGGCGCTTGCGGCGGTGGCAGTGACACTGCTGCGCCCACTGGTCCCACATTGCTACTAGCCACAGACACCACCGTCGGCACAGGTGCAACGGCCACGTCAGGCACGACTCTAACGGTCAACTACACAGGCTGGCTGTACGACGCCTCGGCTGCGAACTTCCTTGGGCGTCAGTTCGACACCTCCGTTGGCAAGGCGCCGTTCTCGTTCAAATTGGGTTCCGGCCAAGTGATCGCCGGGTGGGATCAGGGGTTTGCTGGCATGAAGGTCGGCGGAACACGCACCCTGATCATCCCGAGTTCGCTGGCTTACGGCAGTGCTGGTGCTGGTGGTGGCCTCATTCCAGCGAACGCGGCTCTGGTGTTCACGGTGGAGCTGTTGGCGACGCAATAGGTCTAGAAAAGTAAGCGGGTGGCCATTACACCTTGACGCCAGTGGTGCCGTGATGGCACGAGGTCGCAGTTAAGGATTTGTCGGCTGCCAGCGATGTGGCAACA
>NZ_JAAFHA010000013.1 GCF_010365055.1 Rhodoferax sp.
AAAATCTATCTAACCATGAAGCCCTGAGCGCTGCAAATCACCAACACCCAAAACTAAATTTCGGAAATTTACAGAAAAGAAGTTGCTTTATCAAAATGCTTCAGTTCACTCCTATTTTTATGGCCGCCCGAACCATCGCTACGGTGGGCACATATAAGTATTATTTTTTATATCGTCCGCAGAGTCCGGCGCACAATGCAGCGGGTCTGGGCGCATCGGACTCGACCAGCCAGCGCTCGCATGGCTGACTGACCCATTTCGCACGCGTCTTGCTGGCGTCGTTGAGCCGGCTGTCCACCACGTTCTGCACGTAGCGGCTGCGGTCGGCGCACAGCGGGTCCAGCAGGGTCAACGCCCGCCACCGCACGGTTTTGAAAATCTCGATCTGGGCACCCCGGAGACCGCTCGGGCGGGTCACGTCACTGGCATGCGGCGCCAGCCGACGGTCGCAAGCCAAAAGTTCGTTGAGGCTGACGGTCTCGATCAATCCCGCGTCAACAAATCCAGCAACTGCGTCGGAATCAACGCAATACAAGCTGCACGCGCATGCCCCGGAAGCGAAATCCCGCACCAATTGACCAAATCACAGTCGCCTCAAGCGCCCTGTCCGATCAGGGCGGAGCCTGGCTGACGAAGCAGCGCTTCTCAAGATTAGATGCTCTCCGCGGTGGATTGGGCAGCATCCGAGTTGTCAGGGAAATTTACAGTTGCGTACCAATGCCTCGACCACGCATTGTGGAATATGCCGCTAACTTATTGAGAACAAACAATTTTTTTACTAACGACACTCATTGGCACAAATTGTGCCTACACCACGCAATTGATGCGGAGTGAGTATTGACAAGCGCAGACCGGGCTTGTCACCGCTTGGTTTCTTGAGCCCGTAAACGGAGAAAAATGATGAGAAATTTATCTTTAAGATCGCTCGGTTCCGCTTGTGCCGCGGCAGTTTTGCTTGGCGCTAGCGGGGCGACCCAAGCGATAACACTCGGTCTGGATTTCGGTGCTTACACCGCTACGAGCCTCGGTTCGGTTCCCGGCCTTCCCACGCTTTACGGGGGCTTGACCTTTTTAGACAATGACACGATCCTAATAGGCGGTGCGGCCAATACGGCAAGCGGCAATCTGCGGGCGATCGATGTGATCCGCGGTGCGGGTAATCACGTTACTGGTTTTTCCGGTTCAGCCACTGCCTTCGGTACTGTTGGGGAATATAACGATGGCGGCGTTGTCTTCGGTCCGGGGGGCGTTCTCTTTACGTCCCAGTGGCCTGTCAACAAGCTGGGACAAACCAAGCCGGGCAGCACCAACGAAGACAAGGTCATTGATCTGGCCGCCTTGGGTGTCGCCGGTTCTCATGCGGCCCTTAATTTTGTGCCGTCAGGTTTTGGCGGCGCAGGCCAGATGAAACTGGTGTCTTGGTCTGGGGGGCAGTTCTATACCGCGACCTATGCGCCCGATGGACTAGGTACCTATGGCATTTCTGCCGTGGTGCAAGAGGATCTCGATCTGTTTGCACTGGGTGTCCAGAGCGTTCCTGGTGGTCCCGAAGGTTTTGTCTATATCACTGCAGGAAACGCAGGCTTTGCATCCAACAGCATGTTGATCTCGGAGTACTCGGCAGGAACGGTGGGTGCCTATGATGTGGATGCCTTTGGAAACCCCCTGGTCAGCACGCGTCGGGATTTTTTGACCGGCCTTACTGGCGCGGAGGGCGCGGCGATTGACCCCGTGACCGGTGATTTCCTGTTTTCGACATTTGGTGGCAGCAATCAGGTTGTCATCGTGCAAGGCTTTCTGGCTCCGCCGCCGCCGGATAACGGCGTACCCGAGCCAACCACCCTGCTTCTGTTGGGTGTCGGATTGGTTGGCCTGTTCGGGCTGCGCCTGAGGATGGCCTGAACGGGAGCAGATGTTTTTGGTTGAAATTGCAGCAATTCGAGAGGAAAGGGCATTCAACTAGACGGCCCAGCGCAATGCGGTTGAGTCAGGCACGGGTTGAATGCCGCGCTGGTGACAAGCGCCTTGGAGGGGGGCAGTTCAACGCCGGCGGAGCTTCTTGGCAAGTTCGGCATCAGACCGAATCGGGGACCACAAACACCTCAAGCCCCCGTCAACTGAATTTTAATAGCTATGTTTTAGATAGCATTCGCTACCCTACCGCAACAACAACTTGATGTCGGCTGCCAGCACCGCGGCGCCGCTGCCATAACGGTTGTACAGACGCAATTTGCCCTGCGTGTCGTACACGTAGCTGCCCGCCGAATGGTCCATGGAGTAGCTGGTGGGCGTGGGACCCTCCACTTTTTTGTAATAGACCTTGTAGTCTTTGGCCAGCTCCGCCAGCTTTTCAGGGGTGGTGTAAAGCGCCAGAAAGGTGGGGTCAAAGGCTGCCATATAGCCTTTGAGCACTTCGGGCGTGTCACGCGCTGGATCAACCGTGACGAACAAACCCTGCACGCGTTCGCCATCTTTGCCCAGCAAGCGTTTCACCTCGGCCAGTTCAGCCATCGAGGTGGGGCAGACATCCGGGCACTGCACATAACCGAAGAACATCACCACCACCTTGCCGGCGAAGTCCTTCAGGGTCCTGGGCTGGCCGTTATGGTCGGTCAAGGCAAAGTCTTTGGCGTAATCGGCGCCGGTCAGGTCAATCCCGACAAAACTCGGCCCCTCTTTGGAACAGGCAGAAATAAAGCCCGTAGCCCCCGTCAATAGGGCGTAAGTAGCTATTAATTTAAGAGCGTTTCGTTTGTTCATTGGATGTCAAAGCAGATAGTGATCCAGCAGCAAGGCGGCAAACAGCAGGCTCAGATGGATCAGCGAGAAACGGAAGGTCTTGCGCGCCAACAGGTCCGAGTAATCGCGCCAAAGATAGAAGGCATACAGACAAAAACCGAAATTCAGGACGACAGCGGCCATCAGGTACAGCCAGGAACTCATGCCGTAGATATACGGCATCAAACAGGCCGCAAACAAGATGAAGGTGTAGAGCAGCACCATCAAGCGGGTGAACTCACTGCCGTGCGTCACTGGCAGCATCGGCAAGCCCGACTTGCGGTAGTCTTCCACCCGGTACAGGGCCAGTGCCCAGAAATGCGGCGGCGTCCACAAGAAGATGATCAGAAACAAGATCATGGCTTCAGGCCCGACGTTGCCCGCCATGGCGGCCCAGCCCAACACCGGCGGCATGGCACCCGAGGCACCGCCAATCACAATGTTCTGCGGCGTCAGCGGCTTCAAAATCACCGTGTACACCACCGCATAGCCGATGAAGGTGGCAAACGTCAGCCACATGGTCAACGGGTTGACCCAAAAATACAGCAGCGCAGAGCCCGCCGCGCACAGCACGGCCGAAAACAGCAAGGTCTGCCAATCGGCCAGTTCGCCCCGTGCGGTCGGCCGCCAGGCGGTGCGCTTCATCTTGGCGTCAATGCCTTTTTCAACAATGCAGTTGAAGGCCGCTGCGGCGCCCGCCACCAGCCAGATGCCCAGGCAAGCGACCAGTGCCAGCTCAAGCTCAGCCCACGTCGGCAGACCCGGCACCGCCAGCACCATGCCGATCAGGGCGCAAAACACAATCAACTGGATCACGCGCGGCTTGGTCAGGGCATAGAACTGCTTGAACACAGAGACCTCCACACTCAGGACATTGGCACTCATGCGGTCTGTCTCAATGTCGTGAGTTTTGGAACTGCCGCCTCTACCCTCGTGCCCGTGCGGCTGGCAGCCACCGTCCAGGTCAGGACCACAACCAGAGCGCCGGCACCGCCGGTGTGCAAGACGGCGGCCATCAACGGCCAGTCCAGCACCACGTTGCTCAAACCGGTCGCCAGTTGCAGACCGCTCAAAGCAGCGATCCAACGCGACGGGTTGCGCAGCGCGACCACGCGGTTCAGCCGCCATGCCAATAGGCCGAGCAGCGCCAGCACGGGGAACGCCATCAGGCGGTGCACATAGTGAATGGCGGTCAGTGCCGCAAAGCTGATGTACTCGCCGCTCGCGGTGACACCGAGATGGCGCCAGAACTCAAAACCTTCCCGGAAGTCCATCAGCGGCCACCAACTGCCCTGGCACTTGGGAAAGTCGGTGCAGGCCAGCACGGCGTAATTGGAGCTGACCCAGGCGCCCAGGGCAGCTTGCAGCACCAGCCCTGTAAGAGACAGCCCCAGCAGCCAGCGCAAACCCGGGTCAATGGCCACTGGCTCCATTTTTCCTTCCAACCGCGCAAACTGCACCGCCTGGACGCACAACAGGGCCAACAGAACCAGGCCACCAAGCAAGTGCAAGGTCACGATAGCGGGGAAAAGCTTCATCGTGACAGTCAGCGCGCCAAAGGCTCCCTGAATGCAGACCCAGAGCAGAGTCAAAGTGGGCCACCACGGCCTGATCGGCTGCACCTGCATCTTGCGCCCGCCCGCACTGCGTCCCAGCCAAGCCACGGCCGTCAGCACCAAAATCAATGCACCGACACTGGTGGCCAGATAGCGGTGAATCATTTCCACCCAGGCCTTGCCGGAGGTCACCGGGCCGGTAGGCATGGCATTTTGGGCGGCGGTGATCGCCGCATGCGCCCCCAACGGGCTGGCGTTGCCGTAGCACCCCGGCCAGTCCGGGCAGCCCAGCCCGGAGTCGGTCAAGCGGGTGAAGGCGCCAAACATGACCAAATCAAAGGTCAGGAACAGGGTCAGCAGCGTCAAGGCCTGAAGCCGGCCCAAGGGCGAGGCGCGCCGATGCCGAAACCACACCCAGGTGATCGGGGCCAGTGCCAGCACGGCGCCGAAGAACATCATGCGCATCAAGGGCGACAGGTCGTAAAGGGCCTGCACCGTCATGGCGTCGCTACCTGGCATGCTCTGCTCCCGCCGCAGTCACCGCAGCGCGACCCGGCTGGTCCCAGGAGTTGGAGGCGCGCAGCAGCCGCTCCAAGTCCCGCTTGACCTTGGCCGCATTGGCCAGATCCAGATTGGCCGGAAAACGCATCATCCAGTTGCCCAAGGGGTCCACCAGGTACAAATGCTCGGCCAACTGATGAGCGCTGGCCGGTGCCAGCCAGTTTGAAAGGGTTTGGCTGTCGACGCGCAGCACCGTGGCATCCTTCAGGGCAGGGAGCAGTTGGTCGGGCACGGGATCGGTGTCGGGGATCAGCCAGACCCAGTCCACCCGCGCTTTGTCTTTGCCCAGACCCTCGCGCAACTGGCGCTGCAGGTACAAATGACGGCTACAGCCTTCATCGCAGGCACCACCGGCCACACTCAACAAGAGCCACTGGCCCTTCAGTGCCTTGAGACTGCTGGTCTGCCCGCTCAGGCTGACCACGGCTTGCTCCGGCAAGGGACGCTGGGGGTCAATCAACTCACCAAAATTGCGCCGCCCCTCCGGCCGGAGCACATAGAAGGTGAAATACGAGGCCAGCACCGGCGCGGCACACACCAGCAAGACGGCCAGCATCTTCCAGCGCCCGCTGCCGGTGCGCCGAACCTCGGCATCCATGGCGCGCGCAGGTGAAGGCAGGGTATGCACCGTTAGGCCCAGCGGTTGGTCCGCCAGACCGGTGGCCCGTTGTGGGGATGCGTCAGGCGCGGCGCGGGTAAATGAATCGTCTAACAATTTGGAACCAGACATAAAGAATCGCAATCAGGCCGCTCAAGGCAAACCACTGGAAAGCATAACCGTAATGTTTTTCCACACCGACTGAAGGCCGCGGCCAGTCACGCAACAGGCCATCGCTGGCAGCATCCGTCTGCTGCACCGACACCGGCAGCAGGGCCAGACCGGTCTCGGCGGCAAAGTGCGCCAAGTCCATATTTTGACGGATGAGTCCGGCGTCCGGGCCGCCCAGCTCATATAACTTGGCCGGAGGCGGGGCAATATGACCCACGATCTCCCGCACGCCGGCCGGTGTTTCAATCGTGGGCAAACGGCTGCGGTCCAAGAAGTCGCGCGCCACCCAGCCGCGCTGAACCAATACCACGGCCGCACTGTCCTGCAGCCGCATCGGTGTCACCACGTACAGACCGGTTCGGCCATTCATCGGTCGGTTGTCCAGGAACACCGTGCGATCGGAAATCCACTCGCCGCGTAGCGCAACGCGGCGATGCAACTCAAGCGAAGGATCAGCGCCCCCCGCCAGAGATCGCCCGTCCAGGATTGACAGGGCCGCCTTGGCGTCCATGCTGGCCTGAATGGCGAGCTTTTGCGCGGCACGCGACAATTGCCATCGCCCCAGCGCGAGCGTGCCAGCAGCCGACAGCAAGGCCAGCGCAGTGATCAGCCAAAACCTCCAGCCCCTGTTCACGAGATAATCCAGTCCATGAAATACATCGCTATTCTTGCATTTGTCGCCATCGTCATCAGCTTGGGCGTGGCCCTCTTTTTCATGATGAAAAGCGACTCAAGTGGAAAATCCAGAAACCAAAAAATGGCGCTGGCACTGGCTTGGCGGGTGGGGCTTTCAATTGCGCTCTTTGCCAGCATCCTGCTGGGCTGGAAATTGGGGTGGATCCAGCCGAACGGCATTTCTGCAGGACAGTAGGCAGATTCAGAGCACCAGCAATCAAAAAAGGCACCGCACGGTGCCTTTTTCTTTGTGAAACAGCTAACAATTGGCAGTCTAAATCCAATAGACCAGCGTGTACAGGCCCAGCCACACCACGTCGACAAAGTGCCAGTACCAAGCCGCCCCTTCAAAACCGAAATGCCGCTCGGCCGTGAAATGGCCGCGCTGCAGGCGCACCGTGATGAACAGCAGCATCAACATGCCCACAAACACATGGAAGCCGTGAAAACCGGTCAACATGAAGAACGTGGAGCCATACACGCCCGACGTCAGCTTCAGGTTCATCTCGTGGTAGGCATGGTAATACTCATAGCCCTGCACAAACAGGAACACGATACCCAGCAACACCGTGAGCCACATGAAGACAACCGCTCTGCTGCGGTTCGCTTTGACCAGTGCATGGTGCGCGATGGTCAGCGTGACGCCGGAGCTCAGCAGGATCGCGGTATTGATCGTGGGCAACCAAAAAGGCGTCATGGTCTGGAACGGCTCCACGATGCCCGCTGGCGAGCCGGTCACACCCGCGGCCAGAGTCGGCCATAGGGCTTTGAAATCAGGCCAGAGCAGGCTGTTCTCCAAACTGCCCAAGTCGGGTATGGAGTGAGCACGCGTCCACCACAGGGCGGTGAAAAACGCACCGAAAAACATTACTTCGGAGAAGATGAACCAACTCATGGCCCAGCGATAAGACGAGTCAATCCGGTGCCCATACTGGCCATCTTCGCTCTCCCGCACCGATTCGCTGAACCACTGGTACAACACCACAGCAAACCACAGCAAACCGAAGTAAAAGCAATACTTGCCCCACTCGGCGCCGTTGATCCACTGGCTGGCGCCCAGCAGGACAAAGAACAGGCCGGCGGCGGCAAAAAACGGATGCCGCGAGGGGCCGGGCACAAAATAGTGCGGGGTTGTAGCGTTGATTGTTGAACTCATATCGGCTCCGTTCTTTCCAGTTCTGTTTAATCTTCCTGCGGTTCCGGCTTGCGCCTTACTTGGCAACCACCACGTTCACCAGCACGATCAGGCCAACGACCAAAATGATGATCGTCACCACACCCACCACAATGACGTGCAGCGGATTGACTTGCGCCGCATCCTTTTCTAACTCGCTATTTTTTCTAATTCCCAGCAGCGACCAAGCCACCATTTTGATGGTCCGAAAGAATGAACCGGCCGCCGCAGGGCTAGGCCTTTCCTCCAGGTTACTCATGAGCCGGCGCCGGTACTCACATGAGCGGCCGCATTAGCCACCGGAGCCGCCGGCGTTTTGCCCCCGACCTCAAAAAATGTGTAGGACAGCGTGATGGTCTTCACGTCTTTGGACAACTTGGGATCGATCACGAACACCACCGGCCAGACTTTCTTTTCGCCCGGCTCCAGGGTGTGCTGCTTGAAGCAAAAGCACTCCAGCTTGTTGAAGTGCGTGCTGGCCTGCACCGGCGCGTAACTGGGAATGGCCTGCGCCGACATGCGCCGGTTTTGCACATTCTGAAACTCGTACATCACCGTGGCCATTTCACCAGGGTGCACCTGCAGCGAACGCTGCGCCGGCTTGAACTCCCACGGGCCGCGCGCGTTGGCATCAAATTCGACCGTGATGGTGCGGCTGGTGTCCACCTGGGTATTGGCGGGCAAAGACGCCTTGGCACCTGGAATCTGTCGCTCGCCGAGTGCCAAAATATTGATGCCCGTGGCCTCGCAAACCGCCTTGTAGATGGGAATCAGCGCGTAGCCGAACGCAAACATGCCGACGGCCACGACCGCCAACTTGCCAACCATTCGAATATTTTCACGCCTTAGAGTCATGCACTACTTACCCAGAAGAACCATCTTGACCATGAACCCAACAAAGACAGCGACTGCCACCGATGCCAGGATCAGTCCCGTCTTCAGGTTGGATTTTTTTTGCTCGGGTGTCATCGCGTTTCCAATCTTCATCGACTAGGCAATGACCCGGGTGGCTGTGGCGTCGAGCTTCGGCGGCGTCTCAAAGGTGTGGAACGGTGCTGGCGAAGGCACTTCCCATTCCAGGCCTTCAGCGCCTTCCCAAGGCCTTTGCGGGGCTTTTTGGCCCTTGCCCATCATCGTCGGAATCACGATGAAGAACAGGAAGAAAACCTGGGCAAAGCCAAAGAAGAAACCACCCACCGAAGCCAGGGCGTTGAAATCGGCAAATTGCATCGGGTAGTCGGCGTAGCGACGCGGCATACCCGCCAAGCCCAGAAAGTGCATCGGAAAGAAAGTGACGTTGAACGCAATCAGCGACCACCAGAAGTGGATCTTGCCGCGTGTTTCGCTGTACATGACACCGGTCCACTTCGGTGACCAGTAGTAATAGCCGGCAAACATGGCAAACAGGGAACCGGCCACCAGCACATAGTGAAAGTGGGCCACCACGTAATAGGTATCCTGCACCTGGATGTCAATCGGGGCCATGGCCAGAATCAGGCCGGTAAAGCCGCCCATGGTGAACACGAAGATGAAGCCCACCGCAAACAGCATCGGGGTCTCAAAGGTCATGGAACCCCGCCACATCGTGGCCACCCAGTTGAAAATCTTCACGGCCGTCGGCACCGCCACCAACATGGTGGCGTACATGAAGAACAACTGGCCGGTCACCGGCATGCCGGTGGAGAACATGTGGTGACCCCACACAATGAATGACAGGATCGCGATACTGGAGGTGGCATACACCATGGACGCGTAGCCAAACAACTTTTTGCGCGCAAATGCCGGCACGATCTGGCTGATGATGCCGAAGGCTGGCAAGATCATGATGTAGACCTCCGGGTGACCGAAAAACCAGAAGATGTGCTGGTACATCACCGGGTCACCGCCACCCGCCGGGTTGAAAAAACTGGTGCCGAAATGACGATCGGTCAAGGTCATGGTGATGGCCCCGGCCAGCACCGGCATCACGGCGATCAGCAAATACGCGGTAATCAGCCAAGTCCACGAGAACATCGGCATTTTCATCAGGGTCATGCCCGGCGCGCGCATGTTGAGCACGGTGACGATGATGTTGATCGAGCCCATGATGGAGCTCGCACCCAGCAGGTGCATGGCAAAAATACCGGCGTCCATGCTCGGACCCATTTGCAGTGTCAATGGCGCGTACAGGGTCCAGCCGGCGGCGGGTGCACCGCCCGGCATAAAGAACGATCCGACCAGCATCAGGGCGGCCGGAATCATCAGCCAGAAGCTGAAGTTGTTCATGCGGGCAAAGGCCATGTCCGAGGCGCCAATTTGCAGCGGAATCATCCAGTTGGCGAAGCCGACAAAGCCCGGCATGATGGCGCCAAACACCATGATGATGCCGTGCATGGTGGTGAGCTGATTGAACAATTCAGGATTCACCAATTGCAGGCCCGGCTGAAACAACTCAGCCCGGATCATCAGGGCCAGCACACCGCCGATCATCAGCATGGTCAAGCTGAACATCATGTACAAAGTACCAATGTCCTTGTGGTTGGTCGCGTAAACCCAGCGGCGCCAGCCTGCCGGTGCGTGGCTGTGGTGGTCATGCTCAACGTGGTCGTGGTGGTCTAGAACGGCACTCATGCTGATTTCCTTCTCGATACTTGTTTTAAGTGGCGCCGTTTACTTGCGTGCCGCCGTCACATCCGACGGTTGCACCATTTGGCCAGTCTTGTTGGACCAGTTGTTCTTGGTGTACGTAATGACAGCGGCAATCTCGGCGTCGCTCAGTTGCTTCCAGGCCGGCATCACATTGGGCGTTCCGTCGGGCAGCACCACCGTGCGGCCATTGAGCAGCACGGTAAGTTGCTGACTCTTGTCGGCATCCAGCACCACAGCGGAGCCATCAAGCGCCTTGATTGGACCGGCACCTTTGCCATTGGCCTGATGGCAGGCGGCGCAGTTGGCAGCGTAGACTTTTTCACCGCGGGCAAACAACTCTTCTGCCGTCCAGACTTTGGTGGGGTCGTCGGCCAGCGCGGCCAACTTCTTCATTTCTTCATTGACCCACAGGGTGTAATCCTGGGCTGACACCACCTTCACATGGATCGGCATGTAGGCGTGCTCCTTCCCACACAACTCAACACACTGGCCGTGATAGTCGCCGATTTTTTCAGCCCGAAACCAGGTGTCGCGCACAAAGCCAGGAATCGCATCCTGCTTGATGCCAAACGAAGGGATCATGAAGGAGTGAATGACGTCGTTGGCAGTGGTGATGATGCGAATTTTCTTGTTGACGGGAACGACCATCGGGTGATCGACCTTCAGCAGGTAATCGTCCACCTGTTCACCCGCATTGGGGCCGCCATTATTTGACATTTCGCGCTGCGTTGGATCAAGCGCGGAGAGAAAGCCAATGCCCTCGCCTTCGCCCTTGAGGTAATCGTAGCCCCACTTCCATTGCATGCCGGTGACCTTGATGGTGAGGTCGGCATTGGTGGTGTCTTTCATGGCCACCACCACTTTGGTGGCGGGCAGCGCCATCAAGATCACGATGACAAATGGCACGATCGTCCAGATGATTTCAACGGTGACCGATTCATGGAAATTGGCTGATTTGTGTCCGACCGACTTGCGGTGTTTCCAGATGGAATAGAACATGACCGCGAACACCGCCACAAATATGGCGGTGGAAAGTATCAGCATGAACCAGTGCAGCCAAGCCTGTTCTTCGGCAATTTTGGTCACCGCCGGGTGCAAATTGAGTTGCCGCACGGCTGGACCGCCCGGCAAGTCGCTGACAGCCTGCGCCGCCGTGAAAGCGACCGTACCCGCCCAGGCACTTGCGACCAACAGGGTAGCCGCCAATCCATTAAAAATGCGCTTGATCATGTTCACTTTTTTATTGCCTCGAAATTGCCTGATCGACACCAACATCGCCAACGATCACCGGTTGTCCCCAGTCAGCGCCACCCCATTGCGTTCGAGATTGTAATTCACACTTTTTTGCACTCAGCGTCTTGTCAAGCCCTTTTCTCAAGGATTTCTGGAAAAACTTTTGCGCTGGTGCAAGGTTTCACGCATTTGAGCTAGAGAAAGCACGGTTTCAGCGCGCACCGTCAAACGCGGCGCCGGCTTGAAGGCGTGTCCATATATCACCTCGAAGGTCAGTTGCAGCGGCGCGCGCGCCAGTTCCCGATGCAATTGCTCACGCCACTTCCGACCCCGCAGGCCTGGGAATCGCAGCGGCTGCAAATTGCGCCCCAGGCCACGCAACTCCTGCAACAGGCGGTGGGGCGACTCAAAGGTCAAGGTGATGCGCTCCATGTCCATCACCGGCTCAGCAAAACCAGCCGCACCCAGCATGTCGCCCCAATCATGCATATCGGTGAACTCGTGCGAGGGCGCCGGCCAGCCCAAGGACTGATAAAGGGCACGCAACTCCTGCAAGGTATCGGGGCCCAGACAGGAAAACATCAGGAACCCATCCACGGCCAGCGCCCGGTGCCATTGCGCCATCAGGGCTTGCGGATCGGGCGCCATATGCAGCGTCATATTGGCCCACAACATTTGCACCGCGCCCTCGCCGGGCATCGCGTACTGCGTTGCAGCGGCGCTCCAGCGGGTCGGCTTCCACCACGGTTTTGCTATTTTTTTTGCAGCGTACTGTGCACTTTCCTTGAGGGCTTCAGCGACATAACACTCAGCAGAGGGATAGCGCTGCGCCAACAGCGCATGCGCCTGCAAGCCACCACGCACGGGCGCCCAATGGGCCCAATGGGTGGGCTGGCACTTGATCCAGTCGAGCCGCTCCTGCATGCGCCGCGCGACCTCCTCGTGCAGCCACGGCGACGGCGCGGGCGGCATCTGTTGCCAGCGCTGGGCCGCTTGAGGATCAATGGTGGGGGGTCGTTGAGTGGACATAAGACAGGCAGTAATAGAGTCGCCAGAGTATATTGACTCCATGTTTTCCAGCTTGCTCACCGGGGCGTCCCGGGTCTTCAATCTGCTGCCCAGCCAATGCCGGGTCTGCCATGCCTGGCCCGCGCAGCCGATCTGCGAAGCCTGTGTGAGTCGCTTCGCTCAGCCGCAACCGCG
Organism: Rhodoferax sp.; assembly: GCF_010365055.1. Taxonomy (GTDB): domain Bacteria; phylum Pseudomonadota; class Gammaproteobacteria; order Burkholderiales; family Burkholderiaceae_C; genus Rhodoferax. Next base: position 12,578 of record NZ_JAAFHA010000013.1, read on the forward strand.
GTGCGAGACCTGTGCGCTACCGGTACCGTCGCAGGTCCGTCGCTGCGGCGCTTGTGTCACCGGCCCGCCACCACTGGACGCCTGCCTGGCGGCAGTGGCCTATGCTTTTCCCTGGTCGGACTTGATCGTCGACTACAAATTTCACGACCATCCCGGCCTGGCCCATGCTTTCGCCCTGTTGCTGCGCAGCATACCCTGGGTGGAACCGGCCCTGGACGCGGCCGACTTCGTGCTGCCCATGCCCCTGTCAAGCCAACGCCTGCAAACGCGCGGCTTCAACCAGGCCCTGATGCTGGCGCACCGTCTCGCGCCGAACAAGACCGACCGTCGCCTGTTGCTGCGCATCAAGGACACGCCGGCGCAGAGCACGCTCAAACGCCCCGGGCGACTGGACAGCCTGAAGGACGCGTTTGCCGTCGATCCGTTGCGGATCCCGCAACTCAAGGGCACGCGCGTGGTGCTGGTGGACGATGTGATGACCAGTGGCGCCTCGCTCTCCTGCGCGGCGCGGGCACTGCGGGCAGCGGGTGCTGCGCACATCACGGGCCTGGTGATTGCGCGCACCGAATAACATCACCCCATGTTTCATATCGTTCTGGTCGAACCCGAGATCCCCCCCAACACCGGCAACATCATTCGCCTGTCGGCCAACACCGGCTGCACCTTGCACCTGATCGAGCCACTCGGCTTCTCGATGGACGACAAGCACATGCGCCGCGCCGGACTGGATTACCACGAGTACGCCACGCTCAAACGCCACGCCAACTGGCAGAGTTTTCTGGCGAGCGAGCAGCCCCCACCCGAGCGGCTGTTTGCCCTGACCACCCGCGCCAGCCGCAGTGTCTATGAGGCGCAATTTTCGCCGGGTGACTGGCTGGTGTTCGGGTCTGAAACCAAGGGTCTGAGTGACGCTGTGCGCCAATCATTTACCCCCGCTCAGTGCCTGAAGCTGCCCATGATCGAAGGTCAGCGCAGCCTGAATTTGTCAAATGCCGTGGCGGTCACCGTGTTTGAAGCCTGGCGCCAGAGCGCCTTTGGCGCTTCACGGGTAGTGCCGCGCCAATGACTCGGCCACGCACACCGGCTTGAGCGTACCCTCACGCTCGATCGCCACCTGCCAGGTCATTTGGACGCCGCCCTGATCAATCGGCTCACTGCTGAGCAATGTCATGCGGGCGCGCAGGCGACTCCCCACCGGCACTGGCGCTGTAAAGCGAACCTTGTTCAGCCCATAATTCACACTGAGACGGGTTTGCACAATGCGCAAGGACGACTCAAAGAACCGCGGAATCAGCGCCAGGGTCAAAAAACCGTGCGCGATGGTGCCGCCAAAGGGTCCCGTCTTGGCCTTCTCGACGTCCACATGGATCCACTGGTGATCGCCGGTGGCCTGCGCGAACTGGTTCACCTGTTCCTGCGTAATGGTGATCCAGTCGCTGATGGCCACTTCCTGGCCGGTCAGCTTTGAGATTTCGGAGAGAGTTTGAAATGTTTTCATGGCGACACTGTAACGATCCACTGATGAGCGACTTGTCAGCTGCGTGACAAATATGACTCATAGCCTCAGCCCCCGCTTCAGCCGCTGCCCCAAGTGCGGCCATCAGCCCTTGCCACAAGACCAGACGCTGCCCGCGGGTTGTCCGCGCTGCGGCGTGATCCTTGCCAAAGTGGGGCAAACGGTGCGTCGGCCTGTGCCCAGGCCACGTGATGCACCCGCTTGGCCCGACACCGCCGCCGATTGGATGGAGCCGCTCACCCAGATGCCGGGCCCGTTTGACGCCATGCACTTTTGGAGCCGGGTGGCGCTGCTGGCCGCACTGGCGCTGTGGAGCTGGGTATTGATTACGCTGGATTGGCGCACGGGTGAATTCATGGACTCCTTCCTCCACCGGCCTTTGCTGGTGTTCCACGAAGCGGGCCACGTGATTTTCATGGCGTTTGGCGAGTGGTTCACCGTGCTGGGCGGCACCTTGGGCCAGTTGCTCATGCCGCTGATCATGGCGGGCGCGCTGCTGTTCAAAAACCGCGACCCCTTTGGCGCCTCGGTTGGCCTGTGGTTTTTGGGCGTGTCGCTGCTCGACGTTGCCCCCTATATCTATGACGCGCTGGTGCCGCAACTCATGCTGCTGTCAGGCCGCACCGGCGAGGCTGGCGGCCACGACTGGATTTACCTCTTGAGCAGCCTGGGGCTGCTGGCCAAAGCGCACCTGCTGGGGAACCTGACCCACAAGCTCGGCGCCCTGGTGATGCTGCTGGCGCTGGGCTGGGGCGCGCGGCTGCTCGCAAAGCAGCACGCGAGGGTGCAGGACCGAGCGCTGCAGCAAGACTAATAATTTATGACAAAACGGGCTGCAGCCCCCGTTCAATAAGGACATATCGCTACCTATTAAGTAGCATTTCTGAAAGCCAATGGATTGAAATCGGCTCCAAAAATCATGCGGTGACCCGATTCGGGTCCGGCTTATTGACCCAGCACGTCGGCCAGGAAAAGCGAGATATCGGCGACCTCACGCGGATGGACGCTGTGGGGCATCGGGTAGCTGTGCCACTGCACCGGGTAACCCAGGCCGACCAGCAGATCGCGCGAAGCCTCACCCCGAGCCGGTGCCACCACCGGGTCCTGGCTGCCGTGCGCCATGAAGATGGGCGTGCAGGCATTGGCCGCGCTGCGCTCGCTGGCAAAGGTGTCGGCCAGCGGCAAGTAGCCCGACAGCCCCATGATGCCGGCCAGCCGTTGCTTGAAACGCAGACCCGTGTGCAGCGCCATGGCGCTGCCCTGCGAGAAGCCTGCCAGCACGATGCGCTGGTAAGGGATGCCACGTGCCGCCTCGTGGTCGATCAAAGCGGCAATGGCCAGCGCGGATTTCTGGATGCCGGCCACGTCCTGACGGCTCACCAGATCGGTGCCGCGTATGTCATACCAGGCCGGCATGACATAGCCGCCGTTAAGCGTGACCGGCATGCTGGGCGCATGCGGAAAGACAAAGCGGATCGGTGGGCAGGCGCGCAAGTCCAGCTCGGGCACCAGCGCGGCAAAGTCGTTGCCATCGGCGCCCAGGCCGTGCAGCCAGATGACGGCCGCCGTGGGCTCTGGGTCGGATTCAATTTCGATGCGGTCAAGAAGGTTAGCCATATTCAGAATAATTCCATATCGCCAACGTTGGCGGCCTGCTCAACCAGCGCACCGCTGGCAATCAGGGCGGCATGGCTGCACACCTGGTTGCGACCATGCGCCTTGGCATAGTAAACCGCCTTGTCGGCGCGCTCGAAGGCACCACTGGGCGTATCACCGGTTTTTATTTCAGAAAATCCGATGCTGATGGTGATGTTGCCAACCTGCGGAAACAGGTGGTTCTCGGTGTTGGTTCTCAGTCGCTCCAACGCGCCAGCGGCCTCAGCCTCGCCGTTGCAGCGCATCAACACCACAAACTCTTCACCACCAAAACGGTAAAGTTGGTCGTGAAAACGAAAACTGACACGCATCAGGCGTGCCAGCAACAGCAGCACTTCGTCGCCGATAAGGTGCCCGAAGTTGTCATTGACTCGTTTGAAATGGTCGATGTCAATCATCGCCAGCCAGAAGCTGCCGCTGCATGAGGTGTCGCGCCGCTGGTCGGGCGCGCAATCGACGGCAACTTGTTGCGCCAGGGTGGCTTTGTAAAAGGCGCCATCAAAGGTCTTGCGATTGAGCAGTTCAGTCAGTGCATCGCGCTCGCCATAGTCAAGCAGGCTTTGAAAATTGAGGTACAGGCGCAACACGCCAGTGACCAGTCGGTGCGCCTCCTCAGACAGCGGCTCTTGGCTCACGATCTCAAGCACGCCGATCGCCCCGGGGTTGCTGGTCGCCGGAAATACCGTGATGCCGGGATATTGTCCTGACCGCACCACTTGCTTGTCAGCGCCGGCCTGCTGGCGCAACGGGTGTTCGGCCAGACGTGGCAGGGCGAGCAAATCGGACCACGCCGAGTCAGCGGTCGGCACCGGCTCACCCGCCTTGATCTGAGCGGTAGTCAGCCAGCGCTCGTTGCCGGTTTCACCAACAGCGCGGTAGATCGCTACTGTCTTCGGCTGTAGCAAATCATTGATGGCAGTCACCAGGGCCAGATCGAGCGCATCCCGGTCCCGAAGGCCGGTCAGGTCGGCTAGCCTATCGACGAGTTGTGACATGCGCGTAGTTTAGTTGGTTGAAGCATTCCACCTAGATGGTTACTTCTGATGCCGAAATGGCAACAAGTCGATGCCGTCAGGCCAACAGTGCCTGCGCAAACTCACGCGCGTTAAACGTCTCCAGGTCCTCCAGTTGCTCGCCCACGCCAATGAAGTACACCGGCACCGGACACTCGCGCGCAATCGCGGCCAGCACGCCGCCCTTGGCGGTGCCGTCGAGCTTGGTGACGACCAAGCCCGTGAGGCCCAATGCCGCATCAAAGGCTTTCACTTGCGTCAGGGCATTTTGACCGGTGTTGCCGTCAATCACGAGCAGGACTTCATGCGGTGCCGTAGCGTCGGCCTTTTGCACCACGCGCTTGATCTTTCGCAATTCTTCCATCAAATGCATCTGGGTGGGCAGGCGCCCGGCGGTATCCACCAGCACCACATCAATGCCGCGCGCCTTGCCCGCACTGACCGCGTCAAAGCTCACGGCGGCGGGATCACCACCTTGCTGGCTGATGATCTCCACGCTCAGGCCGCTCGCCTGGGTGCTGGCACCGGCGCGCGTCGCCCAGACACCCAGTTGCTCACGCGCGGCCGCCCGGAACGTGTCCGCAGCAGCCAGCAACACACTGGCGCCGTGCAGGGCCAGGTGCTGCGTAAGTTTGCCAATCGAGGTGGTTTTACCCGCACCGTTGACACCCGTGACCATGATGACGGTGGGCTTGTGCTGCCCGATCACCAACGGCTTTTCCAGCGGCAGCAGCAACTGGGTCAGGCTGGCCACCAACACGTTTTTCAGTGCCACCGGGTGGGTGATGCCGCTGTCCTTGACCTTGCGTCGCAAGTCATCGAGCAAGTACTGCGTCGCCGCCACGCCGGTGTCGGCCATCAGCAGCGCGCCTTCGAGCTCTTCATAGAGTGCCTCGTCAATCTGGGTACCACTGAACACCCCGGAGATGCTGTTGGCGGTCTTGCCCAGGCCAGCTTTGAGTTTGTCCAGCCACCTTTGCCGCTCGGGCACCACGCTGGCGGGCACGGGAATATCGATCGGCGTGACCAGCGCACTGCCAATCAACGAGCCACCGCCGGTGGCTGTTGCCGCGGTGTCTGGCCCGGGCGCAAAGGCCGGCGATTTTGGCAAGGCGGGGGTGGGCGGCGATTTCTTTTTGAAAAAACTGAACATTAGGCAACTTCTTAGAATCACAGCATTCTATGAAACGACTCACCTCCCCTGTGCCCATGCCGTTGATATATCAATATTTTTCCTGTTTTTCGCTCCGAGCCGTCGTCACTTCATGGGCGAAACAGTCAGTTCGACCCCACCGGCACGGCCCTTCCAGTGCCCAGCCGCGTGCTGTGTGGCAGCGCTTGCCCTGGTACGGCCTGTTGCTAGCGGGCAGCCTGGCGGCTCACGCGCAAGCCCCGAGCCCGGTGGAACAATTCACCTTGGCCAATGGTATGACCGTCATCGTCAAACCCGATCGACGTGCGCCCACCGCCGTCCACATGCTGTGGGTGCGGGTGGGCGCCATGGACGAGGTGGACGGCAGCTCCGGCGTGGCGCATGTGCTGGAGCACATGATGTTCAAGGGCACACCGACCGTGCCAGCGGGCGAGTTCTCGCGCCGGGTGGCGGCCCTGGGCGGGCGCGAAAACGCCTTTACCAGCAAGGACTACACCGGCTATTACCAACAAATACCGGCCGAGCAGCTGGAAAACGTGATGAAACTGGAGGCCGACCGCTTCGGCCATAGCCAGTGGCTGGATGAGGAGTTTAAAAAAGAACTCGAAGTGGTCAAGGAAGAGCGCCGCCTGCGCACGGAAGACAACCCGCGCGCCCTGTTGCATGAAGCGCTGAACGCGGCTGTGTTTGTGGCATCGCCCTACCGGCGGCCCATCGTCGGCTGGATGAGCGACCTGGAAGCCTTGACGCCCGCGGATGCACGGGCGTTTTACCAACGCTGGTATGTGCCGGCCAACGCAGCGGTGGTGGTGGCCGGTGATGTGGACGTGGCGCAGGTGCGCCGACTGGCTGAGAAATATTACGGCGTCTTGCCCGCGCGGGCCGTGCCAGAGCGCAAGCCGCAGCAAGAGCCGGCACAGGTCGGCCTCAAACGCCTGGCGTTCAAGGCACCGGCTGAACAGGCCTATGTGAGCCTGGCCTTCAAGGTGCCCGCCTTGACGTCTTTGGATGCGGAAAAAGAGAACGCTGACGCGCTGGCGCTCACCGTGCTAGCTGCCGTGCTGGACGGCTACAACGGTGCCCGGCTCGAGCGCGCCTTGACCCAGGGCGACGGTCGTGTGGCTGACAGTGTTGGCGCCGACAACGGCCTGTGGGGTCGGGGCCCCCAGTTGTTCATGCTGGTTGGTGTGCCCTCCCAAGGAAAAACGGCGGAGCAAGTGGAGCTGGCGCTACGCGCGCAAGTGGCGCGCATTGCCCGCGACGGCGTGCTGGATACTGAGCTTGCGCGCGTCAAAACCCAGTGGGTCGCGAGCGAGGTCTACAAGCTCGACTCGATCTTCAACCAGGCGCAGGAGTTGGGCAGCAACTGGGTGCAAGGACTGCCGCTGGACGCTGACGCGCTGTTGATCGAGCGCTTGCGCGCTGTCACCGCAGAGCAGGTCAAGGACGTGGCGCAACGTTATTTTGGCGATGACCAGTTGACCGTGGCCGTGTTGTTGCCGCAACCGCTGGACAAAACCCGCGCCCGGCGCCAGGCCCCAGTCGGTGCCCGGCATTGATGCAGCCCCTGACACCCATCAAAGCGCACCTCATGATCACTCTTAAAAATATAGCTGCTTACGCAATATGGACGGGGGCTACAGCCTTATTTCTTATAAATCCTGTGCAAGCGGGCATTCCCATTGAGCACTGGGCGCAAGCCTCCGGCGCGCAGGTCTATCTGGTGCAGAGCCACGGCATTCCCATGCTGGACCTACAAATCGACTTTGACGCCGGTAGTCGGCGTGACCCGGCCGACCAGGCTGGGCTGGCCAGCGTGACCGCACGCATGAGCAGCAAAGGCGTTCGGGCAGGTGCTGCCCACGTGACCGGTGCGGGTGCCGTTGAGCCCGCGCTGGATGAGAACGCCTTGAGTGAGGCCTGGGCGGACCTGGGCGCCTCGTTTCACGCCGGTGCCAGCAGTGACCGCATGAGTTTTTCGCTGCGTTCACTCAGCTACCCTGAATTGCTCGGCAAAGCGGTGCAGCTCGCGGCCCGCCAACTCGGTGAGCCCGCCTTCCCCGAGGCGATCTGGCAGCGCGAGCGTGAAACCCTGAACGCCGCCATCAAGGAAGCCAACACCCGCCCGGCAACGCTGGCGAATCGCGCCTTCGAAAAGGCGGTTTACGGCCAGCATCCCTATGGCTTTGAGATGACCGAGGCCACCTTGGCGCGCATCAGCGTGTCGGATATGAAGTCACTGCATGCCCGCCTGATCGCCCCGTGCCGGGCCAAGGTGACGCTGGTGGGAGCGGTCAACCGGGCCCAGGCCGACGCGCTGGTGACGCAGTTGTTGGCGCGCCTGCCCACCGCGCACGCCCCCTGCCCGGCGCTGCCGACCGTGGCGGAGGTGGTGCCGCTGGACCAACCCGTCGCCACACAGATTTCATTCGACTCGGCGCAGGCCCATGTGCTCATCGGACAACCCGGCTTCACGCGCCAGGACTCTGATTACTTTGCGCTGACGGTGGGCAACTACATTTTGGGCGGTGGCGGCTTTGTCTCGCGCCTGACGAACGAGGTCCGCGAAAAACGGGGTCTGAGCTACAGCGTGTACAGCTACTTTGCGCCCGGCTTGCATGCCGGTGCGTTCACGCTGGGGCTGCAAACCCGGCCGGACCAGGCCGAGCAAGCCGTGCAGGTGTCACGCGACGTGCTTCGCCGTTTTGTTGCCGATGGCCCGACCGAGGCCGAACTCCAGGCGGCCAAAGACAACCTGATCGGCGGCTTTGCCCTTCGCATCGACAGCAACGGCAAGCTGCTGGGCAACGTGGCCAACATCGCCTGGCATGGGCTCGCGCTGGACTACCTGGAGACCTGGACGCAGCAGGTGGCGAAGGTCACGGCCCAAGACATCAAGGCCGCATTTCAGCGCAAGCTGCAGCCAGACAAGATGGTGACGGTGGTGTTGGGTGGGGTGAACACCGGCCAATAAGAGGTCTTGCGCCGCTCTACACTCGGGCCTCAATTTATCTGACGTCCTTTCTTAACCGGGGGGTCCGCAACATCAAATGCACGGCCTGTACCTCAAGCAAATCTGGAACCTGATCAATAAATCAGTCGCGGCGTGGATCAACGATTACGCCCCGAGCATGGGTGCCGCGCTGGCCTACTACACGCTGTTTTCGATGGCGCCGCTGCTGATCATTGTGATCGCGGTGGCGGGGTTGGTGTTTGGCCCGGAAGCGGCGCGGGGTGAAATCGTGGCGCAGATCCAGGGCATCATTGGCTGGGAAGGCGCGATCGCGGTGCAAGGGCTGCTGAAAAGCGCCCGGGAACCGGCGCAGGACATATTAGCAGCGGTGATCAGCGTCGCGACACTGCTGATTGGCGCGACCACGGTGTTCGCAGAGCTGCAGAGCGACCTGGACCGCATCTGGCGTGTGCCCGCCCCGGTCAAGGAAAACGGTCTGTGGGCGTTACTGCGCACCCGTCTGCTGTCTTTTGGCCTGGTGCTGGGCCTGGTGTTCTTGCTGCTGGTGTCGCTGGTGGTCAGCGCCGTGATTGCAGCCCTGGGCAAGTGGAGTGACGGCCTGTTCCGGGGCTGGGAAACGGTGTTGCACCTGCTCACTTTCAGTGTCTCATTTGCCATCTCCACTTTTTTGTTTGCCATGATCTACAAGCTGATGCCGCGCGCCAGCATTGCCTGGCGCGATGTGTGGGTGGGCGCGGCGGTGACCTCGCTGTTGTTCGAAATTGGCAAATTCCTGATCGGCCTGTATCTGGGAAAAACCGGCGTAGCGTCCAGTTTTGGTGCCGCCGGCTCCCTCGTGTTGTTGTTGGTGTGGGTCTATTTCTCAGCGCAGATCTTTCTGCTCGGCGCCGAGTTCACCTGGGTTTACTCGCACGAATATGGCTCCAAATCGAAGCAGCCCGAGCACAAGTCGGTCGCCATCGTGCCCAGTCGTCTGGGTGGGGTGACTTCGACGGCCGACACCAAAAGTCAGGACCTGCGCGTAGCCAGCCACGACGTCTCTGAGCCCGAGCGCTAGTGGGCGCGCTACCATGGCGCAAGAATTTTCTCCGAACTCAACTTGCCTGATGAAAAAAGACAAATCCGCCGCACCCCCGAGACCCGCACGTCCCATCCGACCGCGCAGCCCGCAGACGCATGAGGTCCGCATCATCGGCGGCCTCTGGAAGCGCACCAAGCTCGCCGTGGCCGAGCATCCGGGCCTGCGCCCGACGCCGGACCGTGTGCGCGAGACCCTGTTCAACTGGCTCGGCCAGGACCTGACCGGCTGGCGCTGCATCGATGCCTTTGCCGGTACCGGGGTCCTCGGTTTCGAAGCCGCGTCCCGCGGCGCCAAAGAAGTGTTGCTGGTGGAGCAGGACACCGCCCTGGTGGCACAGCTCAAACGCGTTCAGACGCAATTGCAGGCTAGCGCCACGCAAATCGTGCGGGGTGATGGCGTGGCGGCCTTGAAACACCTGGACTCAGCCAGCATGGACGCTGTGTTTTTGGATCCACCCTTTGACTCCGTGCTGTTTGAAGCCGCCCTGCAAGCCGCCGGCCGCGCCGTGGCACCCAGTGGTTTTGTCTATTTGGAGGCTCCAATCCTGTGGACAGACGCGCAACTGGCGAGCGTCGACCTGCAAGTGCACCGGCACCTGAAAGCGGGCGCTGTTCATGCCCATCTGCTCAAGCGCATTGAGTCAGGCACCTGAGATCAGGGGCATCATGTTTTCAACCAAGCCCCAAGGACTCATTGAGCCCAAGCGCTTTTCCATCACCCCACTGAGAGGCAAACCATGGCCAACCACGTGATTGCTGTTTACCCCGGCACTTTTGATCCGATCACCCTGGGCCACGAAGACGTGGTGCGGCGCGCAACGCAGTTGTTTGACCGCGTCATCGTGGCGGTCGCTGCGGGTTATCACAAGAAGGCGCTCTTTTCCCTGGAGGAGCGCATGGCCATGACGCGTGAGGCAGTCAAGGCCTACCCGAAGGTGCAGGTGGAGAGTTTCTCAGGTTTGCTGCGTGATTTTGTGGTGGCACAGGGGGCCAAGGCGATGGTACGCGGCCTGCGCGCTGTCACTGACTTTGACTATGAATTTCAGCTCGCCGGCATGAACCGCAGCCTGATGCCGGATGTAGAAACAGTTTTCCTGACACCGAGCGACAAGTACCAGTTCATCTCGAGCACCTTCGTGCGAGAAATCGCCGCGCTCGGGGGCGAGGTGGACAAGTTTGTATCGCCCAACGTCAATGAGCGTTTGATAGCAAAAGTTCACAGTCTGGCCCAAACCTGAGGCGGCGGCGTTTGGTAATGTTGGCGTATATTGACTTATTTCACAATGGGAATCAGGCGCGTGTTCCACGCTTGAAGCCTGCAAGCTTTTATCCACCAGAACCCCAAATGAAACCGGAGAAAAAATGAAAATACTATTACCTGTCGATGGTTCCACAGTCTCGTTGGACGCTGTTCGCTTCGCCATTCGCATGGCACAAGAAGGCTTGGCCTGCAGCATGGTGCTGGCCAATGTTCAGGAGCCTGCGACCTTGTACGAACTGATGGTGGCGCACGATCCCCAAGTGATTGAAGAGGTCAGCGCGGCGGCGGGCGCCAACACGCTGGCCGCAGCCGAGGCGCTGTTGGAGCAGGCCAACATTGCTTTCGAGTCTGAAGTAGCCATGGGGGACCCCGCCCATACCCTCATCGATATCCTGGAGAATTTTGGTTGTGATCTGGTGGTGATGGGTGCCAGCGGCACAAGTCCCTTGCGTAGCGCGTTACTCGGCTCAGTCTCCAATGAGGTGCTGCATGCTGCGAATGTGCCGGTCATGATCATCAAGGCCGCGCCAACGCCGGATATTGATGAGGCTGAGTTCGACGAGGCTCAATGACCGGGTTTGAGCCCGTATTGAAATCGCGATGGCGCAGGAAGCACCCCCGGTCGAAAAGGATCACTGGCACCTGCATGATGCCCACGAGTTAGCGCGTCGGCACGGGGTCGACCCGGCGCATGGTCTGCATGAGGACGAGGCCAGCCGCCGTGCGCAGCAGCACGGGCCGAACGAAATCCAGGGGCGGCCGGGTCGCGGTCTTTGGGCTCAGTTCATTGACCAGTTCAAGGACTTCATGGTTCTGGTGCTGATCGCCGCCGCCGTGATCTCGGGCGTCATCGGCGATCTGGTTGATACGCTGGCCATCCTGGTGATTGTTCTGCTCAATGCAACCATCGGTTTTGTGCAGGCCTGGCGGGCTGATAAAGCCATGGCGGCACTCCAGCAATTGGCCGCCACCCATGCCACCGTGCTGCGCGGTGGGCAGGCGCAGGTGATTGCCTCCAGCGAGTTGGTGCCCGGTGACATTGTGTTGCTGGAGGCCGGCAACCAGGTGCCGGCCGACCTGCGACTGATCGAAATTGCCCAACTCAAGGTCGATGAGTCGGCCCTGACTGGCGAGTCGGTCACGGTAGAAAAACACGCCGGGACGCTGACCGGTCTGGCCCATGCGCTAGGCGACCGGCTCAACATGGCCTTCAAGGGCACCACGGCAACCCACGGGCGCGGCCGCGGTCTGGTGGTCGCGACGGGCATGGCGACCGAGCTGGGCAAGGTGGCCGGGTTGCTGGACCGTGACACCGACCGCAGCACCCCGCTGCAGCTGCGCCTGGCGGCATTTGGCAAGCGGCTGGCGCTGGCGGTCATTGCCATCTGTGTTGTGATCTTCCTGGTCGGGGTGATGCGCGGCGAGGCGCCGGTGCTGATGATCCTGACCGCCGTGAGTCTGGCCGTGGCCGCCATTCCCGAGGCCTTGCCCGCCGTGGTGACGGTGCTGCTGGCGCTGGGCGCGCGCCGCATGGTGTCGCTCAATGCGCTGATCCGCCGTTTGCCCTCAGTCGAGACACTGGGTTCGGTCACCTACATCTGCACTGACAAAACCGGCACCCTGACGCAGAACCGCATGCACGCCGAACTGCTGCTGGCCGACGGGCAGGAGTGGGTGCCGGGAAGCGGCGCCCCGGGTCGCGAGCTTGCCGGGTCGCTCCATCTGGAGCTGTTGCGTGCGGCGGCCTTGTGTAACGACGCCGGCCGCAACCGCGAAGGCGTGTGGCAGGGCGACCCGACCGAAACTGCGCTCACGCAAGTGGCGCTGGAGGCTGGGCTCGACAAGGCCGAACTGGAGCGCCAGTTCGAACGGGTGCAGGAGCTGCCGTTCGACTCGGAACGCAAACGCATGAGCACCTTGCACCGATCGGAGGCGGGCTTCATTGCCTACACCAAGGGCGCGCCCGAATCGGTGATTCCTCTGTGCAGCACGCAATGGCACGTGGAGGGCGCGATGCCGCTGCAGCAGGAAGCCGTGCTGGCGACCGCCGAGGCCATGGCGGCTCGGGGCTTGCGGGTGCTGGCGCTGGCGTCTCGCACGCATGCGACGCTGCCCGCGCCCGGTGACGTCGAGTCGGTGGAGTCCGGCATGAGCCTGATCGGCCTGATTGGCCTGATCGACCCGCCGCGGCCGGAGGCGGCGCTCGCCGTACGCGATTGCCAAACGGCAGGAATCACCCCGGTGATGATCACGGGCGACCATCCTGCCACTGCGCTGGCCATTGCGCGGCGTCTTGGCATCGTCGTGGATGGCGACGCCGAGGTGCTGACGGGGTCCGAGTTGGCGGTCATGGACGAGCCGACTTTGCGCGAACATGTCATGGCGGTGCGGGTCTATGCGCGCGTCGATCCGGCGCAAAAAATCCGCATCGTCGAAGCCTTGCAGGCCCGCGGTGAGTTTGTGGCCATGACGGGCGACGGTGTGAACGATGCACCTGCACTCAAGCGGGCCGATATCGGCGTGGCCATGGGCCGTGGCGGCACCGATGTGGCGCGCGAGGCGTCGAGCCTGGTCCTGCTGGACGATAACTTTGCCACCATCGTCGCCGCAGTGCGGGAGGGCCGGCGCATTTACGACAACATCCGGAAATTTGTCCGCTATGCGATGACCGGCAATTCGGGCGAAATCTGGACCATCTTTCTGGCACCGATGCTGGGCTTGCCCATTCCGCTGCTGCCCATCCACATCCTGTGGGTCAACCTGGTGACCGATGGTTTGCCGGGCCTGGCGCTGGCGGCCGAGCCGGCGGAGCACGGCATCATGCAGCGCCCGCCGCGCACCCCGCAGGAGAGCCTGTTCGCAAACGGCCTCTGGCAACATATTTTGTGGGTCGGTTTGCTGCTAGGCGGTTTGTGCCTGCTGGTGCAGGCCTGGGCCTTGTCCACCGCCCATGCACATTGGCAGACCATGGTATTTACCGTGTTGACGCTGGGGCAAATGGCCCATGTGCTAGCCATCCGCTCGGAAGCCGAGTCGTTGTTCAGCCTCGGCCTGGGCTCCAACAAGCCCTTGATCGGCGCCGTGCTACTGACTTTTGCGCTACAGATGGCAACGATTTATGTGCCTGTGCTGAACCCGATTTTCAAGACACAAGCCCTGAGCCTGGTCGAACTGATGATCTGCCTCGCCGCCTCCGCAGTGGTGTTTTTCGCCGTCGAGATTGAGAAGCTATGGTTGCGCCGCAAGCGCCCTGCTCTCGCCGCATCGTTGTCCTGACCCATCGCGTCTTCATCCGGCCGCCGTGTTGAAACCCGCCGGAGCCGCAGGCTGGCGTGGCTGCTCAGTGGCAGGCGCTGAGCAGATCGGTCATTGGGTCGTGAACCTGATGTCAGTAGGGACTTGGGTCCGTCGTCGCGGCAACGCCGATAATTCGAACCATGCGAGTTAACCCAACAACGCTTATCCTGATGGCAGGTGTTCAGCCATGGCTTTGATCATCACTGACGAATGCATCAATTGCGATGTGTGCGAGCCCGAGTGCCCCAACGACGCGATTTTCATGGGGCTGGAGATCTACCAGATCGATCCGAACAAATGCACCGAATGTGTCGGGCATTTTGACGAGCCGCAATGCGTGCAGGTCTGCCCGGTGGCGTGCATACCGATTGATCCGCAGTTTGTGGAAGACCGGGCCACACTGTGGCAGAAATACCGCCAGTTGCAGCTTCAGGTGAACAAGCCCGTCGTGCTTTGAGTCTATACCGGACCGAGGCCCGCATCAGCGCTTGTTCACATCCTTTGCTGACGTGCTGGTGCTCGACGTCGATTTTTTCTTTTTGTCGCCGGGACGCTGCGCCACAAAGTACTCCGGCTCTTTTTCTTTATTCCTTAATTTCGCCGGCAGGGTGCTGACCTTGTTGGGGGTCCTGGCGCTGACCGGCTTATCCAATGGCTTCTTCGACGGTGTGTTCGCGGCCAGGTCCTTTTTCTCTTGTTTCAGCCGAGCCTTCTGCATCGCGTCGGCCAGTCGCGCGTCTCGACCAACTGCCTGATCAGTTTGGTATTTTTGGGCCGAGGAACGCTGGTCGGTGGCGTCAATGACCTCGCCATCGGGGCAAGCCATGTGGCTGTAGGTATTGCCACATTTATAGACATTTTGAGCTCCAGCCCCCGTCGATAAAGCCAATGTAGCTATACTAATAGTAGCAATCACAATATGGTTTGGCATGGTGTAACTCCGGTTGGATAGGTCAAAAGCGCGTCTGGATTTACAAAGCCGTCGTTTCAGGCCTGGGCGGCTTCGGTCGGGGTGGCTTGCTGGTATGGATCAGCAGCATGGCTTTGTCCATATCGCCCACCAGCAAGTTCGGCAGAGCGGTGACGGCGCGGGCGATGCACTGATCAATCGCCAGCCGGTGATCCAGTGAAGGCTTTTTAAGCACCCAGTTGATGACTTCCGACTTGAGGCCCGGATGCCCGACACCCAGGCGCAGGCGCCAGTAGGCGTCGGTACCCAATTGGGCGTGAATGTCGCGCAAACCGTTGTGCCCAGCATGACTGCCCCCCAGCTTGAGTTTGGCCTCACCGGCCGCGAGGTCCAACTCATCGTGCGCCACCAGTATTTCCTGCGGCTCGATTTTGAAGAACCGGGCCAGTGCAGCGACCGATTTGCCGCTCAGGTTCATGAAGGTTTGGGGTTTGAGCAGCCAGACCGCTTGCCCGCTCACGTTGACACGCGCTAGCAGTCCATGGAAGGTCTTGTCCATCGACAGGTTGGTCTTGAGCTCGCGCGCGACTGCATCCAGCCACCAAAAGCCCGCATTGTGCCGGGTGGATTCGTAGTCGGGGCCGGGATTGCCAAGACCAACAAAGAGTTTGATCATGTGCAAATTATCAGGGTAAGCGCAAGTGTCAAAAAAAATGGCCCGCGAGCGGGCCATTGATGAACAGTTGGCGACCAATCATTTCAATTGAAGCCAAACGACGCTGCCTGCGCGGCAGGTCAGCGTGTCCCAACAGTCAAAGGTTATTTCTTCTTGGCTGCGGGCGCTTTGGCTGCTGGCGCCTTGGCGGCGGGTGCTTTAGCGGCGGGCGCTGCCTTGCCAGCTGCTGCAGGCGCCCCAGCTGCCGCTGCCGGCACCTCACCGGCCTCTGCGGTCGGTGCTTCTGCCGCACCAATCACCACCACCGATACCAGAACCGGGTTCTTGTTGCCGCGTGTCACAGCGGTCACACCCTTGGGCAGTGTGACGTCGGACAAGTGCAGAGAGCTACCTTTTTTCAGGCCGCTCAAATCGACGGCGATGAATTCAGGCAGGTCTTTCGGGAGACACAACACTTCGATTTCAGTGATCACGTGATTGGCAATACAACCTTCGGTCTTGATGGCGGAGGAGTTCTCATCGCCGCTGTAGTGCAGCGGCACTTTCATGTGCAGACGGGTCTTGGCATCAACGCGCTGAAAGTCGACGTGCAAAACGAGTTGCTTGAATGGGTGCATCTGCACGTCACGCAGCAAAACCTTGTTTGCGGTGCCGTTCATTTCCATGTCCAGCACGGTGGCGTGAAACGCCTCATGCTTCAAGGCATGCCACAGGGCATTGTGATCAATCTCGATCTGCTGTGGCTCAGTGCCACCGCCATAAACAATACCCGGTGTACGACCGGTGATGCGGAGACGGCGGCTCGCACCCGTGCCCTGCTTGGCGCGCTCAAAAGCGACGAATTTCATAATATTTACTCCTGGAGGAATCCACCGCGACCAGTGTGACTCCGGTTTTAAAATGGCTCAGAGTACGCAATTCTTGGTGCTCTGAGCCCGCTTTTGCCCAAATCAGAAAAGGTTTTCCTGATCCGAGAACAAACTCATCACCGACTCGCCCTTGGCAATGCGCTGAATCGTCTCGGCGATCAACGGGGCCACGGACAATTGTCGAATCTTCTTGCAGGCAAGAGCAGCCTGGCTCAAGGGGATGGTGTTGGTGACCACCACTTCATCGAGCGCCTCACCGTTGGTGATACGTTCAATGGCCGGACCCGAAAAAATGGGGTGCGTGCAATAAGCGTAGACTTTTTTTGCGCCGCGCTCTTTCAAAACCTCCGCCGCCTTGACCAAGGTGCCCGCGGTATCAATCATGTCATCCATGATGACGCAGTTGCGGCCATCGATCTCGCCAATGACATGCATCACCTCGCTCACATTGGCTCTAGGGCGACGCTTATCAATAATGGCCAAATCGCAATTGAGTTGCTTGGCCAGCGCGCGCGCGCGCACCACACCGCCCACATCCGGCGACACCACAATCAAATCTTCGTAATTTTTCTGACGCAAATCGCCCAGCAAGATGGGAGAGGCAAAAATATTGTCAACCGGGATATCAAAAAAACCCTGTATCTGATCGGCATGCAAGTCCATGGTCAAGACACGGGCGACGCCGACGGTCTGTAGCATGTTGGCCACCACCTTGGCGGTAATGGGCACCCGACTGGAGCGTGGGCGGCGGTCTTGCCGTGCATAGCCAAAATACGGAATCACGGCACTGATGCGTTCGGCTGATGCGCGCTTGAGTGCATCCACCATGATGAGCAGTTCCATCAGGTTGTCGTTGGTGGGTGCGCAAGTGGACTGCACCACAAAAACGTCTCGCGCCCGCACGTTCTGATTTATTTCGACCGTCACTTCACCATCTGAGAAGCGGCCAACCATGGCGTCGCCGAGCCGGATGCCCAGGTAGCTGGCAATGTCCGCAGCCATCCCCGGATTGGCGTTGCCCGTAAAAACCATGAAATCAGGGGGGGGAGGAGCCAGCATGAGTATCTCGGCGTTTGAGTAGCGTTTGCGTCAGTACGTCCGGCGCCCGGCTCATACAACAAAATTTTTGGCAGGGGAAGAAGGATTCGAACCTTCGCATGCTGGAATCAAAATCCAGTGCCTTAACCAACTTGGCGACTCCCCTACACGGGTTGGCAACTAAATGCTGCTAACCGACAAACCGTCGCTGACTGCCCAACCCAGCAATGGATGAACATCCAGACTGCTACACAACCTGACCTGAAACTCGCCTGGAGCGCCTATCAGATCAATATCCTGCAACACCTGTGCAAATACCGCGCTTCCAGAGCCTGTCATCCGGCCACTGAGTCCACGCGATGCCAGCCACTCAAGGGCTTGGGTCACGCCCGGACAAAGTCTTTGGGCAACACTCTGTAGGTCATTACGACCGAAACTGAAAGCATTTGCAGCGAAGCCTGAAATTATAGCGGTTTCACTGTCTCTTTTCAGGGCCGGATCCGAGAAAATTAATCTCGTTTCGAGCCCCTCTGTGGGCTTGACCACCAGAAATCGGCCTGAAGGCACGGCTACAGGGCTCATTTTTTCACCAATTCCTTCAACCCAGGCATTGCGTCCACCTAGGAAAAACGGCACATCGGCACCCAGTTGAAGCCCGATTTGGCTAAGTTTTTCGAGCGAGTAGTTGAGCCGCCACAAACGGTTCAACGCCAACAGGGTCGAGGCCGCATCGGAAGATCCGCCGCCCATGCCCGCTTGCGCGGGAATGTGTTTTTCTATCCCGATATGAACGCCTAGAGGGCTGCTGCTCGCGACTTGCAGCGCGCGTGCAGCGCGAACCACCAGGTCATCATCCGGTAACTTGGTCGTCAGGTCCTCGCGGCTGATTTGTCCATCGGCGCGCAAGTCAAAATGCAGTGTGTCGCACCAATCAATGAGCATGAAGACCGATTGCAGCAAATGATAACCATCGCCCCTCCTTCCTGTGATGTGCAAGAACAGGTTGAGCTTGGCCGGTGCGCAGATATCGTAGAGTGCCTTCACTTTTCAAGCACCAGTCGCAGTTCCGTCACAGGCGCGGGCTCTGTGCGGCGAGCGGTCAGCCGACCATCAGCCAGTTGCGACAGGTCAGCACTCCAACCCGCCGCACGCATGTTGTCTCCGGCCAGCCAGGCAAAGAGCGCAATCACCGGTATCTCGGCGCCGACCGCCTGCTGGATCAAGGCGTCCAACGATGCAAAGGAGCGAATGTCGCCGTTGGTGCGCATCAGCGCCGTGCCGGCTGACCAAGAGAGCGCGGCGGCGGTCGTCCCCAGGGGGGTGTATAGCGTCAACTCACCGGCCTGAGCATTGCCAGTCAACTCAAACCCGGCAGCAAAGGCCTGGGGCGCAGACTGTGCTTGGTCGGACTCGACCCGCACCGCCAGGCGGCCGCGCCAAACTGGACGTTCAGACTGATTGAGGGTGCTGACCGGCGTCGGGACTGCGCAACCAACCAAAAACAAAATAGCAAATAGAGCGACAGCCAAGCCAGTGATTCTTCGCTGCATCACAAGGTCACACGCAGGCGCTTTAGAGTCTCAAGCAGGGTTTCATTATCGGCATTGAGTTGCAGGCCCTGCTTCCAGATGCTCCGCGCCTGATCGCGCTGACCGAGGTTCCACAAGACTTCACCCAAATGAGCTGCAATTTCTGCGTCCGGGCGGGCTTTAAATGCCGCCTCCAGAATGCGTTGAGCCTCAGCCAGATTGCCACTGCGGAATTCCACCCAGCCCAGGCTGTCGCTAATAAAAGGATCGCCTGGCGCATAGTCCAGCGCCTTCAAAATGAGCTGTTTGGCCTCGACCAAGCGAGTACTGCGTTCTGCCAGTGAATAACCCAGGGCGTTATAAGCATGCGGATCCTCGGGTTTTCCAGCGATCACGCTGCGCAGCAACTGCTCCATCTCGTCAAGCTTGCCCAACTTTTCGGCCACCATGGCCATGTCATAAGCGAGACCAAAATCCTCGGGGTTGGTCGAAGCGGCCTGGGCCAGAAGTTCATAGGCGGCCGGGTACTGCTTGCTGTCACGCAGCAGTTGTATTTCAGCAGCCAACTTTTGCCGACCGTCTGCAGGCGACACCTCGGGTTGGCTGCGAATCAGTTGACGCGCGTCTTCCAGCTTGCCTTGCCGGGCAAGGAGACCGGCGCGGCGCAGCTGGGCGTTGAGTACGTCTTCCTTGCTGTCAATGCGTTGCAGCCACGCATCGGCTTGCACAAAATCCTTCTGTTGCTCGGCAATTTGGGCCAGGGAAAGATAAGCCTGGGTCAAACCACGCCCCGCGTCCACGCTGGGTGTGCCATTGCGCTTGGCCAGCGCCAGTTCCACATACTGTTTTAGCGAGCGTTCCGCCACGGCGGGATTGCCCTCCTGCAACTCGAGTACGCCCCGTATCAGCCAAGCCTCTGCATGGTCAGGCTTTTCCGCGGTAACGAGTTGCAGCTGCGCGGCTGCCTCCGCATAGCGCTGGGCATCCAACAAAACGCGGACATACGCCATTCGCACCTCGGGCATTGGCTTGTCCTCGATGTATTCCTTCACAAGAGCCTCAGCCTGCGGCACTTTGGCCCCCATCATGGCCAAGGCCAACAAAGCGGGAGGCTCTGATTTGGCATCCAGCTCCCGCGCCTTGCGCACCGCATGCAATGCGCCGCTGGCATCATCCGCCTCCAAACGCATGCGTCCGATGACGGTCCAGGCGGCAACGCCGGTCGCCGGAGCATCCAAGTAACTGGCTAGCGCTTGCTCCACCGTGGCGGCAGCCAGCTTTTTATCGGTCGCTCGCGCAAAGTAGCGCGCAAGGCCCAAGATGGTACTGGCCCGGTCCTTGCCATCCGCTAGCGCGATCTCACGCTTGAGCAGCTCCAATGTCTCGCCAATACGGTTCAGACCAATCAATATCTGCAGGACGTAGCGATTGGCCTCACGTGATGCGGGCTGGGCCTGTTTCCAGGCACGCGCTGCCAGCAGCGCCGAATCGCCCGAGCGCGCCTGCAATGCGATGTCAACCGCACGTTGGTAGAGTCTCGGATCATTCGTTTTCCGCGCTGCATCAAGCATCAGCGAGTAAGCGGCACCCGGCTCCCCGCCGCGGGCATTGAGTTCCCCCAACAACAGTTGATAAAAGAGCTCGCTGCTGAGCGCTGAACTCTTGGGCTCAGCCGCCTTGTCAGACGGCGTTTGGGCATTCACGCCCAGCGCGCAAACGAGGGCGAGCAGCACGCTGCAACGAGGCAAACAGTGAAAATTCAACATAAGATGATAATAATCTATGCGACCGAAATTTCTTTGTCATGCCCGAATTGCCTGAGGTTGAAGTCACACGCTTGAGTTTTGCCTTCGACATAGCAGGAGCAATAATCATTTCTGTGCGCATGGGCAAATCGCTGCGCTGGCCCTTGGGGTGTTGTCCCGCCCAGCTGGCGGGGCGGTCAGTGCTGGCAGTGCGAAGACGCGGCAAATACTTGTTAGTCGATCTCGATCACGGCTTGCTGCTGGTGCATTTGGGCATGTCGGGCAGCTTGAGTTTTGCCCGGCGCTTGCCCCCTGCCGGCGCCCATGACCATTTTGAGATGGTGACCACGCAGGGCACACTGCGACTGACCGATCCTCGTCGGTTTGGGGCAGTGGTCTATGCAGACAGCGAGGATGCCCCGCAGGCTCGCAAGCTATTGGGCAAACTCGGCATGGAGCCTTTGTCCGATGTTTTTGACGTTGACCGCTTCCATGCCGCATTGAAGCGCCGTAAGGCCGCTATCAAACAGGTGCTGCTGGCGGGTGATGTGGTGGTGGGCGTGGGCAATATTTACGCTTCAGAAGCGCTGTTTATGGCGGGCATCCGACCAACCCTGAGCGCTGGCCGCCTGAGTCGGCCGCGCAGCGTCAAACTGCACGCCGCAATCGGCGATGTGCTGGCGCGTGCCGTGGCCAAGGGCGGCAGCACGCTGCGAAATTTCTCCAGCGCCAATGGCGACAGCGGTCATTTTCAACTGGAAGCCATGGTTTATGCCCGGCAAGGGCAGCCCTGCAGGGTTTGCGGGACATCCATCAAGACCTTGCGACAAGGTCAGCGGTCGACGTTTTACTGCCCTCATTGCCAGAAAGCTTAGGTGTCAAGGCACCGCTCGGTGCTATATTGAAACATTGCGCGGAGGCAATTTGGCTATTTCATTTAACGAACAATTTGATCTACACGGCACGTGGCGGCGTGAGTTTGCCCTGCGCCTGAAGCTATTGGCCGAGTGGCTGAAAGACCACGAACTACTCGACGCCGCGGTAGAAGAACGCTTGCGTCGCCTGGAAACACAGGTGCGCGCTGACAAAGTCATGGTCGCGTTTGTGGGCGAGTTTTCCCGCGGCAAATCGGAGTTGATCAACGCCATTTTCTTTGCCGGCTACGGGCGGCGCATCATGCCCGCCAGCGCCGGACGCACCACCATGTGCCCGACCGAGATGGGCTACGACGCCCACGTCCCGCCTTGCCTGCGCCTCCTGCCGATTGAAACCCGCCTGCAACCGCAAGCGTTGATGGAATGGCGCATGGTGCCGGAGAAATGGACGCGCATTGACTTGAATGTGCATGACCCCAAGCAGCTCTCGGAAGCGCTTGAGAAGGTAGCTGAAACGCGTCAGGTCACCCAGACCGAAGCCAAGGCGCTTGGCTTTTGGCAGACCGAGACGCCAGAAGACAATCCCACGGTCAATGCGCAAGGCCTGGTGGAAGTGCCCAAGTGGCGCCATGCCTTGATCAATATTGCGCACCCTTTGTTAAAGCAGGGCTTGGTGATTCTGGATACACCTGGCCTCAACGCGATCGGCGCCGAACCTGAACTGACGGTCAGCCTGATTCCACAGGCCCATGCCGTCGTTTTTATTCTCGGCGCTGATACCGGCGTCACCAAGTCGGACCTTGCCATCTGGCGTGAACACTTGGTCGCTGATTCGATTGATGCAAATTCAAGGTTGGTGGTTCTCAACAAGATAGACACCTTGTGGGACGCTCTGAGTTCCCCCCCCCAGGTGCAAGCGCAGATACAGCGCCAGCAAGCCTCAACCGCCGAGATATTGGGTATCGCCAGGCGGCAGGTGATCCCGGTATCGGCGCAAAAAGGCCTGGTGGCCAAGGTGACAGGCGATTCGGCCTTGCTGGAACTCAGCTGCTTGTCCGCGCTTGAAGAAGCGCTTGGCCAGGGCATCATGGGCCAGCGGCAAAAAATGTTGAGCTCTGCCATCTTCAGCGGCATTTCAGATTTGCGTGCCGAGACGGGTCGCGTGATTCACATGCGCAGGCGTGACCTGACCGAGCAACTGATTGAGCTTGAGGGTCTCCAGGGAAAAAACTCAGCCGTCATCAAGAACATGCGGTCACGCATTTCGCAAGAGCAAGCCGAGTTTGATCTGGGTGGCGCGAAAATTCATGCGGTGCGTTCGGTCCACCTGAAACTGCTGCGTGAAGTGTTCAGTCTGCTGGGGCCGACAGCACTCAAAAAGGAAATGGCCCAGCTCACCCAGCTGTTGCAGCAAACCGGCATCAAACTGGGCGTCAACCGCGCCTATGGCGAGACTTTTGAGCGGCTGCGCAAGAATCTGCGGGAGGTGCAATCCATCAGCGCTGAAATCCAGGTCATGCTGGCCGCGACGTTTCGACAACTGAACGCCGAACATGGGTTCTCATTGCAGGCGCCCAGCGAACCAGGTTTGGACGCTTATCTGCATGACCTTGATCTGGTGGAACGCAGCCATCTGCAGTACCTCAGCGTCGGCAATACTTTCAGGCTGGCGCAGCCCGAGTTTTCAGATCGACTGGTGCGTGCACTGTCCACCCGCCTACGCACCATCCATGAAACGGCGTTGGGTGATATTGAGCTGTGGAGCAAGGCGGCCGCTGCCCAACTCGATGTCCAGTTGCGCGAGCGGCGGCGTAACTTCAGCCGGCGACTGGAGGCCATCGATCGAATACAGCAAGCCTCCGGCGGCCTCGGCGAACGCATTGATGAAATTCAGGGGCAAAAGAACAGCTTGGATCAACTCGATACCAAACTGTCGGAGTTGACCGATTATCTGGTGACGGCAACCGACCCTGATCGGTGCGCTGCAACTGATGACGCCGCTATCACCCAGGTCATTGAACTGGTTTGACGAGCGTGAATGAACGCGTGGTGATGGATGTCGCCACTCAAGTGGTGCGTTGGCAAGAAACGCACGGCCGCCATGATTTGCCATGGCAGAACACCTGCGATCCGTACCGGGTCTGGCTGTCCGAGATCATGCTGCAACAGACCCAGGTGGCAACCGTACTGACTTATTTCCCCCGCTTTCTTGAGCGCTTTCCCGACGTGCGTTCACTGGCCGCCGCCTCGCTGGACGACGTGTTGGGTTTGTGGAGCGGTTTGGGTTATTACAGCCGCGCCCGCAACCTCCATTTGTGCGCTCAGGCGGTCATGCGACTGCATGGTGGGCTTTTCCCACAAACCGCCCTGCTGCTGCAGACATTGCCCGGTATTGGCCGCTCGACCGCAGCCGCAATTGCATCCTTGTGCTTTGCTGAACGGGTGGCCATTCTGGATGGCAATGTCAAGCGCGTGCTCACGCGCGTGCTGGGCTTTGACGGCGACCTGGCTTCAGCAGCCAACGAGCGGCGGCTTTGGGATGAGGCGTCGCGCTTGCTGCCACTGCGTGATCTGCCGCAGGCCATGCCGCGCTACACACAAGGCTTGATGGACCTGGGTGCCACGCTTTGCACCGCCAGAAAGCCAGGCTGCGAAGCCTGCCCGCTCGCCCAGTCCTGTGTCGCGCGGCGTTTGGGCCAGCCTGAGGGCTACCCGGTAAAGACGCGCAAACTCAAGCGCAGTTCGCAGTCGATCTGGCTGCTATGGGCACAGGGCGAAAATGACAGCGTGTGGCTGAGCCAGCGGCCGACCCCTGGGGTCTGGGCCGGGCTTTACTGCCTGCCGTGGTTCGACCAGCGCGAGGCACTGGAGACAGCGGTACCCGAACGCTACCGCACCGCCTTGCATGACACGCCGTCCTTTACCCACGTATTGACTCACAAGGACCTGTACCTGCATCCGGTTCAGGTGCAAATGCCACGCTCTGCCCAGGCGTCATCGCAGGGGCGCTGGATGAGCGCACAGGAGTGGCCGCACTTGGGCTTGCCGGCCCCCGTCAGAAAATTGCTACTCCAGGAGTAGCAGGCTGGCTTCCAGTTCCCGGTGCCGCATCAAAGTCATCCATTTGTCGCCAAACAGACCCGCCAGTTTTTCCACGAGGTAGACCGAACGGTGCTGGCCACCGGTGCAGCCAATGGCGACCGTGACGTAGCTCCGGTGGTCGCGTGCCAATGCCTCAAGCCAATGGTTCAAAAACTGTTGAATGTGCGCCAGCATGAGGGCGACGTCGGCCTGCTGTTCCAGAAAATCAGCCACGGGCCGGTCTCGCCCGGTCAAATGGCGCAACTCGGGCTCGTAGTGCGGGTTGGGCAACATGCGCACATCAAACACATAGTCGGCGTCACTTGGAACGCCGCGCTTGAAGGCAAAGGACTCGAACACCAAGGTCAGCTGCTCCCCCGATGCGGAGATCAGCGACTTGACGTAGCCCTGCAACTGCGAGGGTCTGATGATGCTGGTGTCGATCACATGGGCGTTTTCGCGCAGATCAGCCAGCAGTTCCCGCTCGAGTTCAATGGCATCCACCAGCGCGCGCCGCTGGTCGTGTGGCGCGGGATCGGAGGCGAACTGGGACAGGGGGTGCTTGCGCCGGGTTTCTGAATAGCGGCGCACCAAGGTGCCGGTGGTGGCATCCAGAAAGAGCGACTTGACCACGACGCCCTGCGTGCGCAGGGTGGCAAGCTGCTCAGGCACCAAAGGCAGCGACGACGCCGTCCGAACGTCCATCGCAATGGCCACGCGCTTGGTTTGATGCATCTTCTGCAACGCGACAAACGGCAAAAAAAGTTCGGGCGGCAAGTTGTCAACGCAGAAAAAACCAGCGTCTTCCAGCGCGTGCAGCGCCACCGACTTGCCGGAGCCCGACATGCCGGTAATCAGGACGATCTGCAGACTATCGGTTTCGGACGTCATCGAATGTCTCCCCGACTTGCAGCATTTCCCGGGCGTGTGCCAGCGTCGTGCCCGAGAGGCGTTCGCCCCCCAGCATGCGCGCCACCTCTGCCACCCGTTGATCGTCCTGCACAACAAGCACTGAACTCGTCGTCGAACTGCCCTGCAATTGTTTGGCCACGACCAGATGGTGGTCCGCACAAGCAGCAACTTGGGGCAGATGGGTCACGGCCAGCACCTGCCGGTCGACACCCAATTGCTGCATGAGGCGACCGACTGTCTCGGCCACCGCGCCGCCCACACCCGCATCCACCTCGTCAAAAATCAGCGTCGGTGCGGTGCCGAGCCGGCTGGTCGTGACGGCGATTGCCAGCGCCATGCGAGACAACTCACCGCCAGAAGCCACTTTACTCACCGCTCTGGGTGTACTACCCGCATGCCCCGCCACCAGAAAGCTGACTTCTTCCAGGCCACTTTGCGTCGGTTGCGCCGCCGCCTGCAGCGCCACTTCAAACTGGCCACCTTGCATCCCCAGCCCCTGCATGGCTTGCGTGATGGCCCGCGCCAGCTTCGGTGCGGCACCGGCGCGCGCCTTCGAGAGTTGCCGGGCCTGCTGCATGTAGGCGTCAAACGCCAGCGCGCAGGCGGCTTCCAGCCCCGCCAAATCAGCGGCGGCCTCCAGCTTTTGCAGCTCCTGTCTCCAGGACGCCAGCAAATCAGACAGCTCCGCCGGGGCTCTGCGGTAGCGCCGGGCCAGCGACAGCCACAAGGCCATGCGCTCGTCGAGTTCGCCCAGCCGCTGGGGATCCAGCTCGGTCTTGCGCAGGTAACCCCGCAGGGAATGCACCGTGTCTTCCACCTGCGCCAGACTTGAGGTCAAAACCTCCGTCAGCCCTTTGAAATAGGGCTCAAGGTGCTCCTGCTGTTGTAGCAATTGACAGGCGCCATGGAGCGCCACCAGGGCGCCGCCATCGTCGTCAGAACCCAAGGTCTGCAGGGCGCCTTGGGCGGCGTCCAGCAGCGCTTGGGCATGGGAGAGTCGGCCGTGTTCGGTGTTGAGCTCCAACCATTCATCCGCCTGCGGCGCCAGCTTTTCAAGCTCAGCAATTTGCCAGGCCAGCCGTTCGCGTTCACGTTCTAACGACTCTTGCGCGCCATGGGCTTGCGCCAGGTCGGCCTGCGCCTGGCGCCATTGTTGCCACAGCGTTGCCAGAGCGTTTGACGAAACCTGCGCATAGGCATCGAGCAAGCTTCGCACCGCATCGGGACGGGTGAGGCTTTGCCAGGCGTGTTGCCCATGAATATCGAGCAGTTGCTCGCCCATGGCGCGCAACTGGGTGGCGGTGGCCGGGCTGCCGTTGATCCAGGCGCGGCTTTTGCCCTGGGTGTCTACTGTGCGTCGCAACAACAGGCTGTCGCCAATCTCAAAGCCCGCCGTTTCAAGCCAGAGCGCCAGGTCAGCCGTGGCGTCAAACTCCGCGCTGACGTCGGTGCGACTCGTGCCTTCACGAATGACCCCGACATCGGCCCGGCCGCCGGTGACCAATTGCAGTGCATCAATCAGGATCGATTTGCCGGCCCCCGTTTCGCCGGTGAGAACGGTGAAGCCGCTCGCCAGGTCAAGATCGAGCTCGCGCACAATCACAAAATCACGCAAGACAATTCGTTTGAGGCTCACAGTCAGGCCACTCCTTCATTCCAGTGCAGTTTCTGGCGCAGGGTGTCAAAGTAGGACCAGCCTCTGGGGTGCAAAAAGCGCACATGATGTTCGGAGCGTGTCACCACGATGCGATCGCCATGCAGCAACGACGCCAGTGACTGCGTGTCAAAACTTGCACTGGCGTCGCGTCCAGCTATTATTTCAATAGCAATTTCAGTAATGTTGGCAAGGACGATGGGCCGATTTGACAAAGTATGTGGCGCAATCGGCACCAGCACCCAGCCCGGAATGGAGGGGTGCAAGAGCGGCCCGCCGGCGGAAAGCGAATACGCGGTGGAACCGGTCGGCGTGGCAATGATCAGGCCGTCCGCCCGCTGGTTCGCCACGAAGTGGCCATCGACTTCAACCCGCAGCTCCACCATGCCCGAGGTCGCCGCCCGGTTCACCACCACATCGTTCATGGCCAGCGCGTCATAGACACAGCGCCCGTCACGCATCACCCTGGCGTGCATCAGGCTGCGATGGTCCTCCTCATACTCGCCGCGCAGCATCGGCGCCAGCGCGCTGGCGTAACCGTCCAGCGGGATGTCGGTGATGAACCCGAGCCGCCCCTGGTTGACACCAATCAAGGGCACGCCGAACTTGGCGAGTTGGCGGCCAATGCCCAGCATGGTGCCGTCGCCGCCGACAACCAAGCCCAGATCACAATTCGCGCCAATGGCGGCGACATCCGCGACCGGGTAGCCCGAAATGCCCATATTGCGCGCGGTGTCTTGCTCAAAAACCACCTCGCAACCCTGCGCATTTAGAAAATGCGCGATGTCTTCCAACACGCGGCGCGATGACGCGCTGGACACGCCCGAGGCCACCGTCTGGTATTTGCCAATCAGCGCCACATGCCGGAATTTAGATTTCATTGGCAAATTACATCACTAAAATGCCCGCATGCTCGATGACCGTGCCAAGTTGTTATTGAAAGCGCTGGTTGAGCGCTATATCGCCGATGGGCAACCGGTGGGTTCGCGCACGCTCTCCAAAGCCTCGGGGCTGGACTTGTCGCCCGCCACCATCCGCAACGTGATGTCTGATCTGGAAGAGCTGGGCTTGATCGTCAGCCCGCACACCTCGGCCGGGCGCATCCCGACGGCGCGCGGTTACCGCCTTTTTGTCGACACCATGCTGACGGTGCGCCAGGAGCAGTTCGCAGCCCACATCTTGGCACCCGATCAGCCGCAGAAAGTGATTTCCAACGCGGCCAACCTGCTGTCAAACCTGTCCCAGTTTGTCGGCGTGGTCATCGCCCCGCGCCGTTCCTCCGTGTTTCGCCACATTGAATTCTTGCGCTTGTCTGAGCGGCGCTTGCTGGTCATCATCGTCTCGCCCGAAGGCGACGTGCAAAACCGGGTTATTTTTACCGAGACGGATCATTCGCAGCCGCAATTGGTTGAAGCCGCCAATTACCTCAACAGCCATTACGTCGGGCTGGCCATTGAACAGGTTCGTGAGCGCTTGAAAAACGAGGTGGAATCACTGCGCTCGGAAATTGCCAGCCTGATGCAGGCGGCCGTGACGGTCAGTTCTGAGGCCATGTCAGAAACGCAGGACGAAGTGGTGATTTCGGGCGAGCGAAACCTGCTGGCAGTGACTGATTTTTCCAATGACATGGGCCACCTGCGTCGCGCATTTGATCTGTTTGAACAAAAAGCGCAACTCATGCGCCTGCTTGATATTGCCGGCCAGGCCGAAGGCGTGCGTATTTTTATCGGTGGCGAAAGCAAGGTTGTTCCGTTTGAGGACCTGTCCATCGTCAGCGCGCCGTACGAGGTGGACGGCCAGGTGGTGGGCACGCTTGGCGTCATCGGCCCCACGCGCATGGCCTACGACCGGATGATCCAGATTGTGGACATCACGTCGAAATTGGTCAGCAACGCCCTGAGCCACCACAAGTAGGCCCTTACAATCTGCGCTTCGGGCCTCTAGCTCATGTTGGTTAGAGCAGCGGACTTGAAGTAGTTTTTTCCTGTGAACCAGGGGCTGGGAATGGAAAAGACAGATTGGGTTGCCTTGGCGTAAGTTGACTCTGTGCCTTGGTAGAACTGCTCAAAGTCGGGGAAACCTCTGGTCATTCGTGACCGTGGCAATCCCGAGCGAAGCTCTTCTTCGGAAGAGAACGTGTAGAGACTGTACGGGCAGGTCGTAAAGACAAGAGACAGTCCAGACCACAAACCCGAAAGGGGCGACGAAAGTCGTAGTTGGTAAGCATAATCCGTTGGTGCCGTGTTCGACTCACGGGAGGCCCACCAAACACCTAAGCCGCAGTGTGGGTCCACACTGCGGCTTTCTGACCTCAAGCGTCAATGAACCGAAGCGTCATCCCGGCCGCGTCACGAGCCATGGATTTATAATAAATCAGGCTGCAGCCCTCGTATCTTATGTGTATATAGCTACATTTTTAGTAGCAAATCTGCAATCGCACGCGGATAAATGAGGTGCTCCTGGGACAGCACGCGGGCCGCCAAGGTGTCGGCCGTATCACCCGGCAACACCGGCGCCACCGCTTGCGCCAGGATCGGGCCGTGGTCGAGTTCCGCTGTGACCTGATGCACGGTGGCACCAGCGAACCTGCAACCCGCATCGATCGCTTGCTGTTGGGTGTGCAGCCCCGGAAACGCCGGCAGCAGCGACGGGTGGATGTTGAGCAAGCGCCCGCTGTAGCGATCCACAAATGCGGGCGTGAGAATGCGCATGAAGCCCGCCAGCACCACCAGCACGGGTTGCTCCGGCGCATCAAAGCGATCAATGAGCTGGGCCAGGGCCGCATCAAATGCCTCGCGCGAGGCAAAGGTTTTGTGATCCAGCACCTCGGTGGCAATGCCGTGTTCGCGTGCGAAGACCAGCCCTGCGGCTGCGGCCTTGTTGCTGATCACGGCCGCGACCCGCGCGCCAAATCGTTCCGGCCAGGCCTCGCGCTGCGCTGTTTTTACGATGGCGGCCATGTTGGAGCCGGCGCCTGAGATCAAAATAACGATGTTTTTCATATCGGCCCGAATTATGACCTTGACCTCTTCCCCTCCAATGACTGCACCTAGCCCCACAACCACGACGCCTGTCCTGACCCCGACCGAGGCGCGCGTGCTCGGCACCTTGATGGAAAAGGCCCGCACCGTGCCTGACAGCTACCCGCTGACACTCAACACGCTGCTGCTGGGCTGCAACCAGAAGTCCAGCCGCGAGCCGCTGATGGAATTGAGCGAAGCCGACGTCGCTGGCGCCCTGAACACGCTGAAAGAGGCCCATCTGGTGCGCGAAAGCAGTGGCTCGCGCACCACACGTTTTGAACACAACTTTCAGCGCGGTATCGGGGTCTACGAACAGGCCGCCGTGCTGCTGGGGCTCTTGATGTTGCGCGGCCCGCAGACGGCCGGGGAGCTGCGCCTGAACACCGAGCGCTGGTACAAGTTTGCCGATATTTCCTCGGTCGAAGGCTTTCTGGAAGAGCTGCAGGACCGCGCCAAGGAGAAAGGCGGCCCGCTGGTGGTCAAACTCGCGCGCGGACCCGCCGCGCGCGAGCAACGCTGGGCGCACCTGCTGTGCGGACCGGTGGATGCGACGCAAACCGGGATGAGCCGTTCGTCTGAAGGTCTGAGCGGCAACACCGCCGAGCGCATTGAACGACTCGAAGTGGAAGTAGCCAAGCTGCGTGAAACGGTGCAAAAGCTGTGCGCCGAGTTGGGCGTTTCGCCCCCGGAACAGGTTTAAGCAAAGCCCGAAGCCAAGTGAAAGATTGGCGGTGCCTGGTTGGGGAAATTGTCGGCACCTTCGCCGACATCGTTCAGCAAATGCTCATGCTCTTTTTTGACCACTGCATAGCATTCACAAACCCGTGTCTCCAAGCCCGCGCGGTCAAGCACGGTGATATGGCCACGGTAGTAGCGAATGAAGCCCGCTTGCTGCAAACGCCCGGCGGCCTCCGTGATGCCTTCACGGCGCACACCCAGCATGCTGGCGATATGCTCATGCGTCATGGTCAATTCATTGGAGGGCAAACGGTCGAGCGTTGACAACAGCCAGCGACACAGTTGCTGCTCCACCGAATGATGCCGATTGCAGACCGCCGTTTGGGCCAGCTGCGTCATCAGCGCCTGGGTGTAGCGCAGCAACAAGTGCTGCATCACCCCGGCGCGGCGCCCGCCGCTGCGGCGGAGTTCCTGCATCAGGATTTGTTCCTTTAATCGGTAGCCATAGCCGCTGACACACACAACGGCCGCCGTCGGCGTCGTATGGCTGCTCATGACCAGCGGAATGCCAATAACGCCCTCACGGCCCACCCAAGCAATGTCGGACGTTGCACCGGTCTCGGTCAAGCAGTTCAGGGACACGATGGCGCTTGTCGGAAAATAAACATGCTGCAGGGTTTGCCCGGATTCATAAAGAACTTCGCCCTGCAGCATGGCAACCAACTCCAAGCCGGGCGAGACACGCCCGAGCTCGACGGCCGACAAGGCGGCGAGCAGATAGTTTTGATGGGGGCTGTGCGAAGTTTCCAAATCCGGTCTCCCAATGATCACTCCAGGGGCATAAACATCACACACGCAGGCCATTCGGCTCGTGCCACTGTGCACAGGCGACCCGCAGGGGCACGCTTGCGACAAACACCTACTGTGCTGAAGTCCTTGCTTTGGGCTTTGCGTATTCTCAAAAATCGGCCGAACACGCAAACGAAGGCGTCGTTCAGAACAGACAATCACCGGCGATGAAAACCTGAAAAAGGCGGTGCGCAGGGCAGCGTGTCACCACCTCGACAGCTTGAATCGCACGATCGTGCTAAAAACCACATTCAGCGACGATTCGCTTAAGACTCGCTTGGTACTCAAGTGCTGTCGGAACCAAAATGTGGCTTATTTGGAGACTCCCCTATGGATTTGGCTTTTACCCCTGAAGAGCAGCAGTTCCGTGAAGACATTCGCGCCTGGGTGCGCGCGAACCTGCCCACTGATATTTCACACAAGGTGCACAACGCCTTGCGCCTGAGCCGCGACGACCTGCAGCGCTGGGGCAAGATTCTGGGCAAAAAAGGCTGGCTCGGCCACGCCTGGCCCAAGTCCTTCGGCGGCCCCGGCTGGAGCTCGATCCAGAAGCATTTGTTCGAAGAAGAATGTGCCCTGGCCGGTGCGCCGCGCGTGCTGCCGTTTGGCCCGGTGATGGTGGCCCCGGTCATCATGGCGTTTGGCACGCCGGAGCAGCAGCAGCGCTTTTTGCCCGGCATTGCCAGTGGTGAGGTGTGGTGGAGCCAGGGTTACAGCGAGCCCGGCGCCGGTTCTGATCTGGCCTCGGTCAAGTGCCGGGCCGAACGCCAGGGCAATAAATACATCGTCAACGGTCAAAAAGCGTGGACCACGCTGGGCCAGTACGGTGAGTGGATTTTCTGCCTGGTGCGCACCAGCAACGAGGGCAAACCGCAAACCGGCATCAGCTTCCTGCTGATCGACATGAAATCCCCTGGCGTCACCGTGCGCCCGACGGTGCTGCTCGACGGCGAGCCCGAAGTCAACGAAGTCTTTTTTGACGACGTCGAAGTGCCGGTGGAAAACCTGATTGGCGAAGAGAACAAGGGCTGGACCTACGCCAAGCACCTGCTCTCGCATGAGCGCACCAACATCGCCGACGTGAACCGCACCAAGCGCGAGCTCGAGCGGCTCAAACGCGTGGCCAAGGCCGAGGGTGTGTTTGACGACGTGCGCTTTCGCGACGAAATCGCCAAGCTGGAAGTGGACGTGGTGGCGCTCGAGATGCTGGTGCTGCGCGTGCTGGCCGCAGAAAAGTCGGGCAAGAACTCGCTCGACATTGCGGGCCTCTTGAAGATTCGCGGCAGCGAGATCCAGCAACGCTACAGCGAGTTGATGATGCTCGCCGCCGGGCCCTATGCGCTGCCGCTGATTCAGGAGGCGATGGAAGCCGGCTGGCAGGGCGACTTCCCGGGCGGTGGCGTCTGGTGCGCGCCGCTGGCGTCGACTTACTTCAACATGCGCAAGACCACCATTTACGGCGGCAGCAATGAAGTGCAGCGCACCATCGTGGCCCAGACCGTCCTCGGCTGACGATTGCAGGAAATATCATTTCGGGCTGTGCTTGTCGCAGCCCTTTAGCAGACATCACTCAATCCCTTCGACCAGCTCGGGACGAACGGTAAAAAGGAACAATCACCATGGATTTCGATTTCACAGACGACCAGGAACAACTGCGCGATGCCGTGCGCAAATGGGTTGACAAAGGCTACAACTTCGAGCGCCGCCGCAGCACCGTCAAGACTGGGGGCTTTTCACCCGAAGCATTCCGTGAAATAGCCGAGCTGGGCCTGTGCGGCCTCTACATCCCGGAGCAATATGACGGCATGGGCATGGGCCCGGTCGAGGGCATGGTGGTGATGGAGGAGCTCGGGCGCGGCATCGTGCTGGAGCCTCTGAACCAGAGCCTGATCGCAGGCGGCGTTCTGAGCGGCTACGCGTCCGAGGCGGTCAAGTCCGCCTGGCTGCCAAAAATAGCCAGCGGCGAAGCGCTGGTGGTGCTGGCGTACCAGGAGCGCGCGGCGCGCTACCGGCTTGACAGTTGCCAGGCAAAAGCGGTCTTAGCCCCCGCAGGCTATACGCTGACAGCTATCAAAAGCATTGTGCCCGCGGGTGATCAGGCCGACGCCTTCATGGTGCCCGCCCGGCTCGACGGCCAGCTGGCCTTGTTTCTGGTGGAGCGCACCGCCAGCGGTGTCAGCACCCAGGGTTATGGCACGCAGGACGGCAGCCGGGCGGCCGAGGTCACGCTGCAAAATGCCCCCGCGACGCTGATCACACTCGATGGCTTGAGCGCGCTGGAGCACGCGGTGGACATCGGCATTGCCAGCGCCTGTGCCGAAGCAGTTGGTGTGATGGACAAAACGCTGGCCATCACCGCCGAGTACATGAACACGCGCAAGCAGTTCGGCGTCGCCATCGCCAGCTTCCAGGCGCTGCGGCACCGCGCTGCGGACATGAAAATGCAGCTCGAGTTGGCACGCTCCATGAGTTTTTATGCCGCGCTCAAACTCAACGCCCCCGCGCCCGAGCGCCGCGCCGCGATGGCCCGTGCCAAATACCAGCTCGGCAATTCGATGCGATTGGTTGGCCAGCAGGCGGTGCAACTGCACGGCGGCATCGGCGTGACCGACGAATACATCGTGAGCCATTACTTCAAGAAGCTGACCCAACTGGAAATGACGTTTGGTGACAGCCTGCACCATCTGGGTGAGGTATCAAACCGGATGCAGGACACGGCCGGGGTGTTTGCGTGAGCCTGCCCGCAGGTCCGGCCCAGCTGTAACAGCAGATGAACGGAACATGGCGCGCATTCGAGCGTGCCTGTTCCGGCCATCGTCGGGGTCACATCGACTCTAATCCTCCGAGTCTGGAATCACGGCGCCAATCACGGCGCCAGTCGCCTTGACGCCGGTCGACACCACCGTTGCCGCCACCGTCACAACCGCGCCAGTGACGGCCACGACCGCACACCCGGAGCACATCAGCAAGCTGGTGGCAAGCACAACTTTTGAAACCCCATCAACAACTCGCCGCATCTGAGTCCTCCCGATATTTGAGTCCTGATTATCGGGGCGCCAAGGTTCACCCCATGCCGCAGTCGTGTCATAAACTACAAGCGAATGTTTCATTTTCAACAGTCGGGGAAATAGCATGTTCAAAGCCATACTGATTACCAAAGACGATGCCGGTTACAAGGCCGCGCTTCAGACCATCGACGAGGCCGTGCTGCCGGCTGGCGACGTCACGGTCCGGGTCGAGTGGTCAACGCTCAACTACAAGGATGCGCTGGCGATCACCGGACGATCACCGGTGGTTCGACGCTTTCCCATGGTCCCAGGCATCGATTTCGCGGGTACCGTGGTCGAAAGCGCCAACGCAGCCTGGCAGGCGGGCGACAAGGTCATCCTGAACGGCTGGGGTGTCGGCGAAACCCACTGTGGTGGACTCGCTGAAGTGGCGCGGGTCAAGGGCGAGTGGCTGCTTGCGCTGCCAATAGCCTTCACGGCTCGCCAGGCCATGGCGATCGGCACCGCCGGCTATACCGCCATGCTGTGCGTCCTGGCACTGGAGAAGCATGGCATCGGGCCGACCAAGGGCGAGATTCTCGTGACGGGCGCCAGCGGCGGTGTCGGCAGCGTCGCCATCGCCTTGCTGGCCAGGTTGGGCTACACCGTGGTCGCGTCAACCGGCCGCACCGCCGAGGCTGACTACCTCAAGGCGCTGGGCGCAAGCCAGGTCATGGACCGCAGCGAACTCTCAGCGCCCGGCAAGCCCATCGGCAAGGAGCGCTGGGCCGGGGTGATTGATACCGTCGGCAGCCATACGCTGGCCAATGCCTGCGCCACCACCCAATACCGCGGTGCTGTGGCCGCTTGCGGACTGGCGGGCGGAATGGATTTCCCGGCCTCGGTGGCGCCATTCATCCTGCGCAACGTGACCCTTTATGGCATCGACAGTGTCATGGCCCCGCTCAACGTTCGTCAAGAAGCATGGCAGCGGCTTGCCCGCGACCTCGACATCACCAAGCTCGAAGCTATCACCCGTGAAATAAGTCTTTCAGAAACCATCGCAGTGGCGACAGAATTGCTGGAAGGCAAGGTGCGCGGTCGTGTTGTGGTTGATGTGAAACGTTAATAGGAACCCGGCTGCAAAGCCCAAGATCCCGCAAAATATCGCTTATTCTGGATTGATTTCAAATGACCCTGCGCATCAGCCTCTACGTCATCGCCGCCGCCCTCATGGCTGCGCATTTTTTCAGGATCAGCAGCTTTTTTGTGGTTGGCCTGTGTTTGGCAACACCTCTGCTGTTTTTCTACAAGAGCCGCTGGAGCCTTTTTCTGTTGCAGTTCGCGGCCTATTGCGCAACAGCGAGTTGGCTGGGCACCGCCGTTCAACTCGTCCAGTTTCGACAGCAAATCGACCGACCCTGGACCGCTGCCGCCATTATTCTGGGTTCTGTCGCCCTGTTCACGCTGATGACGGGCGTGCTGCTCAACGCCCGCAGCCTGCGTGAGCGTTACCCTTTCTAGCCCGTTCCAACACTCGAAATAACACTGGGCACAATCCATCTGGCTATAATTTGTCATGCAGCCTTACAGATAAATTGGAGCCCTGATGATTGATCCGCTAGAGCGACCGTCTTCTCTTGTGGAGCGCGTCGTGCACAAACTGCAGACCGAGATTCAGTCAGGGGTCTATCCAGCCAACACACGGCTGCCGGCCGAGCAAACGCTGGCCGACAACTTCAAGGTCAGTCGCCCGGTCATCCGGGAGGCCATTGCCCGGCTCAAGGTCGATCACATTCTGGTGACGCGCAAGGGATCGGGGGCCTATGTGTCCGACAACCCGGTGGGCAACGCCTATCGGCTGGCAGACAGCAGCAAAGCGGGTGGGCCAGAGATCAATTTTCAGCACGTCTTTGAACTGCGTTATTGGGCCGAATGTGCAGCGGCCGAACTCGCGGCGCTGCGGCGCACCCCGAACGATTTGCTGGCCATGCGCTGCGCGCTGGATGACATGGACCGCTGCGCGGACGACTTTGCGGCCGCTGGCGTGGCAGACCTTGCTTTTCACCGGGCCATCGCAATTGCCACCCACAATCCCTATTTCTCAGGTTTTGTCGACTTTCTGGCGCACCAGTTGCTTGAAACCCGCCGCCTGGCGTGGGAAAACTCGGCGCAACGTGCGCTCGGGCCGTCACCCGCTCAACAAGAACACCGATTGATACTGGCGGCCATCGTCGCCGCTGATCCCAAAGCGGCGCGCGAGGCGGCGTGCGCGCATCTGCTGACCGCCGCCCAACGACTTGGACTGTCCTTGTCGTTCAACGCTCAGGCATCCGCAACTTATCCGCTGGAGAAGGCTGCGCATGGAACGCGTTGACTGCGTCGTGATCGGCGCCGGCGTCGTGGGCTTGGCCGTGGCGCGCCGCTTGGCGCAGGACGGGCGCGAGGTGATGGTGCTGGAGGCCGCCCACAGCATCGGCACCGGCACCAGTTCCCGCAACAGCGAAGTGATTCATGCCGGCATTTACTACGCACAAAACTCCTTGAAGGCGACCCTGTGTGTGCGCGGCAAGGAGGCGCTCTATGCCTATTGCGAAAGCCGCGCCATCCCCCACCGGCGCTGCGGCAAACTGATTGTCGCGACCGATGTCGGCCAAGTGGGCGCGCTGCAAGCCTTGCGGGACAAGGCCTGCGCCAATGGAGTTTTTGATCTGCAGAGCTTGACGGCCGCGCAGGTCAAGGCCATGGAGCCCGACATTTCTTGTCTGGCTGCGCTGCTGTCGCCCAGCACCGGCATCATTGACAGCCATGCCTTCATGCTGCAGCTGCAAGCCGACGCCGAGCAGGCCGGCGCCTTATTTGCCTTTCAGTCGCCCGTTGAGGGTGGTGAGATCAGGCCTGACGGCATTGCCTTGGGCGTCCAGGGCGCCATGGAGCCCTTGCTGGCCCGCAGCGTCATCAATTGCGCCGGGCTGCAGGCGCAGCAGGTCGCTGCGTGTCTGGTCGGCCTGCCCGCAGCCAGCATCCCACCCTTGTTCTATGCCAAGGGCAACTATTTCTCATTCAGCGGACGGGCCAATTTTTCGCATCTGATTTATCCGATGCCTGAAGCCGGTGGCCTGGGCATCCATCTCACGCTGGACTTGGGCGGACGACCACGCTTTGGCCCGGATGTGCAATGGGTGTCAAAAATTAACTACGCCGTGGACGCAGACCGACTGGCCACCTTTCAAAACCAGATCCGCCATTACTGGCCGGGCGTCGACGCGGGGACTTTGCAGCCCGACTATGTCGGCATCCGGCCCAAATTGGCGGCGCAGGGCGCACCGGCCGCAGACTTTCAAATTGACGATCACACCCGGCATGGCATCCCGGGCCTGGTCAATCTGTTTGGCATCGAATCGCCCGGACTCACCGCCGCGCTGGCCATCGCCGACCATGTGGCGCAAAGCCTGAGCGCCTGAGCGCCCGGGTGGCGGTGGCGCCTGCCAAACCAATACAGCCCAAGACTGAGCAGCCTTTGATTGATATGCCAATTTCGCACAAAATATGATCCCTTGCATAGAGAATTAGCTATATTATTTATAGCGTATTACACAGCAAATTAAAGGGCCTCAATCAAGAAGCAGTGATACTTTTGATGGCATCAAAGAGCTCGTAAAAAATCAAGCTATGAGATATGAGCATGATTGTGCG
This sequence comes from Rhodoferax sp., assembly GCF_010365055.1. Taxonomy (GTDB): domain Bacteria; phylum Pseudomonadota; class Gammaproteobacteria; order Burkholderiales; family Burkholderiaceae_C; genus Rhodoferax. Next base: position 51,050 of record NZ_JAAFHA010000013.1, read on the forward strand.
ATGGCGATCAGGCTATCGCCCCAAAAGTAGTCCCCCCAGCGCCAGGCTGCCCACGGCGTTCTATCCAGTGGGCGCGAGGCGCATGGCCTCTTTTTGAAAAGCATCGACCAGCCGTATGCGAGACGATCCTTTGTTCCAAAGCAGGCCGACCTCCCGATTTTGGTGGGGTCGTGAAACCGGTATTTTTTTTAGCGAAAGACCTTGCGGCCAAGGCGGCGCCCAGTCCGGGATCAAAGACACACCTAAATTTTGATCCACCATGACGGCGATCGCGTCCAGTGCATCCAGTTCAAACCGGACTTTCGGGGCCAAGCCTGCCTGCTGCAAATAGCGCTCCGCCAGATAACCACCCCATTGATTCCTGTCATAACTGATGAACGGGTGACTCATTAGAAGCGCATGGGCGTCATCTTGCGTTGTAGCGGATGAGGCGATGACGATCAATGGCTCCTTTCTCAGACTGACCCAGTCCAGCACTTTCGGAATGGGAAACCCCGGCCTGACCATGAGGGCGGCATCCAGATCGCCGTTGTGAACGCGTCGATACAGCCGTTCCGAGGAACCGGGTTCGATGAAGACTTCAACTTCTGAATGCAATCTGACCAGTTGTCCGAGAATGTGCGGAATCATTCCGGTCAGGGCGGTTGCGATGGCACCAATCCTCAGTTCACCAGAAAGAATGCCATCGTCGACCACAAAACGCAGGTCGTTGAAATCTCGCAAAACACCTCGAGCCCGCAACGCTAGTTTGGCACCGGCTTCGGTCGGCCGCACCGTGCGCCCGGCGCGCATGACCAGCTTGGTTCCCATCTCCGCTTCCAGCGTCTGCAAGCGTTGCGCCACGGCCCCTGGCGTGACATTCATTTGACGCGCGGCGTCAACCAGCGTGCCACTGTGAACAACCGCAATCAATGTCTCAAGAAATAAGGTATCCATAACGCAGAAAAAATGCTTCCTGAAAGAATGATAGCGGCCTTTACCTATCTTTCCGAAACCCCCACACTCGCGCTAGCATTTTTGGCGTGAAGAAATTCCACCATTGAGGCGTCTTTCGCCAATGCAATCAACATGGAGACTGTTTATGGATATGGGATTAGCAGGTAAGACCGCACTGGTGCTTGGCGCAGGTGGCGGATTGGGGTGTGCCATTGCAACTTCCTTGGCACGCGAAGGGGCCAACGTCGCGGTAGCCGATATCAATGAAGAGGCGCTCATGCGCACCGTTGAGTCGGTGCAAAAAGCGGGCGGCACCGCCCTCCCCCTGCTGTGGGATATTGGCGACCTGTCGGTGGTGGATGCGCGCATTCTGGAAATTGAAAGCCGGTTTGGTGGCGTGGATGTACTGATCAACAATACAGGCGGCCCACCGCCCACCACGGCCTTCGGCCAGGACGCCGCCCTGTGGACGCGCAATTTTCAGACCATGGTGTTGTCGGTGCTGGCCATCACGGATCGTGTGCTGCCGGGTATGCGCGTCAAGAAGTGGGGACGGATCATCACCAGCACCTCTTCTGGCGTGGTGACTCCCATCCCGAATCTGGCGATCTCCAATGCGCTGCGTTTGTCCCTGGTCGGCTGGTCCAAGACGCTGGCACGCGAAGTGGCCCAGGACGGCATCACCTGCAACATTGTTTTGCCCGGCAGAATTGCAACCGAGCGCATCAAGTTTCTCGATGACGCCAAAGCGAAGAGAGAAGGACGCACCGTGTCGCAAGTCTGTGCCGAAAGCACCAGCGCCATCCCCATGGGCCGGTACGGCAACCCGCAAGAATATGCCGATGTCGTGACCTTCCTGGCCAGCACGCGGTCGTCCTATATGACGGGGTCGACGCTGCGAGTGGATGGTGGAATGATTTCCAGCATCTGATACACACACTGTCAAACAAGGCGACCCATGACTACAGAAACACTTCCGCTGGACGCAGACCTCATCCGCACGCTGTCCAATGTCACAACAGCTACCCTGACGACGGTGCTCCTGAAAAAAGGCCTTCGTCATATCTGGCTCAGGGGCACCATGCCGATCAAAGGCGATCAGCCGCGTCTCGTTGGACGGGCCTTCACCTTGCGCTTCGTCCCTGCTCGCGAAGATCTGGCCACGCCGGAATCCTGGTCCTCGCCAATCTCGACACGGGCGGCCATCGAAGCCATGCCCGCAGGCTGTATTGCCGTGGTCGATGCCATGGGCGTGACGGATGCCGGGATTTTCGGCGACATCCTGTGTACACGGATGAGCAAACGGGGCGTTGCAGGTCTTGTCACCGACGGCGTGGTGCGCGACTTGGCGGGTGTGCTCGACAGCGGATTTCCGGTCTGGTGCGCAGGCACGGCGGCGCCACCGTCGGTGGCTGCCCTGACGTTCGTGAGCTGGCAGGAACCGATTGCCTGCGGTGGCGTCGCCGTTTTTCCCAACGATGTCATCGTCGTCGATTCAGATGGCGCAGTGCTCATTCCGGCGGCTCTGCTGGAAGAGGTGGTGGCCTTGGCGGTCGAACAAGAACGCCTTGAATCATGGATCATGAACGAGGTTGAAAATGGAGCGGCCTTGCCGGGACTTTACCCACCGAATGCCGCGGCAAAAGCCCGCTATGAAGCGTCAAAAGTAAAAGCATGAATCAATTAGCTGCAAGCGCCAAGGGCGCCTATTTGATTGCCATCACCCCGTTTGCAGAGAACGGTGCGCTCGACCTGGCAAGCACAGATCGGATGGTCGATTTCTATCTGGCCAAGGGCGCAGCCGGCCTGACCATCCTGGGCATTCTCGGAGAAGCGACCAAGTTAACGGCTGAAGAGTCAAAGTTATTCACCCAACAGGTGCTGCAGCGTGTGAATGGCCGTGTCCCGGTCGTGGTGGGCGCATCATCTGCAGGTTTTGCAGCCATGCGTGAATTGACGGAGAGCGTGATGGCGCTGGGGGCCTCGGGCGTCATGATTGCGCCCCCTGCTTCAGTGCGCACCGATGATCAAATCGTGGCCTACTTTGACATGGTCAACGAGACGCTTGGCAGCGACGTGCCCTGGGTTCTGCAGGACCATCCGGTCTCCACCGGCGTACAGATGTCGACCGGAGTGATTTTGCGCATCATCAAAAATTCCCCCACCTGCGTGATGCTCAAGCATGAAGATTCCCCTGGCCTGGCCAAGTTGTCGGCGCTTCGTGCTGCGAGCGATCGGGGCGAGGCAAAGCGTGTGGCAATCCTGACCGGCAACGGCGGCGGACTGTTCTTGCCGGAAGAATTGACGCGCGGCGCCGACGGCGCCATGACCGGCTTTGCCTACCCAGAGATGATGGTCGATGTCATCACGGCTCATGCGGCCGGTGAGATTGACAAGGCGCACGATATTTTCGATGCCTACCTGCCGCTGGCACGCTATGAGCAACAGCCCGGCATCGGCCTGGCGGTGAGAAAACACATCATGGCCCAGCGCGGCGCCATTGCCTGCGCGACGCTGCGCAAACCCGGGCCGCAGCTGTCAAACGCCGACATGGCCGACATTGCCCGCTTGACCGAACGGCAAACCAGACGCCTGCAAGAGCTTCAGTCAATCCAGACATCCTGATATCCCGGCGCCCCTCGGTGGCGCGTCACACGCCCATCAGGGCAGCCAGCCGCGGGAAAACCCCTAAGCATTGGGTGCTCCCGGCTGACCATTCAACTTCCATTTGTTGTATTCTGTAAGGCAGCCTGACAAAAATCTTTAACCCTGATCACAAGGAGACAGTTCCATGCGTTTTATCCACAAACTCGGTCTTGCCCTGGGCCTTGGTGCCGCCATCGCCAGCAGTGCTGGCCTGGCGCAGCAAGCGCAATTCGTCAACGTGCTGACCGGCGGTCAAAGCGGCGTCTACTACCCGCTGGGCGTTGCCCTGTCGCAGATTTTTGTCAAAGCCATTCCCAATGTGCGCTCGACCGCGCAGGTCACCAAAGCCTCCGCTGAAAACCTCAACCTGCTGCAGGCCGGCCGGGGTGAACTGGCGCTGTCACTGGGCGACTCGGTGTCTGACGCCTGGCAAGGCAAGGAAGAAGCGGGCTTCAAGACCAAACTCGACAAGCTGCGCGGTCTCTCGGCCACCTACAACAACTACATCCAGATCATCGCCAGTGCCGACTCCGGCATCAAAACGCTGGCCGACCTGAAAGGCAAGCGGGTGTCGGTCGGCGCCGCCAAGTCGGGTACCGAGCTCAACGCGCGTGCGGTTCTGAAGGCCGCCGGCCTGAGTTACAGCGATTTGTCCAAGGTGGAATACCTGCCCTTTGGCGAGTCTGTCGAACTGATGAAAAACCGCCAGCTTGACGCCACGCTGCAGTCGGCTGGATTGGGCGTGGCCTCCATCCGCGACCTGGCGACCTCGATCAAGATCGTCGTCGTCTCGGTGCCCGCTGATGTGGTTGCCAAAGTCGGTGACCCTGCCTACCAGAGCGTCATGATCCCGGCCAACACCTATACCGGCCAAACCACCGATGTACCCACCGCAGCCATCCCCAACTTTTTGGTGACGCACTCGGGCGTGTCCGATGAACTGGCCTACCAGATGACCAAAGCGCTGTACGAAAACCTCGACACGCTCTACGCCGCGCACAACGCGGCCAAGTCGATCAAGCGCGAGAACGCCATCAAGGGCATGTCGATCCCCCTGCACCCCGGCGCCACGCGCTACTACAAGGAAGTTGGCCTGATCAAGTGATGGGCTAACCCGCATCAGGTGCGATCCCGGACAGGCCAGGCAGACCGCTGCCTTGCCTGTTACCGTAATTTTTCCGATTGACTCGAGGTTTTATGAGCGACAGCAACGACGGCCAGCGCAGCGAGCTTCACGGCGCCATTTTCTGGGTGGCCATCTTCTTTTCCAGCTTTCAGCTCCTCACGGCGGCCTTCAGCCCGCTGTCGAGCCAGGTGGTGCGCACGGTGCATGTGGGCTTTGTGCTGCTGATGGTCTTTGCCTTGTTCCCGCCCTTTGGCGGTCAGGGGAAAAATGGGGCTCTTTGGCGGGCGTTGGGCTGGGTGCTGGGCCTGACCGGCTTTGTCTTCAGCCTGTACCACTGGTACTTCGAGGCCGACCTGACGCAGCGCGCCGGTGAACTGATCCCCATGGACTGGGTCATTGGCGTCGTGACCATTGCCCTGGTGTTTGAAGCGGCCCGGCGTGTCATGGGCTGGGGCCTGCCCGTGATTTGCGGCACTTTTTTGCTCTACGCCCTGTTCGGTGAACACCTGCCCGGCGCGCTGGCACACCGCGGTTTCGGGCTCGACCAAGTCGTCAGCACCCTGGGTTTCGGCACCGAAGGCATTTACGGCACGCCGACCTATGTGTCGTCGTCCTATATTTTTCTCTTCATCCTATTTGGCGCCTTTCTGGAACAGGCGGGAATGATCGACCTGTTCACTGACTTTGCCATGGGCACGGTCGGCCACACGCGGGGGGGTCCGGCCAAGGTGTCGGTGATCTCGTCGGGCCTGATGGGCACCATCAACGGCTCGGGCGTGGCCAACGTGGTCACCACCGGCCAGTTCACCATTCCACTGATGAAGCGCTTTGGCTACAGCTCGGCCTTTGCCGGCGGGGTTGAGGCCACCTCCAGCATGGGCGGGCAGATCATGCCGCCGGTCATGGGCGCCGTGGCTTTCATCATGGCCGAAACGATCAATGTGCCCTACATTGCGATCGTGCAGGCGGCGCTGATTCCGGCCATCCTGTACTTTGTCACCGCCTTCTGGATGGTGCACCTGGAGGCCGGTCGCAAGGGGCTGATCGGTCTGCCCAAGGAAGAATGTCCCAACCCTTGGACGGCGGTGCGCCTGCGCTGGTACCTGCTGCTGCCGCTGGTGGGCTTGGTGACCTTGCTGTTTTCGGGCTACACGCCTTTGTTTTCCGGCACCGTGGGGCTGGCCCTGACCGTGGTGCTGATCTTTGGCGCGGCCTCACTCAGCGGCGTGAGAAGTCTGGGCCGACGCGCGCTCTTCTGGGTCCTGCTGGGCTTTGCCTGTGCCGGTTTCTTCCAGTTTGGCGTGGGCACTTTTTTCGTCATCGTCGCCCTGTTGCTGGCGCTGACTTTCATTCGCCGCACCGGCGGTGATGCCCGCCAACTCGCGGTGCGTGCGCTGGTGGATGGCGCACGCCATGCGCTGCCGGTGGCGATTGCCTGTGCGCTGGTCGGCGTGATCATCGGCGTCATCAACCTGACCGGCGTGGCCGCCGAACTGGGTGGACGCATCATCGCCGTGGGCGAGGACAGCCTGTTTTTGGCACTGCTGCTGACCATGGTGATCTGCCTCGTGCTGGGCATGGGCATTCCGACCATTCCCAACTACATCATCACCAGTTCGCTGGCCGCACCGGTGTTGCTCAAGCTCGGTGTCCCGCTGATCGTGTCGCACATGTTTGTTTTTTACTTTGGCATCATGGCCGACCTGACGCCACCGGTGGCGCTGGCGGCGTTTGCGGCGGCACCGATTGCGCGTGAGAGTGGCTTGAAAATTAGCATCCAGGCGATGCGGATAGCGATTGCCGGATTCATCGTGCCGTTCATGGCGGTCTATAGCCCGGCACTGATGCTGCAAAGTGGCGACTGGTTAGACACCACCTGGATCGTGTTCAAGGCCCTGGTCGCCATCGCCATGTGGGGCGCTGGCGCGATTGGCTTTTTGATCACCCCGCTGAACTGGATTGAGCGCATCGTGGCGATTCTGGCGGCGAGCTTGCTGGTGGTGGCCCTGCCTTTTACCGATGAGATGGGGCTGGCCCTGATTGCGCTGTTCATCCTGTGGCATGTCTGGCGCAGCCGAGGCCAACGCGGTCAGTCTGCCCACGCCACCCCAGGTTAAGCCACAACGACGCATGATTCTGGGGGTCTGCCTGACATTGGCTGCCACGCTGGGCACCGCGGCTGTGCAAACCGTTTTCGTTCCGGTGGATCGTTTTACGCTGGCCTGGATGCACTCCATTGAGAAAGTGCGCTGGGAAGAAGACTACGGCGTGGTCGCAGGCGCTGACCCACGCCAGCCCCCGATGCTGCTTGCCCTGCAGGCCCGGGTGCGCGGCTCCGGCGCTGGCATGGAACCGCCGCCAGACGCCCAATTGCGCGACGGCTGGTATGCCTACACGCCACAGATTCAGCGTCCACTGGCGCTGCGGCTGACGCGCTCCATCTACACGGCAGACTACGATTTTTGCAGCGCGGGCCGGTGTCGCCCGATGTCGGAATTGCTTCCCTCCGACGGCGACATCACACTGCTTGAGCCGTGCCGCGCCGGCCCACCCGGCCCCGTTGACCAAACCGCCCCAGAGCTCAGCCCCACAGGTCCAGCGGCGGGTCCGTCACCACCGCCTGCAAAATATCCGAGCGCGACACAAAGCCAATGACACGGCCCTGTTCGTCCACCACCGGCAAGCCCGGCAGGCCGGTATCGAGCAGCACACGCGCCACGCGACGAATATCGATATCTGGCGAGACGCTGGGCACCGGCGTCCACATGATGTCCTGCACACTTTGCGCCAGCAGCGCGCGCCAGACCAGGGCATGGCTGTCAGGTGTGGGCAGGCGCTCCGGCCGCAAGAGATCAGCGCGCGACAGCAAACCCACCAGCGTGCCGGCGGCGTTGAGCACCGGGGCCTGACCGACACCCTGCTCGGCCAGCATCTGCCAGGCCTGCCCCACAGTGGCGGTATCAAGCAGGGTGATCACGGCCCGGCTCATCAAGGACTCCACCAGCTTGAGGGGTTGGCGCTGCTGGGGCAGCGCCTTTTGCGTCTCGGCGTAGGCCGCCAGCGCGCTGCGATGCGCCTCGTCACTTGGGGTGGCCTGCGGCATCAGCCCGGCGTAGGCGGCATCTTCGGGCGGATCGCGCCCATCACGGCCCAAGGCCTTGATGGCGTTGGAACGCGCGATAGCGCCGACCCCCTTGACCTGGCGCAGTTGCTCCATGGAACCGCGAAACAACTGCCCTGCCACACCATAGATTGAGAACATGGTCTGCCCCTTGTTTTGTTCGGGCCGACTATAGCCTGCGAGGGGTCAAGGATGGGGCGGCAGAAACAGCGACTGCAAGTCACTCAGAAAATCAAAACCGCGCACGCTCGGCGTAACGCGGGCCAGGTCGCGCACGATCAAGCCCTGCGCTTGAGCCTGCTCCAGCGCGTCTTGAATGGCGGTGATGGCCAGTCCGGTGCGCTCAGAGAACTGCTGCAGGGCAAAGCCGTCTTTCAAACGCAAGGCATTCAACATGAACTCAAACGGCAAATCAGCCCGGCTGACCTCTGCATCTTGCGCCAGGCAGTGACCCGCCAAGGCTTGTTCCATATAGCGTGCCGGCTCGCGAAAGCGCACCTGGCGCACCACCCGATGCGCAAAACTAAGTTTGCTGTGCGCGCCGGCACCCAGACCCAGGTAGTCGCCAAATTGCCAGTAATTGAGGTTGTGAAAACAGCGGTGGCCGGGCGCGGCATAGGCCGACACTTCGTAGCGCTGCAGGCCCGCCGCGCCCGTCAGGTCGGTGATCAAGTCCAGCATGTCGTAAGCGGTGTCGTCCTCAGGCAGCGGCGGCGGGTACTTGGCAAAGAAGGTATTGGGCTCGATGGTGAGCTGATAAATCGAAATGTGCGGCGGCTTGAAGGTCAACGCAAGGGCCATGTCCTGCTGGACGTCTGCCAGGGTCTGCCCCGGCAGCGCGTACATGAGGTCCAGGTTGAAAGTGTCAAACGCCTGGGCCGCTTCTTCGACGGCAGCGAGCGCTTGCGCCCTGTCGTGCACCCGGCCCAGCGCTTTCAAGAATGAATCGTTGAAGCTCTGCACACCCACCGACAGGCGGGTCACGCCGGCGCCACGAAAGGCCCGAAAGCGATCTTTCTCAAAGGTGCCCGGATTGGCTTCCAGCGTAATTTCGCAAGCCGCCGCCAGCCGCAGCCGCGCCCGGATGCCACTCAGCAGGCGGTCGACGGCCTCAGGCGAAAACAGGCTGGGCGTGCCGCCCCCGATAAAAATGCTGTGCACCGTGCGGCCCCAGATCAGCGGCAAGGCGGCCTCCAGGTCGGCCATCAGAGCGGCCAGGTAGCGCTGCTCGGGCAACTCGGCGACGCGCGTCTCATGCGAGTTGAAGTCGCAATAGGGGCACTTTTTCAGACACCAGGGCAGATGCACATACAGCGACAGCGGCGGCAAGGCGGCCAACTGCAGCATGCCCGGGCGCAGGTAGTGCTGGACGTCTTGTGGCGCTGAAGTTGACTCAAAGGCGGGGACCACAGAAATCATGCGCAGTCCGCCACGCTTGAGAGCCAGCGCTCGCGCATCAACGCCAGCATCGTCTGCACCGCCCGGCCCCGGTGGCTGTTAGCGTTCTTGACCTCTACCGGCAACTGGGCAAAGGTCCGGCCAAACTCGGGGATGTACATCACCGGATCAAAACCAAAGCCGTTGCTGCCCACCGGCGCACGGGCAATCTCGCCCACCACCCGGCCGACGGCGATCAAAGGCTCCGGATCTTGCGCTGAACGCACCGCCACCAACGTGCTCACCAGCGCGGCACGCCGATTCTCCACGTCGCGCATCTGCTCCAGCAGGGCGCGCACATTGTTGTCGTCGCCTTTTTCATAGCCAAACTGGGTGGCGTAGAAGGCGGTCTGCACCCCCGGCAGCCCGCCAAAAGCGTCGACACACAAGCCAGCGTCGTCGGCCAGCGCGGGCAAGCCGCTGTGGCTACTTGCATGGCGCGCCTTGGCGAGCGCGTTTTCGACAAAGGTGTGGTACGGCTCAGGCGCCTCGGGAATGCCGAGCTCGCCCTGGCAGATCAGCTTGACACCGAGCGGCGTCAACATGGCGCGCAGCTCGGCCAATTTACCCGGGTTGTTGGAAGCTAAGACAATTTTCATGAAATAGGGCTGTAGCCCCCTACAGGGACTTCCCACCAAATCAAGAGGTATTGGATTTATTTTTTGATAGGCGGTATTCATTGCATTGATGTAAACGAAAGCG
>NZ_JAAFHA010000104.1 GCF_010365055.1 Rhodoferax sp.
CACCAACAAGGGGCTGAACTGGCCTTCAGCTACGTGGGAGAGCGCTTCAAGGAGCGCATCACCGAGTTTGCGGCCGATTTTGGGTCCACGCTGGTGTTTGACTGCGATGTGGCAGACGATGCCCAGATTGACAAACTGTTCACCGATCTGGCCACGCACTGGCCCAAATTTGATGGCTTCGTGCACAGCATCGGCTACGCACCGCGCGAAGCCATTGCCGGTAACTTTCTGGATGGATTGACGCGCGAAAATTTCCGCATCGCGCACGACATCAGCGCCTACAGTTTCCCGGCCATGGCCAAGGCCGCCCTGCCCTATCTCAACGACAAGTCGTCCTTGCTTACCCTCACCTATCTGGGTGGCGTGCGCGTGGTGCCCAGCTACAACACCATGGGGCTGGCCAAGGCGTCACTGGAGTCGTCGGTGCGTTACCTGGCCGACGCGATCGGCCCACGCGGCATGCGCGTGAATGGCGTGAGCGCGGGCGCCGTCAAGACTTTGGCGGCAAGCGGTATCAAGGACTTTGGCCGCCTGCTGGCCATATCCGCCAGCGCATCGCCTTTGAAGCGCAACGTGACGATTGAAGAAGTCGGCAACGTGGCCGCTTTCTTGCTCAGCGACCTGGCGTCAGGCATGACCGGGCAGATTTCGTACGTCGATTGCGGCGTCAGCCAGACCGCCGTGGCGGTCGTTGAATCTTGATCAAATCAGGCTGTAGCCCCCGTCCTTATTGTATATAAAGCTATCTAATTTATAGCTTTCTACGTCATTCTCGACTCAGGACTTGACGCAATCCGCGTAGTAGTGCCGCAGCCCGTCGGCCTCCTGCTCTTCCACCAAGCCATGAATGTCGGTTTCAAAGCCGGGGCATTGGGTATTGAACTCGCGGGCAAACTTCAGGTAGTCGACGATCTTCTTGTTGAACACTTCACCCGGAATCAACAACGGAATGCCAGGCGGGTAAGGCGTGACCAAGCCCACCGTGATGCGGCCTTCCAGCTCGTCAATCGGCACGCGCTCGGTTTTGCGCAACGCAATGTGGGCGTAGGCATCGCTGGGCTTCATGGCCGGCGTCAGGTCGCTTAAATACATGTCGGTGGTCAGGCGCGCTATATCGTATTTGGCGTAAAGCTGGTGAATGTGCTGGCACAGGTCGGCCAGCCCCATGGTTTCGTACTTGGGGTACTTCTGGCAAAACTCGGGCAGGATGCGCCACATCGGCTGGTTCTTGGCGTAGTCGTCCTTGAATTGCTGCAAGGCCGTCAGCATGCTGTTCCAGCGGCCCTTGGTGATGCCGATGGTGAACATGATGAAGAAGCTGTAGAGGCCGGTCTTCTCCACCACCACGCCGTGCTCGGCCAGGAACTTGGTGACGACGCTGGCCGGGATGCCAGTCTTGGCAAACTTGCCGTTCAGGTCCATGCCGGGCGTGACCACGGTCGATTTGATCGGATCGAGCATGTTGAAGCCAGTGGCCATCTTGCCAAAGCCGTGCCAGTTGACACCGGCTTTGGCTTTGGCGGACTCACCTTTGATCACCCAGGCATCGGCGCGGCCAATGCCTTCGTCAACCAGTTTGTCCGGTCCCCAGACCTTGAACCACCAGTCGGCGCCGTACTCTTCGTCAATCTTGCGCATGGCGCGGCGGAAATCGAGCGCTTCGGCGATGCTTTCCTCGACCAGCGCCGTGCCGCCGGGCGGCTCCATCATGGCGGCGGCCACATCGCAGCTGGCGATGATGCTGTACTGCGGGCTGGTACTGGTGTGCATCAGGTAGGCATCATTGAACAGGTGCTTGTCGAGCTTGACGGTTTGTGAGTCCTGCACCAGCACCTGGCTGGCCTGGCTGATGCCGGCCAGCAGCTTGTGAATGGACTGCGTGGCGTACACCATCGCGTGCTTGGGCCGGGTGCGCTTCTTTCCCATGGCATGGTAGGTGCCGTAGAACGGGTGAAACGCCGCATGTGGCAACCAGGCTTCGTCAAAATGGATGTTCTCCACATAGCCGTCGAGCATGTTCTTGACGGTTTCGGTGTTGTACAGCACACCGTCATAGGTGGACTGGGTCAGCGTCAGCACGCGCGGCTTGATCTGGCTCAGGTCGGCGTCCGGAAAATGTTCCTTGATCAAGGGATTGGCCTTGATCTTCGCTTTGATGGCAGCCGGCTCAAACTCGCTTTTGGGGATCGGCCCGATGATGCCAAAGTGGTTGCGCGTGGGCTTCAAGAACACCGGAATGGCTCCGGTCATGATGATCGCGTGCAGGATGGACACATGGCAATTGCGGTCCACCACCACCACGTCGTTGGGCGCCACCGTGTGGTGCCACACCATCTTGTTGCTGGTAGAGGTGCCGTTAGTGACAAAAAAGCAATGGTCGGCGTTGAAGATGCGCGCGGCATTGCGCTCGCTCTTGCCAATGGCGCCGTCGTGGTCCAGCAATTGGCCCAGCTCTTCCACCGCATTGCACACGTCCGCGCGCAGCATGTTTTCACCATAGAACTGGTGGTACATCTGCCCCACCGGACTTTTCAGAAACGCCACGCCACCCGAGTGGCCGGGACAGTGCCAGGAGTAGGAGCCGTTCTCGGCGTAATCCAGCAAGGCTTTGAAGAACGGCGGTTGCACGCCTTCAAGGTAACTTTTCGCTTCGCGAATGATGTGCCGCGCCACGAACTCGGGCGTGTCCTCGAACATGTGAATGAAACCGTGCAGTTCACGCAGAATGTCATTGGGCAGGTGGCGCGAGGTCTTGGTCTCGCCATAAATGTAGATCGGCACGTCCAGATTCTTGCGCCGCACTTCTTCAATGAAGTGACGCAAGTCCACCACGGCCGGATCGAGGTCCGGGCCAGGCGTGAATTCCTCATCGTCAATGGACAGGATGAAGGCACTGGCGCGGCTTTGCTGCTGGGCAAACTGGCTCAGGTCGCCGTAGCTGGTGACACCCAGCACTTCCAGACCTTCTGACTCGATGGCCTGCGCCAGCGCCCGGATACCCAAACCGGAGGTGTTTTCAGAGCGGAAATCTTCGTCGATGATGACGATGGGAAAGCGAAATTTCATTGGTAACTCCAGCCACGCACAAAACAATTTCATGAATAAGGCGCGAAGTGTAAGGACTTATCCATTCACAGCCCGTGCGCACGGCGACTTTTGCCGCAGAATGTGGCAAGGGCAACACAATTGGAAACAAACATGGCTGAATCGACGATCTGGTGGCTGTTGGCAGGGTCGGTCATCGCCGTCGAACTGCTGACCGGCACCTTTTATTTGCTGATGTTGTCGCTGGGCCTGGTGGGCGGCGCCATTGCCGCCCATCTGGGTGCCACGGTGCCGGTGCAATTGGTGGTGGCCGCCGTGCTGGGCGGTGGCCTGGTCGTGGCCTGGCGCAGCTACAAGAAGCACCAGCCGCCCGCCTTGCCCGCAGGCGCCAACCGGGATGTCAATCTGGACGTGGGGGAAACCCTGCAGGTTGACGCGTGGAACGAAGACGGCACCAGCACTGCAAAATACCGCGGCGCTGCGTGGAACGTGTCGCTGCGTCCCGGCGCTGTCTCAGCGCCGGGCCTACACCGAATTGTGGAAGTGGTCGGCAGCCGCCTGGTGGTCGAGAAGTTGTAATTTTTTTTGATTTTTTGGAGAGTTAAGTATGGAAGTTGCAGTCATCCTGTTCGTCATTGCGGTGATCTTTGTCACGCAGTCGGTCAAGGTCGTTCCCCAACAACACGCCTGGGTCGTCGAGCGGCTGGGCAAGTACAACGGCACACTGATGCCGGGTTTGAACTTTTTGGTGCCCTTTGTCGACAAGGTGGCTTACAAGCACTTGCTCAAGGAAGTGCCGCTTGACATCCCCAGCCAGGTCTGCATCACGCGCGATAACACCCAATTGCAGGTCGATGGCATCTTGTATTTCCAGGTGACCGATGCCATGCGTGCCAGCTACGGCTCCAGCAACTACATCATGGCGATCTCACAATTGGCGCAGACCTCGCTACGCTCCGTCATCGGCAAGCTCGAACTCGACAAGACCTTTGAAGAGCGCGACATCATCAACGCCCAGGTGGTGCAGGCGATTGACGAGGCGGCTTTGAACTGGGGTGTCAAGGTGCTGCGTTATGAGATCAAGGACTTGACGCCACCGAAAGAAATCCTGCATGCCATGCAGCAGCAAATCACCGCCGAGCGTGAAAAGCGCGCGCTGATTGCCGCATCGGAAGGGCGTCGCCAGGAGCAGATCAACATTGCGACTGGCGAGCGTGAAGCTTTCATTGCCCGCTCTGAAGGCGAAAAGCAGGCGGTGATCAACAAGGCCCAGGGCGATGCGCAATCCATTTTGGCCGTGGCTGAAGCGACTGCCCAGGCGATTGAACGCATTGCGGCAGCCATTCGCCAGCCCGGCGGCGCCGAGGCCGTGCAACTCAAGGTGGCGGAGAAAGCGGTAGACGCCTACTCCAAAGTGGCGGCTGATGCCTCCACAACGCTGATCGTGCCCAGCAACATGACCGAAGTGTCGGCGTTGATCTCCTCAGCGATGAAGATGGTGCAAGCCCCGCGCAGTTAAGCCATCACCGATAACAAGACAAGAAGCCGTCGCTCGCTGTCAGGGAGCGACGGCTTTTTAACGTCACGGTCCAAGCAGCGAAGAACAATTCAGCGCCGCAAGAACTGCCGAAGTTTCAGGCCGGTTGCCCAGATAGATGCAAAATATATAGCACTTGAGCCAATAAGGACGAGGGCTAGAAGCCAAATTCGTTTAAAACTTTCCGCACGCAGCCCGGTCCAGGAGACAGCGTTGTTGGCCCACATCAAAAAGACCGCCAGCAAGGCGCAGGCCGCGATCACTTGCAACACAAAGACACCCCAGCCTGGCTCCGGCTTGTAGCTGCCTCTTTTGAGCAGCCCCACGAGCAGCCAGATGGCATTGATCATGGCGCCGATGCCAATCGACAGTGTCAGCGCGGCATGGGCAAACACGGGCACCAACGCCAAGTTGAGCAACTGCGTGATGACCAGCACGGCGACGGCGATGGTGACGGGTGTTTTGGTGTCCTGGTTGGCGTAATAGCCCGGCGCCAACACCTTGATGGCAACGATTCCGACCAGGCCGACGCCCCAGCCCATCAGGGCGTAGGTAATTTGCTGCACGTCAAAGTCGGTCATGGCGCCGTAGTGGTACAGCACGGCCACCAGTGGCTTGGGGAACACAAGCAACGCCACCGCACATGGCACGGCCAGCAGCACCACCAGGCGCAAGCCCCAGTCCAGCATGGCCGAGTATTTGGCCGCGTCGCCTGATGCCCGCGCACCCGCGAGTTGCGGCATCAGCACCACACCCATGGCGACACCGAGCATGGCCGTGGGGAACTCCATCAAGCGGTCAGCGTAGGTGATCCAGCTCACACTGCCGCTCGCCAGATGCGAGGCGATCTGCGTGTTGATCAGCATTGAAATATGCGCCACGCTCACCCCCAACAAGGCAGGCCCCATCAGGCGCAAGATGTTTTTGGTCGCGGGGTCGCTCCATGCGGCGCGCAGTGCACGCCAGCGCATGCCCACGTCGGGAGCGAGACCGAGTTTTTTCAAGGCCCACCACTGCACCGCCAGTTGCAGCACGCCGCCCGCGAGCACACCGCCCGCCAACGCATAGATCGGCTCGAGCCCCAGACTTTTGAACCACGGCGCGCCCAGCCAGGCCGCCGTGATCATGCACAGGTTCAACAGGACCGGCGTGGCGGCCGGCACGGCAAAACGCTTCCAGGTGTTGAGCACACCTGCCCCCAGCGCCACCAGCGACATGAAGGCAATGTACGGAAACATCCAGCGCGTCATGACGACGGCGATCTCAAAGCCACGCGGGTCCTGCTGCAGGCCACTGGCCATGGCCCACACCAAGGCCGGGGCGGCCGCCACGCCGATGACACTGAGAACCAACAAAGCCCAGGTCAGCACCGTGGCTGCATGGTTGATCACGGCTTGCGTAGCCACCTCGCCGTGCTGCGCCTTGGAGGCGGCCAATACGGGCACAAAAGCCTGGCTGAAGGCGCCTTCAGCAAAAAAACGGCGAAACAAATTGGGGATGCGAAACGCCACATTGAAGGCGTCCGTGGTCGCGTTGGCGCCAAAGGTCGATGCAATCAGGAGTTCGCGCACCAGCCCGGTAATTCGTGACACCAGTGTCAGCAGGGAAACAATGGACGCAGATTTGAAGAGACTCACGGGCCGAAGTGTAGCTGCGTCACAGCAGCAGCTGTTAGAATCGCAGGCTTTGCTGGCAACATCCTCAGACACAAGGAACTATCAATATGGCATCTACCAAACCCAAGAAAAAGAACCCGCGCCTGGCGTCGGGCCGCAAACGCGTCCGTCAGGACGTCAAAATCAACGCTGCAAACACCTCATTGCGCTCGAAATACCGCACCGCGGTGAAGAACGTGGAAAAAGCAGTTGTCGCTGGCGACAAGGCCAAGGCAACCGAGTTGTTTGCCAAGATGCAAGCCGTGGTTGACACCGTGGCTGACAAAGGCATCTTCCACAAAAACAAGGCAGCTCGCGACAAGAGCCGTCTGTCGACCAAGGTGAAAGCCCTGGTCGCCGTCGCCGCCTGATTTTTCAGGCAACTCGCACGCATTCCCAAGGTAATTGAGAATGCGCCGTTTGTAACGGGTGCGCTGTTAAGCAAAGCAAAGGAGCCGTCGCAAGACGGCTTTTTTGTGTGCGCCTAGAATTGCTCCTCAACGGCCCGCCATTGAACGGGCTTTTTTGTTTTCTTGGGAACCGTGTGCCGCAACGCAGAGCGACCAGGCGCCATCCCCGACTGACCAACTGGAGCCCCATTCATGACTGCCACCCCGTTTATTGAAGCCGCATCGCCCCACGTCATGAACACGTACGGCCGTTTGCCGATCGCGCTGTCACACGGCCAGGGTTGCCGCGTGTGGGATGTCAATGGCAAGTCGTATCTGGACGCGCTCGGTGGCATTGCCGTCAACACCCTGGGCCACAACCATCCCAAGCTGGTGCCGGCGCTGCAGGATCAGATTGGAAAAATCATCCACAGCTGCAACTACTACCACGTGCCCAACCAGGAGGTGCTGGCCAAGAAACTGGTCGAGCTGTCGGGCATGAGCAATGTCTTTTTCTGCTCCACCGGCCTGGAGGCGAACGAGGCCGCCTTGAAGCTGGCGCGCAAGTTCGGCCATGACAAGGGCATTGACCGGCCCGAGATCGTGGTGTATGAGAAGGCCTTTCATGGCCGCTCCATCGCCACCTTGAGCGCTACCGGCAACCCCAAGGTGCAGGCTGGCTTTGGTCCGCTGGTGGAAGGCTTCATCCGGGTGCCGATCAACAGCATGGACAGTCTTCTGGCCGCGACCGACGGCAACCCCAATGTGGTGGCGGTATTTCTGGAGGCCATCCAGGGCGAAGGCGGCATCAACCCCATGCACATGGACTACCTCAAGGCGGTGCGACAGCTGTGCGACGAGCGTGACTGGTTGCTGATGATCGACGAGGTGCAATGCGGTATGGGCCGCACCGGCAAATGGTTTGCCCATCAATGGGCCGGCATCGTGCCAGACGTGATGCCCCTGGCGAAAGGCCTGGGCTCGGGCGTCCCCGTGGGGGCTGTGGTGGCCGGCCCCAAGGCTGCCCACATCTTTCAGCCCGGCAACCACGGCACCACCTTTGGTGGCAACCCGCTGGCCATGCGGGCCGGGGTCGAAACCATCCGCATCATGGAAGAAGATGGCGTGATGGAAAACGCGGCGCGGGTGGGCAAGCACTTGAGCGCTGCGTTTGAGCAGGTCCTGGCGGCAGAACTGGCCTCAGGCGCTGTCAAGGAAATTCGCGGCATGGGCCTGATGATCGGCATTGAGTTGGCCAAGCCCTGCTCAGCCCTGGTCCAGCAGTCAGCCGACAAGGGGCTGCTGATCAGCGTCACCGCCGACACTGTCATCCGCCTGGTACCGCCCCTGATCATGGCCGAGACAGAGGCCGACGAAGTGGTCAGCATCCTGTGTCCGCTGATCAAGCAGCTGTTGCTTGATGCCAGCTGAAGAACGCCTACAACCAACCCTTGCCCTGCGACCACGCGCCATGAAACATTACCTGCAATTCAACGACCTCACTGCCCCCGACTACGCCTATCTGTTTGAGCGAGCCGCCCTGATCAAGAAGAAATTCAAGGCCTACGAGAGGCATCAACCGTTGATGGATCGAACACTGGCCATGATTTTTGAGAAAGCCTCCACCCGCACCCGGGTCAGCTTTGAAGCCGGCATGTACCAGATGGGCGGCAGCGTGGTGAACCTGACCACCGGTGACAGCCAGCTGGGCCGCGCCGAGCCGATCGAAGACAGCGCCAAGGTGATCAGCCGCATGGTCGACCTGGTGATGATCCGCACTTTTGAGCAAACCAAGATCGAGCGCTTTGCCGAACACTCCCGCGTTCCGGTGATCAACGGCCTGACCAACGAATTTCACCCTTGCCAGATTCTGGCCGATATCTTCACCTACATTGAGCACCGCGGGTCGATCACAGGCAAGACGGTCGCCTGGGTGGGGGACGGCAACAACATGGCCAACACCTGGCTGCAGGCCAGCGAAATCCTCGGCTTCAAGGTGCATGTCAGCACACCCACCGGTTATGAAGTGGATCAGTCCATCGCGGGCCTGCGTTCAAGCGACAGCTACCAGGTATTTCAGGACCCGATGCAGGCCTGCGCCGGCGCCGACCTGGTCACCACCGATGTCTGGACCAGCATGGGTTTTGAAGCCGAAAACGAAGCCCGCAAAGTGGCTTTTTCTGACTGGTGCGTGGACGAAGAGATGATGCGCGCTGCCAAGCCCGATGCGTTGTTCATGCACTGCCTGCCGGCGCACCGGGGTGAAGAAGTGCAAGCTGAAGTGATTGACGGCGTGCAATCGGTGGTGTGGGAAGAAGCCGAAAACCGCATGCATGTGCAAAAAGCGCTCATGGAGTACTTGCTGCTGGGACGCCTGTGAAGCTGAACCCGGCAAAAGAACCATGAAATACGGGCCTCTGAGAGGCCCGTATTGACTTATCAACTGGCGGAGCAGGGGGGATTCGAACCCCCGGAGGGTTTGACCCCTCGCACGCTTTCCAGGCGTGTGACTTAAACCACTCATCCACCGCTCCAGCATCCCGAATTTTAACCGAGCAAAGTCTGATTTCCCTGGCATGAGCCAAAGGGCCCAGAAAAAAGCCATCCGAAGATGGCTTTTTTTTGGCACAGAACTGGATCAGTTCAAAGTTGTTTTCTTTCCACCCTTGTACGTGTAGATGGTCATAGCCGGATTCTTCAACTCGCCATTAGGTTCAAACTGCACATTGGTCGTAATGCCCTTGTAATTGGTCTCGGCCAATTTGGGAAGGTAGACCTTGGGGTCTGCACTGCCGGCACGCTTCATGGCATCAACGATCACGTTGACGGCGTCATAGACGTAGGGGCTGTAAACCTGAAACTGGCCGGGATACTTGGCGTCATAGCGCGCCTTCCAGGCCACACCACCGGGCATTTTGGCCAGGGAGGCACCGCCTTCGGCACAAATGACGTGTTCAAGTGTTTTGGCACCGGCAGACTGCTTGATCAAATCCTGGGTGCAAATGCCATCACCACCAAAGTACTTGACATTGTTGAGGCCGAGTTGCTCCATCTGACGCAACATGGGACCAGCTTGCGCGTCCATGCCGCCAAAGAACACGCCATCCGGATTTTTACCCTTGATGGCCGTCAGGATCGCCATGAAGTCAACCGCCTTGTCGGTGGTGAATTGCTCATCAACAATGGTGATGCCTTTGGATGCAGCTGTCTTTTTGAAGATATCAGCGACACCTTGGCCATAAGCGGTACGGTCATCAATGATGGCAATGCGCTTGAGCTTCAATGTGTCAGCAGCGTAATAAGCCAGACCCGCGCCGAGCGAGTTGTCATTGGCCAGCAAGCGGAAAGTTGTCTTGTAGCCCGGCTTGGTCAAGCTGGGGTTGGTCGCCGAAGGGGTGACCATGGGAATGCCGCAGTCATGGTAGATCTTGGCGGCCGGAATCGTGGTGCCGGAGTTGAGGTGACCCACGACGCCATTGACTTTGGCATCGCACAGTTTTTGTGCCACCGCGGTGCCCTGCTTGGGATCGGCTGCATCATCTTCGGCCACCAGTTGCAGCTTGACTTTCTTGCCGCCGAGCATGACGCCAGCGGCGTTCAGATCATCAATGGCCATCAGGGCGCCGTTTTCATTGTCACGACCATAGGTCGCCTGGGCACCAGAAATCGGCGCAACGTGGCCGATCTTGACCACCATGTCCTGCGCCATGGCAACACCGGCGGCAGCGGCCATAGCTGCGACCACAGTAATTTTCAATTTCATTTGCATTGACAACTCCAGAATTATTAAAAGTGAATGAAAAACTCGACACCCGACACGATAGCGCAATTTTTACGCCAGAAACATAGGGTAGACACCAACCCGACCCGCAAATACCAAAACATTTCTCTCAGTGCGCATCGCCACGCAACGCAATGACCTCTGCCACGGCTTGTTGCACCACAAGCGCCAACTCTTCCCGAAGCCGCAAGTGCATGATTTCAAGTTGCTCCGTCACCAGGCTGCGAAGCACGCCTTCGGCCTCTTCGCGTAAACGACGATCCAGTACCCGATCAACCCGCTGCATCACTGACTGGGTAATTTCGTCAAAATCCGAGCCGGTCGACGGCGGCGTTCTGGCCAATGAAGAGGGTTCGACGATCTCTGTCAAGGTGGGTACAAAACGTGGCATATTTCGGGGCGTTGGGTTCATCAGTTCAACGCTTTCAATGCCAGATCATGCCGCGTGATGGCGTAACCAAGATCAGCATATTGTTTCCAGCGGCTTCGCGCCGACTGACGATCTTCATCATCCAGACCAACCACTTCAATGACCCGCTCAAAGCGCTCAAAACCGTCGGGCACGAACTGACCGAGGTTGATCAGCACCTGCCGATGCGGTACCGCCACGGTGGTGGTCGACAAAATCACGGGCGAGGCTGCGACGACGTAGGACTCACTGTCCAGAAAACAATGCGGCAAAAAATCGACGGGTGAAAAAGTCCAAAGAGCGCGATCAAGGTGCTGCAACTCGTCTGGCGAGCCCGTCACGACGAGCTTGGCACCACTTGCCACGGCCTTGCGCAACAGACGGCAGACATAGGCCAGCCGGTCCGGCGCATTGAAGTGAAAGGCCACCTCAGTCATGGGTCAGGTCAACTTGCCTATTTGGCTTGAGCCAGCAGGTAGTCCAGCAGCAAGGCCACAGGCCGACCCGTGGCCCCTTTCTCCTTGCCGCTCTTCCAGGCCGTGCCCGCAATATCCAGATGGGCCCAGGGGAACTTCTCTGCAAAACGCTGCAGGAACTTGGCAGCGGTGATGGCACCCCCGGCGCGCCCGGCCACGTTGGCAACGTCGGCAAAATTGGTTTTGAGGCCTTCGGCGTAATCGTCATCGAGCGGCATGCGCCAGCACAGGTCCAGCGACGTCTCCCCGGCCGAGGCCAGGGCCGCGGCCAACTCCTCATTGACCGAGAACAGGCCGCTGCGCACACCCCCCAGTGCAATCACACAGGCACCCGTGAGCGTGGCGATATCGACCACGGCGCGGGGCTTGAAGCGCTCGGCGTAGGTCAGCGCGTCGCACAACACCAGACGACCCTCGGCATCGGTATTGAGAATCTCGATGGTCTGACCACTCATGCTGGTGACCACGTCGCCGGGCTTGATGGAGCGGCCATCGAGCAGATTCTCGCAAGCGGGGATCAAACCAACCACGTTGATGGCGGGCTTGAGTTCGGCCAAGGCCCGAAAAACACCCAGGACGCTGGCCGCGCCTGACATGTCAAATTTCATCTCGTCCATTTCAGCGGCGGGCTTGATGGAAATGCCGCCGCTGT
>NZ_JAAFHA010000105.1 GCF_010365055.1 Rhodoferax sp.
AGTTCGGGTGAAACGGGCAATCTCTACGCGCAGCAATACCAAGTAGGCACACGTTGACGGGGCCCCCGGAGTGTGCGGGTAGGTAGCACCGAGCCACTGAGTGATCAGTGGCCCAGATTAATGGCAGTCACATTGAGGGCAACCTCAATGCACAGAATCCGGCTTATCGGTGGGCTTCACACTTTTTTCGCCGCTGCATTGAGGTGAGCGGCTGCGCTCTAACCGCGCGCCAGCACCGCTTGACCGAGTGCAAAAACGGAGTTGGGCACACTGCGCTGCACCGATTCCTGTTTCGGCTTCTTGAACACGCCCCGGTTGGGCGCCGGTTTTTCTTCAATCCGAACCCCTTTGGCCAGCTGACCGAGCGCCAGACTGCGCAAAGTGACCGACTGCATGTAGTCCATCATTTTGCTGTTCAGGCTGTCCCACAGATCCTGGGCCATGTCCTTGCCCGGGCTGCTTGCGGCGGCCTTGGTGTGGCGGGCCGTGTCCTTGCTGTCGGGACTGCTGTCCTCTTCAACCGCAGCGATGATGTCAGCCACGGTAATGCGGTCAGCTTGCTGTCCGAGCGCATAGCCGCCGCCAGGCCCGCGCGTGCTGGCCACCAAGCCGTGCTGGCGCAGCTTGCTGAACATTTGCTCCAAGTAAGAGAGCGAAATCTGTTGCCGAACCGCAATGTCGGACAGCGGGACTGGTCCCAATTTTTCGCGCAACGCCACGTCAATCATCGCTGTGACGGCAAATCGGCCTTTGGTACTGAGTCGCATAGTTGTTCTCCTGTTTCAATCACATGGTGTGACACAAAGAGCACTATAAAGTTCCAATCACTTCGTGTAAATTCGTATTTATGACAATTTAACTTCGAAAAATACGAATGATATGGGCAAAATGGTGACGACGACAAAGCGTGTCGGTCAGAGCCAGACCGATCGATAAAACTGGAGCCGACGCATGAATTTCAAGCATTTGTATTATTTTTGGGTCACGGCCAAGGCCGGCGGCATCATGCGCGCGGGCGAGCAGCTGCACACCACGCCGCAAACCCTGTCCGGCCAGATCAAGCTGCTGGAAGAATGGCTTGGGCGCAAACTTTTTCGCAAAAGCGGCCGCCAGTTGGAGCTGACCGAAGACGGTCGGCTGGCGTTGGACTATGCCGAGCAGATATTCGCGCTGGGTGCTGAACTGGAGGCCGCCGTGCGTCAGGCCAGAGGTGGCCGGCGCGTGCTGGACTTCCGGGTCGGGGTGGCTGACTCCGTGGCCAAGTCGGTGGTTTATCGGCTGCTGGAGCCGGCCATGGCGGTGAAGGAACCAGTCAAGCTGATCTGCAGCGAAGGCAAGTTCCCGGACCTGCTGGCGCAATTGGCCTTGCACCGGCTGGATCTGGTGATTGCCGATGAGCCGCTGCCCAGGCGTGTCAGCGTCAAGGCCTTCAGTCACCCCTTGGGCCGCAGCAGCATGAGCTTCTTTTGCGCTCCAACGCTCAAGTCCCGGCTGCGCGGCCCCTTTCCCCAATGCCTGAACGACATGCCGATGTTGATGCCGGGCGGATCGACGTCGATCCGCCAACAAATGGAGGGCTGGCTGACCCGGCACCAGCTTCACCCACAAGTCATTGGCGAGTTTGACGACGCTGCCTTGCTGAAAGCGTTCGGGCGCGAGGGGCGCGGCGCTTTCATGGCGCCCACGGTGCTGGAAGCCGAGACGGTGGCACAGTTTGGGGTCGACGTGATCGGTCACACCGACGAACTGGTGGAGGAATTTTTTGCGCTGTCGGTGGAGCGGCGCATCACGCACCCGTGCGTGCTGGCCATCACCGACGCGGCGCGCGATCAGCGGTTTGGCGCCGCTTAAAACCGCTCGTGCGCCTGCAGGTAGCGCCATTGCCCAGGGGGCAACTGGGTCATCGACACCCGCCCGATGCGCAGGCGTTTCATGCTCACAATTTGCAGCCCCACACGCTCGCACAGGTAGGCGATCAGGCCCGGGTGCGAACCTTTGAGGGCAAAACGCAGCTTCGATGAGGTCTCGCCGGTGCTGTTGAGGCTGACTTTGACCGGCGGCAGCGGCTGGCCGTCTACTGCCAGTCCCTGGTTGATGCGCTGCAGGCTCTGCGCTGGCACCTCGCCCGCCACCTCCACAATCACTTCCTGCTCCATCAACTGAGCGTCTTCGGTGAGTTTGCGCAGCACGCGCCAGTCCTGCGTGAACACCACCAGGCCGCTGGCGGCGGTCTCCAGCGGCACGCACGCCGTGAGCTTGGCAAAGTGGCGCTTGAGCAGGCGGACGCCCGACGCGTCATCGGTGGCGTGCGTGGCAGCCGTCAGCAATTGCTGCGCCGGTTTGACCTGCCGATTGGCCTGGCCCGGTGCGGCCATGGCATCGAACCCAGGCGGCTTGTGCAGCAGCAGCGTCACCGTGGCGAGCTCCAGCAGGCTGGCGTGGGGATCAATCTCAACGCGCTGCTCGGAGACGCGGACCATCGGCTCTTCCACCACCTGTCCGTTCACGCTGACCCAGCCGCCTTCAATGTACTGTTCGGCTTCGCGCCGCGAGCAGGGCACCATTTCGGCGACGCGCTTGGCCAAGCGTTCACCCTCGCGATCAGCGTCGCGATGGGCAGGGGTAGCACTTTTTTTGGCTTTGATCATGGCGGCATGTTAACCGTGCCGGACAGGTTTTCGCGTCACCAACTGAGCGGGTCCAGCCGGTAAAACTGCGCCAGTTCGCGGTACAGCGCCGGGTGCTGTTCGGCCATGCGCTGTGGTTGCTCGAAGAACACCTCGGAGATGACGGCAAAAAATTCAGCCGGATCGGTGGCGCCATAGTCACTGAATAAGGAGCTCTCGTTCGGTGCAGGGCGCATTCGCAGCGCGTCAAACTCGGCACCCAACACCTTTGACCAGCGTTCGTAGTGGGTGCGTCGCGCCAGCAGCGGCGCGCCGTTGGCAGCGCCCGTTTCCTGATCCAGCTGATGGGCAAATTCATGGATCGCTACGTTTTGGCCGTCGTCGGGCGCGGCGGCGCCGGCCAGCGTGTCCTGCCACGACAGAATCACCTGGCCCTGGGACCACGATTCACCGGCCAGGACCTGGCGCCCCTGGTGCGCCACACCGCTGTCGTCGGTGTGCGCCTGCTGCACCACGAAGCTGCCGGGGTAGACCAGGATTTGGCGCAGTTCGGGGTAGTAATACCCGTGGCGATTGAGGATCAGCAGGCAGGCTTGCGCTGCGATGGTGACCCGCATCTCGTCGGTGATCTCCAGGCCATCGCAGCCAATGAAGGCTTTTTCGGCCACGAACACCTGTATGTGGCGCTTGAGCTGGAGTTGCAGGTCGGCGGGCAATGCGCGCACGTAGGGCACGCGTCGCGTCAGGATGTCGCGCCAGGCGGCGGGGAAGGGCTGGGCGCGAATCTTCTGGCGCTTGCGCTCGGTCAGATAGGGCTGACCCAGCAGCCACAGGACAAACAGCAGGGCCAGCGCGGAAATAATGAGAGCTGGCAAATGACCGTCCCCTAGAGTAAGAGTTCAACAGACCTGTATCTTGGCATGAAGCCGGCGTTTTTCAATAGGCCAAAATGTTGGCACGCTCACCATCAGGCAGGTAGGCAGCAGGCATTGATCGGGATGGCAGAAGTTGGAGCGTGGGCCCCCGCCTCATGCTGTCAGATGCCCCGAAATCGAAGTTTCAGAGGAGACTAACTTGCCTGCAAGGTTTGTCGTAACTAAATCGGCGGGGAACCACACCCCAACTTCTGCGGGCAGTACCCTGGTTCGCGAAGCAGGCCTAGATTCTGGCGCAGGACAGGTTTGCAGCGGCAGCGGTATTTGGTGAACCTGCCCCAATGGCCCCAGATCGGATCAAACGGCAACGCAAGGCGGGAGTGCGGCGGGTGTTGGGGGCGATTTCAAACAGCGAAGCGTTGAGAGCCCCCGGCATCCGCCCGACTCCCGCGAACATCAGCCAGCAATCACTCATTCAGGGACAAATTGACTTCAATGCGCGCCAGATGCGCCATGAGCGAGCGCTTGGCCACCGGCCACATGCGCGCTGGCA
The DNA here is from genome assembly GCF_010365055.1 of Rhodoferax sp. Taxonomy (GTDB): domain Bacteria; phylum Pseudomonadota; class Gammaproteobacteria; order Burkholderiales; family Burkholderiaceae_C; genus Rhodoferax. The sequence continues at coordinate 4,056 of NZ_JAAFHA010000105.1, forward strand.
CGTCGTCGTAGACCTGCGCGACCCAGTCGTCCAGTGTGCCGTGCGGCTGATCCTGCATCGCCTGCACGATTTTCGCCTCGCGCTGCAGGCGGTGGGCCTTCAGATGCGCAATGGCCGCAGCCGCTTCGCCGTCAAAACCGCCGATCACGTAGCCATGCGCCGGCAGGATGAATTTGAGCTGGTGTTCCTCGCAGGCGGCGCTCAACCGGTCCAGCGAGTCGAGGTAGGCTTGCATGTCACCGTCGGGCGGGTCAATCACCGTGGTGCTGCCGCAGAGGATGTGGTCACCGCTGAACAGCAAGCCGTCTTCCAGCAACGCCAGGCACAGGTGATTGGCGGCGTGGCCGGGGGTGTGAATCACCTGCAGCGTGTGGCTTGAAATATATGACAAATCAGCCTCTGGCACCCGTGGAATAAGCGTGAGTAGCTCATTATTTAATAGTTCTCTATCCGGCGTGAATGCACTGTGGGCACGGGCCGTCGGCGCGCTGGGCAGCCCCAGAATCGGCGGGGGCTGCTGGCCGTGCTGTACGCACAGCGCCTGCAAGGGCCGGGCGCCGGGTGAGTGGTCCGGGTGCGAATGGGTGCACACAATCAGGCGGATGTCGCCGCCAGCGGCGCGCCACAACTTTTCAAGATGATCCGGGTCGGCCGGACCGGGGTCGATCACGAGGTAGCCGGTCGCCGGGTCGCCCACCAGATAGCTGTTGGTGCCGGGCCCGGTCATGGCGCCAGGGTTGGGCGCGGTCAGGCGCAGCACGTTCTTCAAGAGTGCCACCGGCCGCTCGGTCTGCCAGTCCAACGGGTGCACGACTTGTCCGTCGGGGCAGACCAGCGCCAGTTCGCCAAAAGGCAGTTCATGCTCCATGAACCGGACCTCGCACCCGCCCAACAGACCTGCGCGCGGGCAGCAAGTCCACAGCGGCTGCTCGTTGACGGCACAGGCTTGCAGCACGGCGTCCACGTCGTCGTAGTGCAGCAGCCGCTCCAGCGTGCGGATGGTGGGGTAGATGATGAAGAACTGGCCCGCCGCGTGCCGCGCCAGGGCGTCAACCGGGCGTACCCAGACCGGCTCGAACTGCTCGCTCTCGTCGGCCACCGGCGTCTGCCCCGCGGGCATGCGCGCCACCAGAAACGGCACGTCAAAGCGGCGCGGCAGGTCGCGGTCGGTGATCCAGTGCGCCAGCACAAAAACCTCGTCGGCCGCAAGCAGCAGGCCGCGGGTCTGACATTGGGCCGTAAAGGGATGGTTGCGGCTCAAGGCGTCGACATCGTGCTGGTCCGCGTGCGTGCCATCGGCCCGGCGCGCCAGCAGCACCCCCAGCTCTTCAAAGCTCTCGCGGATGGCGGCAATCGCCTGCGTCAAGTGCAGGTCGCTTTGGCTGGCGCGGCGCCTGGCCTGGGCGTGGCTGGCGCTGTCGAGCGCGTCCACGCCGCCACCGGGGAATACGTAGGCGCCCGGCACAAAACTGGCCGTCGTGGAGCGGCGTGTCATCAGCACTTCCAGCCCATCGGGTGTGTCGCGCAGCCACAGCACGGTCGCGGCCGGTCGGGTTGGCGCGGGGGTGCGCGCGGGGTGCAAGAGTTGGGACGGGCGTGGCATCGGCAAATTATCGGCTTGGAACGTGTCGATTGGGTACTGTTCTTCAAGCCTGCTGGAGACGTTCATGTCGGGTGCGTTGCCCGTTTCTTGTCCCCAAAGCAGCGGCCTGGCTCAGGCGAACAGGAGGCAAGCAGCGATCCAATGTGCGGCAACGCACAGAGAAGAGTCGTGTGCCGGTCCACAGTGCAGCCCTATGTCAGTTGGCCTGAAGAGGCCATTGACCTGTCCATGACGGGCTCGGACCCGTCAACAAACAGGTTCTCACCTGACTTCAACTCAAATCCGAGTCACCTTCTCCAGGAAAATGAACTTTGAACGCTGACTGCACAGGCAAAAACAGTCCTTTTTTGAGGATGACTGGCGCGTGCGCGCCCTTGGAAAATTGATGGCTCACATGCCGGAGCCGTCCATGTCATCCGCCAGCCTGGCCAGAAATAGTCGCTACCGGAGTGTGACGTCGATGGTTTGGGTTTTGCTGACTGCTGCCATCCTGGCCACGGCGGTCCTGTCGCAGCGCAGCCTGTCGCGCCTGGCAGACTCGCGAGAAGCGGTTACCCACTCGCTTCATGTCGACACGGCGCTGCGAGACACGATGAGTCAATTGTTGGACGCAGAAACCGGTCAGCGCGGCTTTTTGCTCACCGGTCGCGCGCCCTATCTGCAGCCTTACTACACGGCGCTAACCCAAATGCGGCAATCGCGGGCCGCGCTGGGCAGCGCTTTGAGTCAAGACCCATCGGCGCTGGCGCCGCTTGAAGTCCTGGACAAGGCGATCGCCGCCAAACTGCAGGACCTTGACCATACGGTCAGTCTGAAAAGCGAGGGACGCTCCGACGAAGCGGTGCAGTTGATCCTCGCGGACACTGGAAACCAGACCATGCTCGCGGTGCGCGAGGCGCTGCAGGTGCTGGAGGCCGACCAGGTGCGACGCAAGAACACGCAGCAGGCCCAGGACGAGCGAGAAATCAAAAACAACTACTTGACGCTAGGGGCATCGATACTGATCAACTTGCTCCTGCTGATTGGCCTGGTTCAGCGTTTCAGAAATGCCACGACCCAAGGGGATGTTGCCCAGCAGGTCATGGATGAGCGCAACGTCGAGTTGTCGCGACTGTTGGCGGCTGCCGCGACGCGCAATGAACAGGTGCAGTTGCTGTCCGAGTTGAGCCGCTTCTTGCAGTCCTGCGCGGGCATGGACGAAGCCGTTGGTTTGCTCAAGCAGCATTTGCCACCATTGATGCGGGCGGGAGACGGTGCGCTGTATTTGATGGCGGTCGAGCACAACCAATTGCGGCGGTCATTCACTTGGGGCGACAAGGTCTATGTCGACTTTTTTGAGCCCGGCGATTGCTGGGCCGCGCGTTTGGGGCAGCCGTTTCGACAGCCTGTTCAAAGCGGCTCTGCCTCCTGTGCCCACCTGCAATCGGAGCATTGGTGCGCGCAGGACAATGTTCAATGCCTGCCACTTCGGGCCCATGGCGAGCTGTTGGGCATGTTGGTGCTGGAAGCGCAGGTTGCGCCCGACCCGGGTGAGAATCTCGAAATTGAAGGCAGCAGGCGATTTGCGCTCGAACAGGTGGGCCTGTCGATTGGCAATTTGAAGCTGCGTGAATCGCTGCGCCAAGCCTCCATGCGCGATGCTTTGACTGGTTTGTACAACCGTCGCTTCTTCGATGAGTCGTCGCAGCGTGAAGTCAAGCGTGCGATGCGTCAGCAAGTCAAGGGCAGTTACGCGGGTTTAGCGGTCATGATGATTGACATTGACCATTTCAAACGCTTCAACGACCAGCACGGGCATGAGGTGGGTGACCAGGTGCTGCGCGAGGTCGCCCAGGTTCTGCAAGGCCAGACGCGCGGCAGCGACGTGGCGGCGCGCTATGGTGGGGAGGAGTTCACCATCGTGCTGGCCGACATCACGCCCGAGTTGGCACTTGGGCGTGCGCAGCGGGTGTGCCAGGCAGTTGAAAAACTGGCCCTCCATGCCGCGGGCAAAGACGTTGGAACCGTCACGATCTCCATTGGCTTGGCGCACTTTCCAGTCGATGGAAGCACGGTGGAGGCCTTGCTTTCTGCCGCGGACAAAGCGCTGTACGAAGCCAAGAACGCCGGTCGCAACCGGGTGGTGGTCGCGACCTGAGTGGCAGCTCATCAAAGATCAATTGAAGGGACAAAGTGAGCACGCTTTTGGGGATCGTCGGCCACTGGATCATCCGCAATTTGCTGTCGCTGCTGCTGATCATCGCCGTGTTGATGGCCGCTGGCATGATTCAAAAGGAAATCAGGTCCTACCTGTTGACGCGTGACGGGATTGCCGCCTTGAAGGCCGGCCAAGCACTGGTTGAACGCGACATCACCGCCCAGCGAGCCGAGTCTGTTGAACGCGCCGAGCGTTTCAAAGCAGCCGGCGACGCGGCGCTGGCGCAACGGATCGCGCAAATTGAGTCGGAGATCGCGCGCAAATCAGCTTTGCAAGGCATGTCACTCGATCCAAAGAAGTGTGTCTTGCTCGGGGGCGCGGCTTGCACTGCGTACTTTGAAAGCTTGAAGCGCTCGGCCGGGATCAGCCTGCTGGCGCAGGAGCGGGGCGCTCTCAGCGCTCTGCGCATGGCTCTAGCGATTGAACAGGGTGCCAGAGAGCTTGAGCGCCTCAGGCAGGTTCACGCGGCCATCTATGCAAGCTATCAAAGCGCTGACCTGGCCTTGTCTGCCGTCCGAGCGGCCAATCCGACCTGGTGGCTGCCCTTGTCGCAGGCCAATCAACGAGTGCTGCCGTTGGCCCAAGAGCGTGACGATCTGTATGCCCGCAACAAGCGGGCTTTTGAGGCGTATCTGAACCAGAAGCAAGCCCTGGATGCGATCAGGCAGAGCGGTGCACTCGTCCGGCAAGCGCCGGATCAGATCGCGTCTGTCCTTCAATCGTTGAACCAGGAGATCGGCGCGCGCGAGCAAAGCTACCGGCAAAACTGGGTTGCCCTGTTAGTTGACTCGGCGCACCAAGTTTTGCCCACCGCCATCGCGTTGCTGCTGGGTATCATGGTCACGCCGATCGCCATCAAGGCGTTTTTCTATTTTCTGATCGCGCCCTTCGCATCGCGGCGCGCCGCTATTACTCTGTTGCCGGATGTCTCCGGCGATATTGAGGGCGTGGCTGAGTGCATGACGAGTGACGCAGATCGGCTGAAAGTGTCTGCGGTTTCCCAGGCGATCACGATCCATGCAAACCAGGAGCTCCTGATACACCCCGAGTACCTGCAGAGCTCCGCCACGCAGGGCGACAAGGCGACCCAGTGGCTGCTGGACTGGTCGTATCCCTTGACCAGCCTGGCGGCGGGCCTGTTTGGCATGACCCGCATTCGCGCCGCAGCCAGCGCCACGATCGTGGTGTCAGCCACCAAAGACCCGCTCAGCGAGGTGGGGGTCATTTCGTTGCCGGCAGGCGCGGCGCTGGTATTCCAGCCGCATCGGCTGATTGGCGTTGTTCAAGAAAAAGATCGACCGGTCAAAATCACCCGCCATTGGCGCTTGGGCAGCCTGAACGCGTGGCTGACCTTGCAGCTGCGCTATCTGGTGTTTCACGGCCCGGCCAAGCTGGTGGTCAAGGGCTGCCGGGGTATCCGGGTGGAGCGAGCCGACCAGGGCCGCAGCATCAATCAGGCGGCCACCATCGGTTTCAGCGCCAATTTGGCGTATTCGACGCTGCGTTGTGAAACCTTTGGTGCCTATCTGATGGGGCGGCAAGAGTTGTTCAACGACCATTTTGGCGGCGGCCCCGGTTTTTATGTGTACGAGGAAATGCCACATGGCGGGGCCAAGACCGGTTTGTTTGGGCGCGGGCTGGAGGGTTTTGCCGATTCGGTTTTGAAGGTGTTGGGCGTCTGAGATTGGCCCCGCCAGATTCTCGCCTGGTGGCAGTCTGACCGCTGCGTGGCAGGATTATTATTGCCGCAGCACCCGGGACACAACGACATGGATATCAAAGGCCTTCAATCAACCTTGCGTGAGTTCGCCGCCGCGCGCAGCTGGCAGCCGTTTCACACCCCCAAGAATCTGAGCACCGCGCTAACGGTAGAGGCGGCGGAGCTGGTTGAAATATTCCAGTGGATGACCGCCGAAGAGTCGCAGGCAGCGCATCTGAATCCCGCGACAAAAGAGCGGATCTCGGACGAAGTTGCCGATGTGCTGCTGTACCTGCTGCAGCTGGCTGATCATTGCGCGATCGACATTCCCAACGCTGTGGCGAACAAGCTGGTCAAGAATGCCATCAAACACCCGGCGCCGCGTGCCGTGCCTGCGCACACAGAGCCATGAAGCTGGCCGGGGCGCAGGAGCGCGCTACCGGCGGCGTAGATAATTGCCCCCATGCGAATCCCTTTTACCAAAATGCAAGGTGCCGGCAACGATTTCGTCGTGCTCAATGAGACGCAGGGCCGCTTTGGCCTGACTGCCGCGCACTACCGCTTGCTGGCGGATCGCCACTTCGGCGTCGGTGCGGACCAGATCTTGACGGTGTGCCCCGCACCGGCGCCGGGTGTTGATTTTGAGTATCTCATTCACAACGCCGACGGGGCCGAGGTCGAGCAGTGCGGCAACGGTGCGCGCTGCTTTGCGCGCTTCGTGCGTGACCAGGGCCTGACAGACAAGGATACGATCCGGGTCCAGACCCGAGGCGGCGTGATTGAGCCGCACCTTAACGCCGACGGTCGCGTCACGGTCAACATGGGCGCGCCGGTGTTTGAACTGGCCGACATCCCGTTTGATGCCACCGGTCTGCACCCGCAAGTTGCTGGTTTATGGCAAAAATGGCCGCTAGCCCTCGTAGATGCTGCGCATGAAGCTACTGTTTATGTAGCGGTTCTGTCGATGGGCAATCCGCACGCGGTGCAGGTCGTGGCCGATGTCGACACGGCGCCCGTGCTGGCGCAAGGCCCTTTGATCGAACACCATGCCAGTTTCCCGCATCGGGTGAATGCCGGCTTTATGCAAGTCGTGGACCGCGGCCACATCCGGCTGCGCGTGTACGAGCGCGGCGCCGGCGAAACCCTGGCCTGCGGCTCCGGCGCCTGCGCGGCGGTGGCGGCCGGCATCCGGCTCGGGCTGCTTGACGACACGGTGCAGGTGCAAACCCATGGCGGCACCCTGAGCATTTCCTGGGCCGGCGCCAGCGCACCGGTGCTGATGACCGGCCCTGCCACGACAGTTTTTCACGGCGAAATCAACCTACCCGACCACCTATGACGACTCCCTTTACCAACCCCATCACCGAAGACGATATTGCCAACTACCTGGCCAATACGCCCGACTTTTTTGAGCGCCACGCCGAGTTGCTGGCCACCGTGCAGCTCAACAGCCCGCACAGCAACCGGGCCGTGAGTCTGCAGGAGCGCCAGGCGCAAATGCTGCGCGAGAAGATCAAGATGCTGGAGCATCGGCTGATGGACATGATGCGCAATGGCCACGACAACCTGCTGCTGACCGACAAACTGCTGCAATGGGCGCGCAGTCTGTTCATGGCGACCGATCCCCTGGCCTTGCCCGGTGAGATGGCCGCCGAAATCCAGGACCAGTTTGCGGTGCCGCAAGTGGGGATCAAGGTGTGGGACGTGGCACCGCAGTTTGCCCAGGCCGACTTTGCCCAGGGCGTGAGCGACGATGCCAAGCTGTTTGCTTCCTCCCTGAGCGAGCCCTTTTGCGGCGTCAACACCGGTTTTGAGGTCGTCAACTGGCTGGCGGACCCGCAGGCCGCCGCGTCGCTGGCGATTTTGCCCTTGCGCAGCGGGCCGCTGGGCAGCACGGCGCCGGCTTTTGGCCTGCTGGTGCTGGCCTCGCCCGACGCGCAACGCTTCAACAGCACCATGGGCACCGACTTGCTGGCACGCATCGCCGAACTGGCCAGCGCCGCGCTGTCCAAATTGCGCTAGGCAACGTTTAACATTTGATTGCCGCGCCAGGCTTGACTGGGTTGGCATTTTGAACGTTCTTTCCCCCACTCACTCCCCCAACCCCTCTCTCGCCCCGCCGGGCGAAAGAGGGGGGCTTCATGTGGCCGCGTATCTAAAGGTGGGAAAACTGTGCGCGCTTGCGCGCTGGCCTCAAAGTGAATGCGCCGCAGCGACCGGTCGCCATGGCCAGATTCGGCGTTGCATCAGCTGGCCTACTCTAGATTTTTCAGTCTGTCGCCCAGAGTCCGGCCAATCAGATCAAGCGCTGCCGTTACGCCACCCGGCCTCAA
>NZ_JAAFHA010000106.1 GCF_010365055.1 Rhodoferax sp.
AAAATCTATCTAACCATGAAGCCCTGAGCGCTGCAAATCACCAACACCCAAAACTAAATTTCGGAAATTTACAGAAAAGAAGTTGCTTTATCAAGTTTGATTGCCGAAGGCAGTCAAATAGACGGCAACATCAGTTTCACCGATGGCTTGCGCATCGATGGTGCGATTGTCGGCAACCTGTATGCCAAAACCGACAAGGCCAGTATTCTGGTCATTTCGGAGACGGCGACAGTGATTGGTGAAATTCACGCTGATCACATCATCATCAATGGTGCCGTCAAAGGACCGGTACACGCGCGGCTCATGCTGGAACTGCAGCCCAAAGCCCGCATTCACGGCGATGTGCACTACGCGGCGCTGGAGATGCACCAGGGGGCCATCATTGCCGGCCAGTTGCACCCGCTGGCGGGCGCCGACGCGGAAGCAAAGCCCGTACTGAAACTAGCGGCAAACAACGCCTGACTGAATGGTTGAGCAAACTGCTGTAGTATTCCTTAACTTAATTTAACGGAGAACGCCATGAGCGCCGTCGCAGAAACTATCCAGACTGAAATGCCAAGCCCCATTCTCTTCACCGACAGTGCGGCCGCGAAAGTCGCCGACCTGATCGCCGAAGAGGGGAATCCGGACCTGAAACTGCGCGTGTTCGTGCAGGGTGGCGGTTGTTCCGGTTTCCAGTATGGCTTCACATTTGACGAGATCACCAATGAAGACGATACCACCATGACCAAGAACGGTGTCTCCCTGTTGATCGATGCGATGAGCTACCAGTATCTGGTGGGGGCCGAGATTGACTACAAAGAGGACCTGGAAGGGGCTCAGTTTGTCATCAAAAATCCCAACGCCACCACCACCTGCGGCTGCGGATCGAGCTTTTCCTAAGGGATTGAGGGCGTTGCCCGGTCAGGCTGGGTAGACCGCACCCAAGATACGGGCGCCGCTGGCGCCCGTTACTTTTTTCAGGCTTGAGGTCTTGCGCATCAGCGTATTGCGCGCCAGCCAGGCAAAAGCGGCGGCCTCCACCTGCAGAGGCGGCAAACCATACGCTTGGGAAGAGGTCACTTGCAGCCCCGGCAGCAGTGCCTGCAGTCGCGCCATCAGGTGGCCGTTGAAGGCGCCGCCGCCACACACAATCAATGTTTTGCTCTCGGAGCCGTAGCGCTTGACGCAGGTGGCACAAACGCTGGCGGTCAATTCCGTGAGCGTGGCCTGCACGTCGACCGGTGCAAGTGATGTGAATTTTTCAAGCTTCCAGGCGAGCCAGCCCAGGTTGAACAGGTCGCGCCCGGTGCTTTTGGGCGCCGACTGCGCAAAATAGGGCTCATCCAGCAAGGCCGCCAACAGCTCGCCATGCACGCGCCCAGCCGCGGCCCACGTGCCGTCGGCGTCAAAAGCTTGACCCAGGTGCTGCTGGCACCACGCGTCCATCAAGGCGTTGCCGGGGCCACAATCGAAACCCAGCACGTCGTTGCCGCTAAAAAAGGGCAGTGAGTCACCCTCTGGCCCCTGCGTTGGTACCTCAGGGGCCGGGCAAGGGCTCAACACGCTCAGGTTGGACATGCCGCCCAAATTGAGCACGGCCAGCGTTTGATCGGGTTGCGCGAACGTCGCCTGGTGGAAGGCCGGTACCAGGGGCGCGCCCTGGCCACCGGCCGCCACATCGCGACTGCGAAAATCGGCGACCACATCGATGCCGGTCAGTTCCGCCAGCAGGGCCGGGTTATTGAGTTGCAGGGTGTAGCCGGTACCGTCAAACGACTGGGGCTGATGGCGCACCGTTTGTCCATGGGCGCCGATGGCAACCACAGCGTTGGGTTCAATGCCCGCCAATTCAAGCAACTGGAGCACCAAGTGGGCATAGACGCGAACCAAGGCATTGGCGGCCAGTGCCGCGCGGTGCAATTCATTCGTGCCGGGGCTGTTGAGGGCCAGCAATTCGTCGGTCAAGGCCGACGACAAGGGCGCATTGAGATGCGCAAGAACGCGCAGGGGCGCACAAGAAAAATCAACCAATACCCCGTCGACCCCGTCCAGCGAGGTGCCAGACATCAGGCCGATGTACAACTCAGGCATGCTGTGGGCTGAGCCCGTGGGGCAGAAACCAGGCAATTACTGGGCGCTGCCTGGCTGCATGGACGCTGCCGCCGCCAGTGCGATCCGGTTTTCCGCCGCAAGCTTCGCAAACACGGGTTTGGCGCTGGCTGCGAGCGGTATGGTCTCGTTGCCGCGGGCCACCGTGAGCGGGTCGTGGTAGACGCCGTTGATGCGGTACTCAAAATGCAGATGCGGCCCGGTTGCCCAGCCTGTGGCACCGACGGCGCCAATGTTCTGGCCCTGGCTGACGCTTTCGCCCTTGCGCACGTTGACGCGGCTCAGGTGCGCGTAAACGGTCTTGTAGCCATTGCGGTGTTGCAGGATGATGATGTTGCCGTAGCCATTTTGGACGCCGGCAAAATCAACCACGCCGTCGCCAACGCTGCGCACGGCCGTACCGGTGGGCGCGCCGTAATCGACACCTTGATGCGCGCGCAAGACTTTCAAAATCGGATGCATACGCATCTTGAAACCACTGGTGACGCGGGAGAATTCCATCGGGGAGGCTAGAAAGGCGCGGCGCAGGCTTTGGCCGTCCAGCGTGTAGTAGCCGCCTTTGTTGCGGGCACTGGCCGCGCTGGCCGTCGCAGTGCCATCCTGCACGGGTTCCTGGAACCACATGGCTTGAAAGGTTTTCCCGTTGTTGACGAATTCGGCGCTCAGCAAGCGGCCCGCACGCAGCGGTTCGCCGTCACCTTCGAGGGTTTCGTAGACGACGGAAAAGCGGTCACCTTTGCGCAGGGCGCGATGGAAATCGATGTCACCCGCGAATATTTCAGCCATTTGGGTCGCGATGGTGTCCGGAATTTGGGCGGCGTCGGTGGCGGCGAACAGCGAGCTCTGGATGGTGCCGCTGGCGAGACGGCTGGTGGCGGTGAGCGGTGCCGACTCCACGCGCGACACAAAGCCCTGGGCTGTTTTTTCCAGCACCAACCGGTTGAAGTTGCCCTCGGTGTCGCTGGTCCATCGGGCGCTGAGTTTGAGCAAACGGTTGCGCTCGCTGGTTTCGGCGGTCACATTGCGGCCACTGCGTCCGAGCAGCGCCTGGCGCGCGGTGGCATCGGAGCGCAGGAAGGCCGCAGCCGCGGCGTCGTCAACGCCCAGGCGCTTGAGCAGGGTGTCGGCGGTATCGGTGGAACGCGTGACGTCTGAGCGGAACAGCTGAAGTGCCTGCAGGTCCAGGTCAGCCGGAACAATGATGGGCAGTGCCTGTACTTGTTCGAGCACCTCGCGCACCGGCAGTTCGGCCGGATCAGGCCCAAGCGAGGCAACGGCAAAGGCGCCACCGCCACCGCTCAGCAGCAAGGCCGCAATGACGGCGGTAATGCGTTTAGGATGCTGGTGGATGATCTGGCTGGAAACCGTCAACAAGGCATTTCCAGCGCCGATGAGGCGGTTTATCAAAACAAATAGTCCAGGTAAAGGCTGCTGTGTGCGCAACCGAACAGACGGAAAGCTCATGCCCGGCGAATTAAACTCAGACACTTGAGAAAACGCAAGTATAACTTCGCCCTATGCGCGGGCATCCTGAATAACCCTTATGAATCAAGCTGCTACCGCCAACTCTTCTGTAACAGATCGTGTCTTGGAAGCGCTCGCCGTGACGCTGCGCGGCTGTGAGGAACTGATCCCGCAGGACGACTGGGTCAAGAAACTGGCGCGTTCGGAGGCCACTGGCGTGCCGCTGCGCATCAAACTGGGGCTTGATCCGACCGCGCCAGATATCCACATTGGCCATACGGTCGTGCTCAACAAAATGCGCCAGTTGCAGGATCTGGGCCACACCGTGATCTTCCTGATTGGCGACTTCACGACCCTCATTGGTGACCCGTCCGGTCGCAACAGCACGCGCCCGCCCTTGAGCCGCGAGCAAATCGAGGTCAATGCCCAGACCTACTACCGCCAGGCCTCGATGGTGCTGGACCCGTCCAAGACCGAGATTCGCTACAACAGCGAGTGGGGCGACAGCCTGGGTTCGCGCGGCATGATCGAACTGGCGGCCAAGTACACGGTGGCGCGCATGATGGAGCGCAACGACTTTCATGACCGATTCAAATCGGGCACGCCGATCAGCGTGCACGAGTTTTTGTACCCCTTGATGCAGGGCTACGACTCCGTGGCCTTGCGCAGCGATCTGGAGTTGGGCGGCACCGATCAAAAATTCAACCTGCTGGTCGGGCGTCATTTGCAGGCCGAGTACGGTCAGGAGCCGCAGTGCATCCTGACCATGCCGTTGCTTGAAGGGCTGGATGGCATCGAGAAAATGTCCAAGAGCAAGGGCAACTACATCGGCATCAGTGAAGACGCCAACACCATGTTTGCCAAGGTGCTGAGCATCTCGGACGTGCTGATGTGGCGCTGGTACACGTTGCTGAGCTTCAAGAGCGAGGCGGACATTGCCGCGTTGAAAGCCGAGGTGCAGGCCGGGCGCAACCCGAAGGATGCCAAGGTGGCATTGGCCAAGGAGATCACGGCGCGCTTTCACTGCGCCGCCGCAGCCGAGGCTGCCGAGCAGGATTTCATCAACCGAAGCAAAGGCGGTGTGCCTGACGAAATTCCCGAGCTGGCCTTGCCGCTCGCCGACGGTGGCGCGCCGGTTGGCATTGGTGCCTTGCTGAAAATGGCTGGCCTGGCGGCGTCCAGCGGTGAAGGCAACCGCTTGATTGACGGTGGCGGCGTGCGGGTGGATGCCGGCGTGGTCAGCGACAAAGGCTTGAAGCTGGGTGCAGGCACCTACGTGGTGCAGGTGGGCAAGCGCAAGTTTGCCCGCGTCACGCTCGGGTAAGGCAGCATGACTTTCATTCCTGAGCGTTTTCTGACGCCGCAGCGCCTGCTGCTGGCCTCGGTGGTGGTGGCCACCATCACCATTGCCCTTAAAACCGGGGCCTGGTACATCACCGATTCGGTCGGCTTGCTCTCCGATGCGATGGAGTCACTGGTCAATCTGGCCAGCGCGATTTTTGGCCTGCTGATGGTGACCATCGCGCAGCGCCCGGCGGACGACGACCACCCCTACGGCCACCACAAGGCCGAGTACTTTTCCAGCGGCTTTGAAGGCGTCTTGATCATTGCGGCGGCTATGGGCATTATTTGGGCCGCGGGCCACCGGCTGCTGGACCCCCAGCCGATCGAGCAGGTCGGCTGGGGCCTGGCCTTGTCGGTTGTCAGCTCGGCTTTGAACGGTTTGATGGCCTGGTTCCTGTTTCGCGCCGCCAAGGTGCACCGCTCGATTGCGCTGGAGGCGGATGCGCGTCATCTGGTCACCGACGTCTGGACCTCGGTCGGCGTCGTCATCGGCATCAGCGCCGTGGCCCTGACCGGCTGGCTCTGGCTCGACCCGGTGGTGGCGATCGGTGTTGCGCTCAACATCCTGTGGGAAGGCGGGCACCTGATGTGGCGCTCGTCGCAGGGGTTGATGGACGAGGCGGTGGAGCCCGAAGTTCTGAACCAGATTCAACAGACGCTGGGCGAATTTGACCACCCGACCATCCGCTTTGACCATGTGACCACGCGCCGCTCGGGCCAGCGCCGTTTTGTCGACATGCACATGCACATGCCCGCCAGCTGGTCGCTCGGGCGCGCCGCTGCCGTGCGCACCAGCGTCGAGCAGGCACTGATGAGCGCCGTGCCGGGCTTGCGCGCCACCATTCAGCTGCTGCCCAATGACGTCGAGGCCCATTTTGACGACCGGCGGGACCTGATATGAAAAAGCGTCAGAACCATTCATGATCGCCGTTCTGCAGCGCGTCAGCCAGGCGCGGGTGCTGGTTGACGGGCAGAGCGTTGGGGAAATTGGCGCCGGCTTGCTGCTGCTGTTGTGCGCCGAACGCGGCGACAGCGAAGCCGAGAGCGACAAATTGCTGGCCAAGGTGCTCAAGCTGCGCATCTTCAACGACGCAGCGGGCAAAATGAACCACAGCGTGCAGGACATGGATGGCCAGGGATTAATGGGTGGTCTGCTGGTGGTGAGCCAGTTCACGCTGGCGGCCGATGCGACCGGTGGCAACCGGCCCAGTTTCACGGCCGCCGCACCGGCGGATGAAGGCCGTCGCCTGTACGATTATTTTGTGACGCAGGCCCGCCAAAAGCACCCCTTGGTGCAGACCGGCCAGTTTGGGGCCGACATGCAGGTGCATCTGGTGAACGACGGGCCGGTGACGATCCCGCTGCGCATAGCGCGTCAAACCGTGTGATGACGTATTACTATCTATTTAATAGCTATATAAGCAATGAATACGTGGGCTAGAGCCGGATTTAGCCATTATTTTTTGATGAAAGACGAATGATGACAAACACACTCCAAGACCGCTTTTTTACCACCTGTGATGCCGCCCTGCGCACGCTGTTTGTCACGCCGCACGCCGAGCGCGCCTGCCCGACCTTGGCCGGCGACGCTACGGAGCTCACTGATGCCGAAAAAGCCCAGTCCGGCGCGCTGATGCGGGTCAACCACGTCGGCGAGGTCTGCGCCCAGGCGCTCTACACCGCGCAGGCTTTTGCCACCAACAACGAGGCCTTGCGCGCGCACTACAGCAAAGCCAGCGCCGATGAAACCAACCATCTCGCCTGGACCCAGCAGCGCCTGAACGAGCTGGGCGCGCGCCCGTCCTTGCTGAATCCCCTGTGGTACGGCTCGGCCTTTGGCCTGGGTCTGCTGGCCGGGCGACTCGGCGACGCGATCAGCCTGGGCTTTGTGGTGGAGACCGAAAACCAGGTGGAAGCCCATCTGGAGAGTCATTTGAGCCTGCTGCCCGCCAATGACCACGCCTCGCGCGCCATCGTGGCGCAGATGAAGGACGACGAGATGCGCCACGCGGTGGATGCGCAAAAAGCCGGGGCCGTGCCACTGCCGCCGCCCGTGAAAAGCCTGATGACCGCTGCCGCCAAGCTGATGACGACGGTGGCGCACCGGATCTAAATCAAAACTCCAGCAGCTCAAAACTGGTCGTTATTTCAGCCGTCTTGGCCAGCATGATGCTGGCCGAACAGTATTTGTCATGGCTCATGGCAATGGCGCGCTCCACGGCAGACGCTGGGATGCCTTTGCCCGACACCGTGAAATGCATGTTGATGCGGGTGAACACCTTGGGGTCGACCTCGGCGCGCTCGGCGCTGAGCTTGACGGTGCAGCCGCGCACCTCGTGGCGACCGCGTTTGAGGATCAGCACCACGTCATAAGCGGTACAGCCGCCGGTGCCCGCCAACACCAGCTCCAGCGGGCGCGGCGCCAGATTCAGGCCGCCGTTTTCAGGCTTGGCCGCGTCCGGTGCGCCATCCATGACCAGCGTGTGACCGCTGCCGGTTTCTGCCACAAACCCCATGCCCGAGCGCGTACCCAAAGCGCCGGTCCAACTGACTGTGCATTCCATGATTTGCCCACCTTGTGCTTCAAAAGCTGAGGATTGTCGCTTGAGCCGCGGGCTTATCATTGACAGCTAACCAAAGCCCCCTATGACGACCGAACACCTGAAACCTGCTGATTACCTGAAAAAAATACTCAATGCCCGCGTTTATGACGTCGCCGTCGAGTCCGCGCTAGAGCCGGCCCACGCCCTGAGCCAGCGCCTGCACAACACGGTCCTGCTCAAGCGCGAGGACCAGCAGCCGGTGCACAGCTTCAAGCTGCGCGGCGCCTACAACAAGATGGCGCACCTGACGCCCGAGCAGTTGAAGAACGGTGTGATTTGCGCCTCGGCCGGCAACCACGCCCAAGGTGTGGCGCTTAGTGCCAAGCGTCTGGGCGCGCGCGCGGTCATCGTCATGCCCACCACCACGCCGCGGCTCAAGATCGATGCGGTCCGTGGTTTTGGCGGCGAGGTGGTGTTGTTCGGCGACAGCTACTCCGATGCCTACGCCCATTCTCTGGAATTGAAAGAGCAGCAGGGCCTGACCTTTGTGCATCCCTTTGACGACCCGGACGTCATTGCCGGCCAGGGTACGGTAGCGATGGAAATCCTGCGCCAGCACCAGGGGCGGCTCGACGCCGTGTTCGTGGCCATCGGTGGCGGCGGCCTGATCTCTGGCGTGGCCAACTACATCAAGGCGGTGCGCCCGGAGATCAAGGTGATCGGCGTGCAGATGAACGACTCCGACGCCATGGCGCAATCAGTCGCTGCCAAAAAGCGCGTCACCCTGCCTGACGTGGGCCTGTTCTCTGACGGCACTGCGGTCAAACTGGTGGGCGAAGAGACCTTTCGCATCAGCCGCAAGCTGGTCGACGACTTTGTACTGGTGGACACCGACGCCGTCTGCGCTGCCATCAAGGATGTGTTTGTCGACACCCGCAGCATTGTCGAGCCCGCCGGGGCGCTGGCCGTGGCCGCGATCAAGCAGTATGTCGCCACGCACAAGACCAAAGGCGAAACCTACGCCGCCATTCTGTGCGGCGCCAACATGAACTTTGACCGCCTGCGCTTTGTCGCCGAGCGCGCCGAGGTCGGCGAGGAACGTGAGGCCTTGTTTGTGGTGACGATTCCTGAAGAGCGTGGCAGTTTCCGGCGTTTTTGCGAGTTGATCGGCAACTTGTCCGGAGGCCCGCGCAATGTGACCGAATTCAACTACCGCATCAGTGACGCGGCGCAAGCCCATGTGTTTGTGGGCCTGACCACGCACGGCAAAGGCGAGTCAGGCAAGATTGCCGCCAAGTTCTCCAAGCATGGCTTTGCTGCGCTGGACCTGACGCACGATGAGCTGGCCAAGGAGCATATCCGCCACATGGTCGGCGGCCATTCCAAACTGGCGCAGGACGAGCGGTTGCTGCGCTTTGTGTTCCCGGAGCGGCCCGGCGCCCTGCTGAAGTTCCTGAGCCTGATGCGCCCGGGCTGGAACATCAGCCTGTTCCACTACCGCAACCAGGGCGCGGACTACGGCCGCATTCTGGTCGGGCTGCAGGTGCCCGCAGCCGATGATGCCGACTTTGCCGAGTTTGTCGCCACCGTGGGCTATCCCTATGTGGAAGAAACCGCCAACCCGGTGTACCGGATGTTTTTGCAGTCATGAGCGCCTCGCTTGAGGGCAAGCTGGTGGTGGCAATCTCCAGCCGTGCCTTGTTTGACTTTGAGGAAGAAAACGAGGTCTTCGAGCAGGGCGATGACCGTGCCTACATGGCCTTGCAGCTGCAGCGCCTGGACCTGCCCGCCAAACCGGGCGTGGCGTTTTCGCTGGTGCAAAAGTTGCTGGCATTCAATGCGGTAGAAGCGGGCAATAACCAGCCGGTCGAAGTCGTAATCCTGTCGCGCAACGACCCGGTCAGCGGCCTGCGCGTCATGAAGTCGGCGGCGCACTATGGCCTGCCCATCATCCGCTGCAGCTTCACGCGTGGTGAGTCGCCGTGGCGCTACCTCAAACCGCTGCACGCCAACCTGTTCTTGAGCACCCACCTGAGCGACGTGCGCGCCGCGCTCGACGCTGGTGTGCCCGCTGCGCAGGTTTACCCGGCATCGGTTCACGCTGGAGAGGCCTATCCGCATGAAGTGCGCATCGCCTTTGACGGCGACGCGGTGCTGTTCAGCGATGAAGCCGAGCGCGTCTATCAAGCCCAGGGCCTGCAGGCGTTTCAACAACACGAGACCGACAAGGCGCAGCAACCCCTGCTGGCGGGTCCCTTCAAGCCGCTGCTGGTCGCCCTGCATCGCCTGCAACAGGCTGGAACGTCCCGCATGCGTATCCGCACCGCACTGGTCACCGCCCGCAGCGCGCCGGCGCACGAGCGCGCCATACGCACCTTGATGAACTGGAACATCGAGGTCGATGAAGCGATGTTTCTGGGGGGCCTGCCCAAGGGCGAGTTCTTGCGCGAGTTCGAGCCCGATTTCTTCTTTGACGACCAGACCGGGCACGTCGATGCCGCATCGCAACATGTGCCGTCGGGCCATGTGGCCAGTGGGGTGTCCAACCCGCTCGTGTGACGCTCGTGGTGGCCGAGCTTGGGCCACATGGCAAGGTTGATTCTTGATGGGCAAGTCTTTCCTGGCGACGCATAGAATCCACCAAGCTCATGATGACAGGTAACGTACTTGTTAACATTAAATGTCGCAATCAAAGTCGAAGAGTACCTGCGTGAGGATGCCTCAAACTCGTACAAGAAATGGTTTGATAGCTTGCCTGCCGTGGCAGGCTGCGGCGACGGTGATCGTAGCCAAGCTCCAATTGGAACTTGGCCTTACTGCCAGTATCAAGCGGTTTGACGGCATGGGTGAATACGTCATCGACTGGGGGCCGGGTTAACGGATTTGCCTCGCCAAAGATGGTGACACCCTCATTGTTCTGTTTGGTGGTGGTGCCAAACGCGGTCAGCAACGGGACATCGACAAAGCGAAAGAATTGTTGGCTGAGTCCAAATCACGAAAGAAAATGATGGCTTCCAAAACGCGCAGCAAACACAAAGGGTAAAAAAGATGGCACTGACCAGAAATTTCAAAGAAACCGTCATCCAGCGCGTCCAAAACGATGCTTCATTGGCGCAGGCGCTCCTGGATGAGGTCGCGACACTGTTTCTCAATGGCAAACCTGAAACCGCCCGCCTGATCCTGCGTGATCTTGTCAATGCCACCATCGGTTTTGAGCAACTCGCAACGCTTACCTCGAAGCCAAGCAAAAGTTTGCACCGCATGTTGTCGCCCACGGGTAACCCCACCATGGACAACCTGGCAGCCATTTTTCGTGCGGTGCGCGAGCGGCTTCAGGTCAGTCTTCAGGCGCACTCGATGGCTGTTTGAGGTCTTGCACAGATCGGATCTCAGTTTGTTCGGCCATCTCCAAGGCATCTCCACCTCCATGCCGAGGTGGCGTACGGAGGTCTCCCGAAAGTCAAGTACGCAGCGTAAGCCGACGGTCACAAGTGCCCGCCAGGTGGCAGCCCAATTTCCTGCCATTCTGAAGTCGCTTGATGAATCAGTCCGTGCCCCGGCCCCTGAGCCGACGTGCTACTGATCGAGCAATCGCCTTAATCCCTGGTCCTGAGCGGTTCCAGAGGAGTGCCAAATTTCTCGCGCAGGGGCTCATGGCCCAGCGGAGGAAAATTAACCAGGGTCTCAGCGACCTTGCGGTCAGGAATGTGGTCGAGCAGGTGGCGAATGAGCGTGAGGCGACCGGCGCGCTGGTCGTTGAAGTCCACCAAGGTCCAGGGCGCGGTTTTTGAGTGCGTGGCCTTGAGCATCACGTCACGCGCCTGCCCATATTCAGCGTATTTTTCCCGCGCTTTCACATCAATCGCGCTGAGTTTCCAGCGCTTGAGTGGGTCGGCCAGGCGCTCGGCAAAACGCTCTTCCTGCTGCGCCTGGTCGACGGTCAGCCAGTACTTGAACAGCAGAATGCCGTCGTCCACCAGCATCTTCTCAAACGCTGGAGCTTGCTTCAGAAAGTCTTTGGAGATAAAGCAACTTCTTTTCTGTAAATTTCCGAAATTTAGTTTTGGGTGTTGGTGATTTGCAGCGCTCAGGGCTTCATGGTTAGATAGATTTT